>CAWUIH010000166.1:0-1526 GCA_963922495.1 uncultured Coxiellaceae bacterium | reverse complement strand
GGATTGGAAGCATTTTCAGACTATGATACTGTAATGAAAAATTTGATAAAACACTTGGATGAAAAATATCACACAGTAAATCAGCGCGTTTTGAAAAATCTCAACCCACATATTTCATTTGACGATAAAAATGATGATCGTGTTCAAATCGCCACACCAGCACTTGATGAGAAAGAAACAAAGCATATTTCTGGGTTTTTGAATCAAGTGGGCTATATCCCCATCCTGCGGGTATTGTCAGATATAGATCATATAACAAAATTTACAAACACATTCTCCCATCATTCTGTTAAGCACAGCAAACCTAAACCCCACTCACCAACATTTTATGCAGGTATTATAGGACTTGGCTGCAATATTGGTGTATCTAAAATGGCACAAATATCTGCTGGGATTAATCAAAATACCATGAGTAACGCTGTAAACTGGTACTTTTCATTAAAAACTCTGACTGCTGCCAATGACAGAATTCGAGAATTTATTAATCGATTGGCATTACCACATATCTTTGCTGAGGTTAAAAATGAACGCCATGGTTCAAGCGACGGTAGAAAAGTTGGTGTTTCTGTGGAATGTTTACTAGCGACTTATTCATTCAAATATTTTGGGAAAGATCGTGGTATCAGTATTTATACTTTTATTGACGATAGACAGATTCTATTTCATCACAATGTTATGAGCTCGTCTGAGCGTGAAGCAGCTTATGTGATAGATGGTCTCAATAACATGAACGCTCCAAAAATAGATATCCAATCTACGGACACACATGGCTACACGGAGCTTGTGTTTGGAACAACACATTTTTTTGAAACTGCTTATGCTCCACGCATTAAAAATGTTGGTAAACAAAAAATATATGCGTTTCACACGAAGAAATACTATAAAAACCGTGGATACAAAATTCTCCCCCGTCGCCCAATTCGTCAAAATTTAATCGCAAAACATTGGGAAGATATTTTGAGATTTATGGCTACGATCAGGTTAAATAAAGTTAGTGCTTCGCAATTATTTAAACGGTTAAGCTCATATGCAAAAGATAACCCACTTTATAAAGCACTTAAAGAATTTGGTCGCATTATCAAATCACTTTTTATTTTGACTTATTTTGATGATGTAAAATTGCGACAACGAATTGAAAAACAACTCAACCGCATTGAATCATCAAACAAATTTGCTAAAGCGATATTTTATGCAAATAACAGTGAATTCAAGCAGGCTGATCCTACGGAACACAATATAGCCGTGGCTTGCAAAGTGCTAATCCAAAATAGTATCGTACTTTGGAATTATCTCTATTTGTCACAACTACTGACTAATTGTTCTGACGAAAGAGAACGTGCTGAAATGATTTCCTTGATAAGGGAAGGCTCAGTTCTTGCATGGGCGCATGTCAATCTGCATGGTGAGTTTGACTTCAAGCGGAAAGCCGCAAACGAGCCTTTCTTTAATATGATCAAAATATTGTCTCTTAAGGTCGCCTAGTGAAGACATGAATGAAAGATTCCGGCGCTTATGTCAAATCAGCC
>CAWUIH010000165.1:0-1532 GCA_963922495.1 uncultured Coxiellaceae bacterium | reverse complement strand
ACCTTGTATCATGCTCCTGTAGCGATATTCAAATATTGTTACAATCTCAGGGGCACCTGGGAAGGTGGAAGGTGAAGCCGTGCCGGACCTTAGGCATCAAGCCTGCTTCTGAGACTTTGCTCCCTTCCACCCATTCTATTCATTAAGAGATCGAACAGTATCTTAGGCTGCGAGCCTGCATTTACAAGGTTGATCCGAATGAATATTTCCCACGTGTGATTTTACCAAAAAAGAGGATTTTTACAATGACGAAAATATGTGTGGGAATAGATATAGCAAAATTAAGTTTTGTGGCAGCGATAGAAATCGAGAGTAAAAGTTATATTCAATCATTTGATAATACTGAAGATGGATTTAACAACTTGAACAAATGGCTCAAGTGTTATTCGGTTGATCGTGGTCACTTCTGTATGGAGTCAACAGGAAAATACGGTGATGCTCTCGCTAATTTTTTATATGAGCACAAACATATTGTGAGTATAGTCAATCCTGCAAAAATAAGCTATTTCATGAAAAGTCAATCGGCAAGAAATAAAACGGATGGTGTGGATGCAACATTTATTTGTCTATATTGTAAATTATTTAATCCTTTAGCATGGCATCCATTATCATTAAACACACAAATGTTACAAGCGTTAGTAAAAAGAATCGATACATTGAGTAAGATGATTCTGCAAGAGCAAAATCGTTTAGAAAAAGTAGCGGGATCTATTGAACAATCGATTAATGAGCATATCACCTACTTAAAAAAAGAACGTAATAAGCTGGAAATAAAGGTTGCAGAGCATATCAATCAAGATGAGAGTATGAAGAAAAATTCAGAATTATTACGTAGTATTCCAGGAATAGGGGAAAAAACAAGCAGCAAGACAATAGCGTTTTTAGGGGATAAAGTCAATAATTTTGATAAAGCTAAACAAATGGCTGCGTTTATTGGACTGACCCCACAACAAGCACAATCGGGAACATCCCTAAATTATACACGTTTGTCAAAAATAGGTGATGCAGAGTTACGTAAAATGTTTTATATGCCAGCACTGGTGGCCATTCAACGTGATCCGAATATAAAAGCTTTTTATGAGAAATTAGTGAATAAAGGGAAGGCAAAAAAAGTGGCTATTTGTGCCGTAATGAGGAAGTTAGTGCATATTATTTATGGCGTATTAAAATCACAAAAATACTTTGATCCTGCGCTTCTTTGTTGTTCGTGAAATAATCCTAACAAAGACAAAATAAATCTACTGAACATACGAGTATTAATTTTATTGTTGTCTATGGGATATTAAATTACATCGTGTCATTGATTATTTTTCAGTGACTCTAAGATCGCGGTACAGCCTGCGAAGGCGATGGCCGTGAAAAGGGGTATAGCAAGGGCAGTCTTGCTGCTCTTGCGCTTGCTATATTGTTTCCATAAATATCGCGGGGTTGAAAAGGGGCTGGCCCCTTTTTCGAATAACCGCCGAAGGCGTTCATAATTAAAATGATTCCATTTTAATATGATTTAGACTTGACTCTTAAGACAGTATCTC
>CAWUIH010000164.1:0-1533 GCA_963922495.1 uncultured Coxiellaceae bacterium | reverse complement strand
TTATAGCGGTTGTTGATACTGGTGCTGATTTCGATCATCCTGATTTAGCCACAAATTACTGGAGAAACTGGTCAGAAATTCCTAATAATGGAATAGACGATGACGGTAATGGCTATGTTGATGATTACTTAGGATGGAATCCTTGTTAAATGTAATTAAGTCGTACTAACCTGAATGTAATAAAGTCATGCTAACTTCATCGTGCCAGTCAAAAGGGATTGGTAGTTGCAAAGCGGGCATATTAAAAATGCTTGCCATTTCCCCCATCAAATACTGCTTATCCATTCCCTTGATAGGTTGGATAGCAATGATTTGTTCTTTGTCATTTTGGAACAGTAGATACCCGCATTTATTGCAAAAGGTAATTTCAAGTTGCTCATTGGGTTGTGCAAGTGGTATATAATAGGTCTGTCCAGCCAGTGAGATAATTTTATTGGTTGCCACTTTCCGATACCATTTGCAGTTAGCCAGATAGTCGTACACTCTTGTGATGTCTATCAAATCCGCCTCTTTTTGCGGATGATACATCTTTTGTGAATGTACCGCTTGGGGGTGTGCTACCAAAGGCGGTTGATTATCACAAGAGGTGGAAGGAATATCATAGTTGAGTGCCTGCCTTCTTTGTTGGCAACGCTCATATAGATGCTCCCAATTTCTGAATGTTTTATCTCCTTTGAGAATTTGATTATACAGTACTTCGTGTGAACGCTCTACAACCGCTTGGTCAGTAGGTTGGTGTAC
Organism: uncultured Coxiellaceae bacterium; assembly: GCA_963922495.1. Lineage (GTDB taxonomy): Bacteria > Pseudomonadota > Gammaproteobacteria > Coxiellales > Coxiellaceae > CAWUIH01. Next base: position 792 of record CAWUIH010000164.1, on the reverse strand, counting down.
CCGACTATGACAAAGCCTGATTCCGAGTCCGACTAACCATAAATGTAGTCGGGTTGGAAAGGGAGATTTAGAGCGATTCTCCCGAAAGACACTGGCATTATCCGTTTGTATGGCTTTAGGCATACCATGTTGTACGAAAGCCAATCGAAGCGCAGATTGATAGTGTTTTGTACTGGGATGTCCCTGTTGGGAAACCATCGGTGCCGGAAAACAACACACGTAAGCACGACTAAAAACGTCTTTAATATCCAGTAAGGCAACACTCTGTTGAGGATGTTCCTCAGAGTCCATTTCAACGACTTCATTACCCCGACCATCAAGTTGCCATAAGTCATGAGCCTCTTGTGGTTCATCACAACACTGGTCGTCCGGCAGGTCGCTATGACGTTCATAGACCTTAACAAAACCTTCCTGCTTGAGAAATAAAGCAATACTCTTGCGGTGAGGAAGTTCATTATCGGTGTAAGCGTATTTGCGCTTTAATTCAGCTATGATGCTTTTAGCTCCCCAGCCTTCCTCCGCTCCACGAATTGTTTTAATTCGTTCACGTAGTTCGCTAGGATAGCTGCTTAGATAACCGGTAGCAGGACGCCCCATCTCGGAGTGAATATTGCCCCTTTTTTTAGACGCTGTCGCCATTTGCGAATCGTCCATACCGATAGGTTCAGTTGCTCAGCTATCTGGGGCGAGGTCTTGCCCGATGCTGCTAAGGACTGAATCGCTCGACGCTGTTCCAAATTTGTTTTAGCCATTTTGCCACTTTTGGCAAAAATAATTAGCACGACTTTATTA
>CAWUIH010000163.1:0-1570 GCA_963922495.1 uncultured Coxiellaceae bacterium | reverse complement strand
TTACAAGCATATATGATAAGGAAGGAAAACCTCATGCGATTTTGACTTTTGAGCCCGTGACCAATGCAGGATACTATCCCTGTGGCACACCACCTCATCGCCGTCCTAAAGGCTTGCGTCAATTAGAGGTTGATAAATTATTACCACATGAAGGAATCGGTCATCGCTATAGCCAAGAAATTCTCCGTGGTGTTGCTAAATATATTCCCGCATTTCAGCAGAGTGGACCGGTAACCGATGTCAGCATTGGTTATGTTAAAAACTATTTTTTACCAAAAGATCATTATCTGTATCGCCGTGATAGTAAACATCATTGCCGCTTAGAAGAGGGGGTCGAGTTCCACGATATTGGCTTTTGTTCGTTCTCAGGAATGAAAATGACGTATATTCATCGTGTTTCAGACGAAGTGACCCAGCGAGTGAGTCATCACCTTTTAATACAACAACGTTTAAACATAATGATAATGATCGTCTATAAACACTTAAAAGACACCGTGACTATCGTTAATGATATCTATTTAAGGGCGATGAAACCGGCGTTATTTTTTCATATACGACGCGACGTCATGTACAGACTCAATATCAACGTCAATGATCAACAGCAATTTACTTCGAAACATATACTGAGCTCATTAGTAGATTGCATTAATCTGAACAGTAAAATGATCCAGGAATTAAAACATGATTATGCAAAATCATTGAAATCAAATTATCAGCATACTTGCCATTTTCGCATATACACCGCAAATATCCATCACACCAACGGAAAAAATCTCTCTTGCCTTCAGCGGCGTTTTAAAAAAAATTCTGCGGATTTTAAAGAGGAAAGAAACTTTTTTGTAATTAAATCAACGCTATGAGACTGAAACAATGACAAAAAAATCCACTATAAAAAACCAGAGATTGCTCAGTAAGATTATAAATGTTTTACCTCATTATATTTTCTGGAAAGATATACATTTGGTTTTTCAAGGTTGTAATTTGAAATTTGCTCAACAATTTGGCTATACAAGCCAAGAGGAAATTATTGGACGAACAGATAAGGATTTTCCTTGGTCTGAAGGAAATAGAAACAAGTATACGAAAGACGACTTGTTCGTTATCAAAACCGGTCATTCATTAATAGATGTTGAAGAAAAACAAACGCAACCGGACGGGTCAGTCAAACATGTACTGGTCAGTAAAGTACCTTTAACAGATGATGACGGTAACACTGTTGGCGTGTTGGGGATTTACACGGATATCACTGAGCGAAAAAAGCAAGAAAAATTACTGAATAAATCTTTAAAAGAAGCCGCGCAAGCCAGCCAAGCCAAATCCGAATTTATTGCGAATATGTCGCATGATATTCGCACTCCGATTACCGGTATCCTGGGTGTGATGCAAATGTTCTTGGATGAATCTGAAACTGCCGCGGCACAACTCAAACAGTCGCCATCATCGATCAAACTCGAAACGTTGTTGCAACGATTAATCGCCAATACCGAAACCCACGCCACTAACGGCATTGCCGCCACCGAACAACTGTTGCAATTGTTGAACGAAATTCTCGAAGTGGTGAAGATTGAAT
>CAWUIH010000162.1:0-1594 GCA_963922495.1 uncultured Coxiellaceae bacterium | reverse complement strand
GATAGACTCGCCCCGAGGTTTTTGCGCAACACCAAAAAAGTTGCGACAGAACCCTTTATTGACCCTCGTTTTTACCGATCATGATATCGAAAGGCGATCACGGATTCTTTGAAATCACGCCTCAACGATAATTCTTTATGTAATAGGTGTTGCTTTTTACGATAATTTGATTCCCCCCTCAACTGACGATGAGTCATTTGCCACGGATGGCACGGTTGTTGTGCCTCTTGAGTCCAAGGTTGTTTTTGCATACCTCACCTTTTTTATGGCACGCATTCATATTGGGAACACAGCAACCACCCGCCTCGTTTTTTTTGCTTAACCGCATCACTTTCCATACTATTATCACTGATTTCTTTTTCGGTTGCGCTTGCTGTTTTTCAAATGACTCTAACCGGTTCCTGGACGTTTAACACTAGAAAAGTAATATTGCCTGCATTAACTGTTTGATTTAATACAATTGGTCCCAAATCACCACTTCGACTTTGTTTTGTCCACGAAACTTTCCTCCGCTGAATAATACCATTGCTCAAGCCGACTGATACTTTTATGTCACTGTGCAATGTCACCATCGTGGTTTAGTTCCTATCGTATTTTCACGAGATCCCGTATTTGTGTACACTAATCCGTGTATTAGTTGACTGACCGTGCACACCGTAGCATGTGTTGATTATTCACAGTATAAAAAACGTTAGTTGACGTCCATCATGGTGTGAATAACCCCTATGGAGTGATTTTAAAAAATGTTACAACCAACAACCCCATGTATTCTTGAAAAAAATGATATTTTCTGGAACGAGTGGAAATTAAACCCAAATTCGACAAGCCATAACATCTCGTTGGCCTATGAATTGCGAGGTCCTTTAAAGAAAGAAAAGTTGATCGCCGCGGTGTCATCACTCATTAATACACATGACGTATTGAATATTTTTTTTCTTGAAAAAAAAGAAGGCCTGCATGTGCATCGGCGGAGTCCCACGACCAAATGCGTGACAGTGATTGATTTATCCAAGGATGAAATCACAAACTGCAATCATGCTCTCCATGCCAAAATTAACGCACTGAGGCAATGTTCTTTTGACCTGCGTCAAGGTCCGCTTTATAAAGCGACATTGATTCAACTTTCCAACACACATTATTTTTTCGTGTTATGTTTTCATCACATCATCGTGGATGGTTTGTCTGAAAAATACATAATAAATTTTATCTCGGACTATTATAATAAAACTGACGCATGGCATAAGGCATTTCCGCTTTCATTAGCAGCATACGTGGATTTTAAACGGTCGTTATTTCAAATAACCCACAAACCGGAATCTGCGCATTTCTGGGAACAAGCCGTCACGGATATCGATTTAGACGGCAATCAACTGGATACCATTCAATCCACACACGCCCATCGAAAAAAAACCGGCAAATACAACTATTTTTCTATCGATAATGGAACGGTAACGGTGATAAACGACTGTGTTAAGAAACACCATACCTCCCCGTTTTGTGTTTTAATGTCTGCCTATATCGTAACACTGCATCGTTTATCGGGGTTCTGTCGCAACTGAGGGATAGATTTGGTAGAATCGTTGATATTTTTGTT
>CAWUIH010000161.1:0-1629 GCA_963922495.1 uncultured Coxiellaceae bacterium | reverse complement strand
CAAATGAGTCGCTTAATGGGCTACCCACTGACATGTATAGGACTACCTAAAACTATCGATAACGATTTAGCATTTACTGACAATTGCCCTGGATTTGGGTCAGTGGCCAAATATGTTGCAATCTCGACCCAAGAAGCTGCTTTTGATGTCTATAGCATGAAAGAAACCTCCACCAAAATCTTCATATTGGAAGTCATGGGACGCCACGCCGGTTGGATCGCTGCAGCTGCAGGGCTTGGTCAAAGGCAGCCAGGCGATGCGCCACATATCATCCTTTTCCCAGAGGTCACATTTGACCATACTGCCTTTTTAGCCAAAGTAAAACAATCTGTGGAGGATTATGGCTTTTGCGTTATTGTCGCGTCTGAAGGTATCAAACATCGTGATGGCCGCTTTATTTCAGAATCAGGTCTGAAAGATGCTTTTGGTCACGAGCAATTAGGTGGTGTTGCACCTGTGTTGGCTCGCTTGATTAAAAAACACTTAGGATATAAATACCATTGGGCAGTTGCCGATTACTTGCAGCGAGCTGCTCGTCATATTGCTTCAAAAACTGATGTTGAACAGGCCTATGACTTGGGTAAAACCGCAATTAAATTTGCCTTGCAAGGTCAAACGGATGTAATGCTGACGATTAATCGTAAGCCCGGCCCTGAATACACCTGGGAAATCGGCACCGCTCTACTGGCTAAAATTGCTAATGTCGAACATTTCATGCCAAGAGATTTTATTAGCGAAGACAGCTTCGGTATCACACCGAAATGTCACCGCTACTTAGCGCCACTGATTGCTGGGGAATCCTACCCACCCTACGAAAATGGCCTACCAATGTATGTAAAATTACAAAAGCACTTGGTTGAAAAGAAACTTAAAACAGTTTTTAGTCGCTAAAGAAATATATAGCTTTTTCATTTTTTTGATTCATTAAAAACCAAGTAAAAGCGAAAAGATAGACTATTGAGTAGTTCCCACTGTATTGATAGTGAACGTTAGGGTGGTACCTTTTTTAGCCTCCCAAGGTTTAATGTAAGTTAGAGCCACTCGTGTCTGCTGTGGCACCAAAAAAGCCCGTTTTTTTACTCTAAATTGCCAAATACTGTATCCTGAGGCACCTATCAACGACGTATTTTTCGGTGCCAAATAATTGTAACTCACTGGCTGAATCAATTTCGAATCGTAATGAGACAGAAACCACATGAATCCTGTGGTTTTGTTCGCCTTCAAGGTAATAGTAATTATATTTTTTTTGGGAGTCGCTAAAAATGAAGCTTTAGCATCACTAAGTGCCGGACCGGCATTTCGTACATTAGCAGCACCAGTGGCGGGATTGATAGCGGAACTACTTGGAGCTGAGAGTGCGCTCGATACAAATGTAAACAACACTAGAGAAAAAACTTGTTTTTTCATCGATTACTCGTAACTAATATAAAAATTAACTTCACCTACCAACTAAACATCGTCCCATCAAGTTTACGGTTAATCGGCAGATAAGCACGTTCATATGGGTATTTTGCTGCCAATTTCTCATCAAAATCAACACCCAAACCAGGAGCATCTGTTACAGATAAATAACCTTTAGAAAAAGTATAGGTATGTGGGAATACTTCCTCAGTTTCAGGCGTGTGACGC
>CAWUIH010000160.1:0-1651 GCA_963922495.1 uncultured Coxiellaceae bacterium | reverse complement strand
GGTTAACCGTATTGTACAAAATTATTGCGTTCCACGCAAAGACGCGAAGAGCCGAAATAATAGTGGGTTTGTTGAGGGCTTTAATAATAAGGTCAAAGTATTGAAGCGGCGATGCTATGGATTAGCAAGTGTTACCAGGCTGTTTCAGCGTTTGTTATTAGACACGCAGGGTATACAAAGGTTCGCTCCTGGCATGTGCGCTTTCTAGCCATTCCACGCAAAAGCGCGAGGAGCCTAAACTTTACTATTTGAGCAAAATTTATTCAATCGTTTCAATAAAAAATCGGACCCGGGCCCAGCGCTAATGATGGGTATTTCCCAACACGAAACTTGGGTTATTGTATAGCATAGCGCTAAGCAGCATTTTTCCTTTTCTTTGTAGCACGAGCTAAAGATTCAGCAAGCATTGATACAACCAGGGTATTCAAGCTCACCCCTTCCCGTCTAGCACGCTCAACTAATCGATAGTGTATTGAGCGTGGTACACGTTGAACCCACTTTCCACTTTGAGATTCTAGCTCACCAGGCTCAGGTATTTTTCGCCTAGATTCTTTGGCGGCAGCTAACCAACACTGTAACGCATCTTGTCCATTTTCCATGGCTTTTTCAATAGAGTCGCCATCAGAAATGCAGCCAGGAAGGTCTGGAAATTCTATCAGAAATCCACCACCCTCTTCATTAGAAAGCTGGCGAATCGTAAAAGGATATTCAGGCATTTTCATCATTTTCTCGCTCCTTCAGCAAATCAATTAGTTCAACAAATTTTTTAACGTAGATTGGCTTGATTGGGCGCTTAGCCGGTACACACAGCAACTCAAACCAGCCAGGATGATCAAACACCACGTGGCTGCCACCGGTTTTACGAACAGCAATATCATAATGCCGTGCAATTGTTTCTAATTGCTCAATGCGCCAATCTCGAGGGTTGGATCGCATTTTGCTGAGTGTTTTGTCTTTACCGCCCATATTTAAATGATACTATATATAGTACTGTATTTCAAATCTTATCAACAGATTTTGTGTATAAGCCTTTCGATTATGCAGAGATTTAACAGTCAAGTCATTGCTAGTTGGTTCCGCGGGTATATCTTCCCTAAAAGTGACGCCAAATTGACTTAACCAGTTGATTTAAAATGATTAAATTTTAAAAGATTGACCCGTAACTGGCAAGAGTAAATTCAAAAACCCCTATTTTTATAGACTTTCCAAAAACCTATTTTCAACCAAAATTAACTTGTTCTTGCCAACGCCAAGATTTAATAATTTTTGCTAAATCAAGCGCTAAACGACGATAAAACTGATAATATCCCAATAAATTAATATGATCCCAAGCTATTGCGTATTCTTCCCATGTTGGACACCCATTATTGTGATGTTGGACACTAAACATAAATTGATCAATTGCAAACAATTATCGGCTCTTCGCGTCTTTGCGTGGAACGCAATAATTTTGTACAATACGGTTAACCCAATAATTAATCGGATAACCGGATAGTCAGCATGTTTAACAAGGAAAACGATACCCTCAATATTACGGCCGAACTACTGGGCTTACCCGGCGTAAAAGTCGTTGATGTTTGTCAAAAATTAAATGCCACAAGTCATTGCTAGTTATCTATTGGATAAAAGTTTCATTTATTCAGAAGATTGT
>CAWUIH010000159.1:0-1661 GCA_963922495.1 uncultured Coxiellaceae bacterium | reverse complement strand
AACCCAAATCACGCAGTTGAAATTTTTTGAGATAAGTCTATGGGGTAATCCCAAATTCCGACGAACCATTTTCTGCGTTTTTTGGTGAGTGCAATCTTCAGTTTGAGTGTGTCACCTACTTTTTCAAAATATGCTCCAATAGCAAAGGTTCTATATCGTAGTGTAGATAATGTTTTCTGCGTTTTTTCCTGAAGAACAAACAGTCTGAAAATTGACATCAGATTATAAGCAATCATCGAAAATATAAGTGCAGCTTCTGTAGGGAAAAAGCCTTTAAGGTTAAAACTTTCGGCTCCAAAATCTGCCTTTAATTCCTTGATTCGATTCTCTGCATCGCCTCTGTTTCGGTACGTTCTCCAAACATCTGTTGCCGATTGTTCTTGGTTGGTAATATAGGCTGAATAGCGATAATTTCTATGGATTTCATCTTCCGGAAACAGGCTTAATATTCGGCCTGCCGCATTCGGCCGTTGTGCTATTTTTTGCCTTACAATGACTATCCTTCTTGGCTTTTCCCAGTTTTTTGCTTGATAATATTTGTCGCAAATTTCGATGCCCTCATCAACTTTTATCCAAAAATCTTGCTGGTCTATCAAGTGTTGAATGGGGTGAGTAAATTTTGCAGCGATGATGTATTGGAGTGTTTTTAATTCAAGATAATCCATAATGTCTTTCTGGAAAAAACCACTATCCAAACGAACTAATCCTACTTTTTTATCCCCAAAATTTAAGAGTGTTTCTTCTAAAAATCCTACAAAATTATTTGCCGAAGAAGTATCACCGCTCCTGAGCCAAAAATTAGCGACCATCTTTACATCGTTCACAAATGCAATGATAGGATGATGGCTGTTTCTTCCTTTTTTCTTAGGATTGTAGCCTTTTTTTGCTCCCTCTTGCTCTCCGTATCGAGTAATTACAGATGAATCAATGTCTAACGTAAAATAATTGAGGTTCAAATTCTGAAAAAACCAACTGAAAAAATGATGCCCAACTTGCTGGTTGATGTGTTGTGTAAACTTGCCAAAATAGCGTTTATATGCGTCCTGAGCAGGGGTCTTTCGCCAGTCAAATATTTCCCCAAGAGCCTTATCTGCACGGGTAATTTCTGTGTGCAAAAAACGATTGGCACCACACCAAATACTCGTAATAAAAGATTCAAGCAAAACTTCTTTTTTATAAGAATTATTGGAAAGTGACACAGGTAAAGATTCGCATTTTTCAATTTGCTCTCTAAAGCCGATTTTGTCCAACATTTGCTTTAAAAACACCATGCCTCCCCAAGGCGTAATCTCTTTATTGGTAAAGGATAGCTCGAATTTCATCGCTTATTTTTTTCTACTGCTACGCAGTTGGATATTAGAATACTAAAATACTCTTTTTTTTCTATTGCGGAATTTGGGTTAAATGGAACGATAGATGTTCCGCCACAGAATTTAGCAAGCGTTTCTGCACCAAGTGGTGGCTATGTGCGTTTTATTCGTCATATGCCAGGAATGCACGTAGATAAAGGCGAAACCTTAGCTGTTTTAGAAGATCCACAGATTGTTCAGTTGCAGCAAGATTATCTTTTGGCAAAATCTAATTTAGGTTACGCACAAAAAGATTATGCTAGACAAAGTGAATTAAATCAAAGCAAAGCTGCATCAGACAAAGCCATGCAA
>CAWUIH010000158.1:0-1700 GCA_963922495.1 uncultured Coxiellaceae bacterium | reverse complement strand
TGGTAAGAATATTGTCAAGGGGTATGCTAAATGGTTTGGTGTGGATTTAACTTGTTCTATTAAAGAATTGAGTATACTGCAGGTTAAATTAGATAAAGATTATATTAACCGTATTCTAAGTAGTGCTTGAACGAAAATGCACATTATCCCTATTTTTATAGGATTTATGACTTATTTTTAGATATGAAGTTTGTTAAAAAATACCGATTTTTGCTTATTTTTTGGGTAACATGAGGTAAAATAAGCGAATCTTCGTTGGTTTTTTATGAGGTTACCCATGGCAAGGCAAATACAGCACACGCAACTGGAAATCGGCCAGGCAGAGATTGCAGCGATTACCTTCAACCCTAAGTCGCGTGATGACATTCCTAAGATATTGCGTGGCTTGCAATACATTTACCTGACCGATTCGCTGCGTGAACCTATTTTTAGATTACTGGAAGAAAAAGTATTGCCGGATGTGAATAAGGATAAGGGACGACCGGGTATGGCACTTTGGAAAATATTAGTGATGGGAGTATTACGCTTGGATTTGAATTGTGATTATGATCGTTTAGAAGAGTTAGTGAATCAACATAAAACCATACGCCAGATGTTGGGCCACAGTGATATTTTTGATGATACTCCGTATCATATGCAAACGATCAAGGACAATGTGGGTTTATTAACCCCTGAGCTGTTAGAAACCATCAATCAACTGATTGTCAAAGCGGGACATCATTTGTTGGGTAAAAAAAAAGAAAGCGAAGCGCTGCGTGGGCGGTGCGACAGCTTTGTGGTTGAGACGAACGTGCATTATCCGACTGATATTAATTTATTGTACGATGCGCTACGCAAAGTGATCCAGTTAACGGCGCGCTTATCGAGCAGCTACGGACTCAGTGCTTGGCGCCAACATGCTTACAATGTCAAGCAAGTCAAACGGCAACTACGGTTGATCCAAAAGAAAAAACGGGCTTCTGGGCGCACACCAAGCCAAAAAGCACGCTGCCAACAAGCGGTAGAACAAGCCCATCAACAGATGCTGGAGCTGGGCCAATACTTTCTTGATAAGTCACAACAAACCCTGGAAAAAATAGGTTGTTTGATGGTGGATCTGAAGGTGGGAGACTTAGCATTGATGGAGGGTATTGCGCATTATCGTCAACATGCTGATCGTCAGATGAACCAAATTAGGCGTCGAGTACTACAAGGCGAAGTGATTCCACATGCTGAAAAAATCTTCTCGCTATTTGAACCGCACACGGAGTGGATATCGAAAGGCAAAGCCGGTGTACCGGTTGAATTAGGGTTAAGAGTGTGTGTGATGGAAGATCAACATCAATTTATATTACATCATCAAGTGATGGAGAAACAGACGGATGTTGACGTGGCTGTGCCTATGGTGGTAGAGACACTAGCGGCTTTCCCCAATTTGAATAGTTGTAGTTTTGATCAAGGCTTTCACTCCGTTGATAATCAACAACGGCTAGGTGAGCTGTTAGATCACGTGGGTTTAAAACGCAAGGGTAAATTATCGCAAAAAGCGCGTATGCTTGAACGTACACCTGAATTTAAAAAAGCACGATCCAAACATGCTGCCGTGGAGTCAGCGATTAATGCATTGGAAGTCCATGGATTGGATCAGTGTCGAGATCATGGAATGGTAAGCCCTCGAGAATCTCCCCTTGGAATCTGAGTGATAATTATAGTCCTCAACC
>CAWUIH010000157.1:0-1702 GCA_963922495.1 uncultured Coxiellaceae bacterium | reverse complement strand
GGTAGTTCAGCTGGTTAGAATACCGGCCTGTCACGCCGGGGGTCGCGGGTTCGAGTCCCGTCCGCTCCGCCAAATTATGGGTTTCTCCCACCTACAGAAGTAGTTCATAATCCTAGAAAAAAGCGGTTGAGCCCCATTAAATGGTGTAACAGGTTGATTGAGATCGCGTAATAAAAATTGTTGAAGTCACTTGTTGGTGATGAGAAGCATTTTTATAGTGATAGTAAGAGAATCAAGGTGGTATGCTAGAAATCGTGACCCAACTGCTTTTTCTAGGATAAATACCATCACCCTGAATTTGTAGTTTTCAAAATTATAAGATTTGTGTATTTGACACCATATCTCAAGCATTAAAATAGAATTAAGTCCTATGGCAGTTACTCTTCTCTTCATCAAGAGGTTTATAGTTAGCTAAACATATGATTATATTTGGCAATAATCTATTTATTTAATGTTACTGTAATACTTTAACGATATCGTGTTTTAGAAAATTTTGGTTTGTTGTCCAAGTCAGGGCTGTGAAGTGAATATCAGGGAATCTTTATCAAAGAAATATATTGTCATTAGGAATATGTGCGTTGTAATTAATATATCATCTCGTCCAGAGATCTTGAAAAGATGTTAGCAAATTCACACACAATCAAAACGTCATTCGAACAAATTGCCCTAAAATTCTCCGGGCAATCAGCATTGTATTTTGATGGAGTCACGTTGACTTATCAAGCGATCAACCAACAGGCGAATCGACTGGCCGCCTCTTTTGAAGAGAAAGGAGTAACAAAGGGCAGTTATCTAGCTATTTTTCTTCAGCCGGGCTTTGAATATGTTATCGCTGCACTAGCTACTCTGAAATTGGGAGCTGTTTATGTTCCCATCGATCCTAATGAACCCGCACTTCGTGTCGAGCAGATCTTGGATTATGTCGCGCCCCAGTTGGTTGTGTCCGAGCAAGCACTTTCACCAGCACGCCAATTGAGTGGTTTTTCGATCATCTGGTTTGAGGATATTGTTTGTAAACTTCAGTACGGATTACCCGATAATCCATTGGTAGACATACGGCCTGACGATCCAGCTTGTGTGTTATTTACCTCTGGTTCTACAGGGACTCCCAAGGGTGTTGTGGTGCCTCATCGAGCTGTGATTAATTTGGTAATTCTTGAAAATACCCCAGGTATTAATAGTCAATTCAGAGTGGCCCAGTTCAGTAATCTTGCTTTTGATGGCGCCCTTATTGAAATTTGGTTGGCATTGTTAAACGGGGCAACACTGTTTCCCATCAGTAAAAGAATACGGTTTCATCCAGATAATTTATCTGATTTTTTGAATACACACGGTATCGATTTTATTTTTCTACCGACAGCATATTTTAATCGTGTGGTTACTCATCGAGTAGATTGCTTGGATTCGATTAAGCGATTATTTTTCGGTGGTGAGCTTGCAAACTCCACGTACGTGTCTCAATTTCTTCACTATCGTCACACTACACAGAATCCCGTAACAATCTACAATATTTATGGACCTACGGAGGCAACGGGATACGTCACGTATTACTCTATGACAGAACAAACCAGTACATGTCATCCGGTTAAAATGCTAGATATCCCTTTGGGAAAAGCCATTCAAAACGTTGCCTATTATGTATTGGATCTCTCTTATCCCCTCATTTTTCTTGTTAAATTATAATTAGTTAGTAATAATGCCA
>CAWUIH010000156.1:0-1715 GCA_963922495.1 uncultured Coxiellaceae bacterium | reverse complement strand
GGATTCTTTTCTTTCTGGTTTGTTTTTTATAGTCATTGAGTTATTAGGAATCTTTTACTTATATCATTATAGTCATCGAGTTATTAGAAATCATGGTCATCGAGTTATTAGAAATCATAGTCATCCAGCTAATAGAAATCATAGTCATCGAACTATTATTTGTGGATAAAGTAATGGAGAGATCTTGATCATTAACGACCACAAGTGAATTCTCTTCAAAGCTTTAAAGTTTTCAAATAATTTAGCCGGGGACGTGGGAGGGGACTCTGTCACTTTATCCTTTTAAGAGCCTTTTGAAGGTGCCTTGTAAGGTAATGTGCTTCATTGAGGTCTGCTGAGACCGGGCCAAAAGTGTTTAGCATGTATGACTTGGAGTGACCCTACATTAGATACCTATATACAATTATGTCACGATAGACATAGGTGTACACTGCCTAATGAGTAATAATGCAGTGTACATTTACGCCTTCAATAGTATTTTGATGCTTCTGTTACCCCCTGGAAAATTATGAAATGTAGGTGTAAGTCTTCTTTTGCGAATCTAGCGACGGGGGTAACGCCTGTGAAAAATGTTTTGATGGTGTTACTGAAAAAATTATTTTCTTCATACAGGCCTATCTGACCATGTTTAATGCCTTCGTGCAGTATCAACCTATGGTATATCTTGCTATTTACATCAATTTCAATGCTAATTCTGCTGCCGAAACATAAAAACAACACTGCAAAACATGCTGAAAATCGGGCATGAAATCTGTCCTTCTATGGTATATTCAAAGACTTAAAAATAAAACTTACTATATGTTTATTGATGATTTTTTTGTTTGTTATTGAAGAAGACATGTTTAATATCTCAGTTATGCTTCATTTAATGTCATTGCTGCGGCAAAACAGTTAAAATTTTGATGAAATTTGCAATTTTTTGACCAAATTTTCGACCAAGTTCTCATATTTTCGTTAATAAAAAATGAACTACGGTAGATATCGCGGTTCTGTAAATGCAGTATTGTAGTGAAATATATCACAGTTGCAACCAAAAAAAAATATTTGGTTTAAGTAAAGTCATTTTCTTAATATCGATGGAATTGTGGAGTGCAGAAACACAACATTCTCTTTTCCCGCCAATTTTCTGTTGTGGTTAGGCTCTTTCGCGTCCGGAATTTAACATACGTATATACGCCAAGTTTACTTTAATCGAAGATAGTTGAATTTGGATCTTCGAGATATACACAGTGTTGTACATACGATTTCGCTTCAAAAGTTCATCATGGCTGACACCGCATCCCCTGCAAAGAAAGTCAAGAAAGCAGCTCCCAAGAAGCCTGCAGATCATCCAAAATACATTGATATGATCACCGCTGCCATCTCTGCTCTCAAGGAAAGAACAGGCTCCTCTCGACAAGCCATTGTGAAGTATATACGCGCAAATTATAAAGTTGGAGACAATGCCGACGTTCACGTCAAGCAAGCTTTGAAGAGAGGTGTTGCTTCTGGTGCCCTAGCTCAACCTAAAGGCACCGGTGCATCGGGATCTTTCAAAGTGGTCAAGAAAGCCGAACCCAAGAAGCCCAAGAAGGTTGCCGCCAAGAAGCCTGCTGCCAAGAAACCAGCTGCCAAGAAAGCTGCTGCCAACCCAGCAGCGAATAAGGCTGCGAAGAAGACAGCGGCGGAGAGGAGTGCTGAGAAGCCGGCTGGGGCGAAGGATTGTTCAACGAGGG
>CAWUIH010000155.1:0-1732 GCA_963922495.1 uncultured Coxiellaceae bacterium | reverse complement strand
TGAGTTGGCTAATGTCGACATCTTTGGCTGTAAATTCGATAACACGATAGCGATGCGGACTGTCTTGATGCAATTGAATCCCAGGCAAAGCGCTTCTGGCAGACAGTTCCAGCACATAGCCCGCCTGCGTTTCTTCAATGTGTAACTCAATACCGCCTTTCACGAGCTCGATGGGCATGGAGGGATTCTGACGATGAAAAATCAAGGGATGCCCCACCAATTTAGGTAACGTCGCCGAGAGATCCCAATGGTAGGTGTCCTGCCCATGCCAACGGTATTCTCGTTGCAGTCCTTGAACCGCCTCCCAATCTTGGGCGGTCAAATAATCCAGCTTGGGATCCCGTGATGCGAATCGTTTTAACGCAATGGCTCGTCCGGCACTCCAGTTTCCTGAGGCATTGCGTTTCTGTTCCATCACCTCCAGACTTGGGGCTTGGGGGTTGAGTAACCAGACGAGTCGTTTTTGACCGACAAACGCGGCGTGGCGGCTTTGATCCGGCCCGCCCATTAACACGGTTAAGCGATTGAGTTGATACTCCCACGCTTGTTTGACGGCCATCAGTTGATGGAGATGACAGTTTTTGAAGGGAGATTTCGACAGGTCATGATCGATGGCCGTATCGTGATGCAGCTGTTGCAGGAGTCCTGCATAACAGTACGCCAGTAAGGGGAATCGGGTTTTATAAGTTTGATAGCCTTTCACTAAGTGGTGTTTGTGATCAGGATAGGCGGGATCATTAATCCAGTAAGCAACGAGCGCTTGTAGTGCGGGCGCATAGAGTGACATCGGGTAACGGCCATTCATCACGTCATCGGCATCCGGCAATATCGCCAGTGATTGATCGCGCTGGTGTTGTGCCGATACCGCCAGTGCTTCAATCGATAAAAAGGAAACATCGGGATATACTCCCTGTTTTGATAGTGCGCGCAGGCATCGTAACGCTTTTTGGGGATTGTGTTCGACGGCAATCATGACAATCAAATAGCAGATGCCGTGCAAATCATCGAAAAACCAGGTTCTTTTATTTAAGCGTTTGCGAAACGCTTTAAGCGCTGTTTCATAAGTGAGTTGGGCTTTTGGGTAGTTTCCGTACAAGAAATAGAGCGTCGCTTGGGTGACCAGCATCGTTTCTGTGAGTGTTTGTTGCTGCGCAAGGGAGTGCTTAACGTGATCGAGCAGACCTAACCCCAGATCCACCTGCCACGCCAGGTATTGCATCACCCCATTGCAGGGAGGTAAGGGATTATTTTTATAGTATTGCAGCCACTGCGTAATATCGGCGGGCATGGTGGGGTGTGGGCTAAAATAGCAGCTTAATTTACTCAAACAAATCGCCGTTTGAATAGCGGGTTTTCGCGTACTCAACCACTCCATCTCCAGCGCTTCATCATAAAATAATTGCTTCACTAAAAACAATAATCGGAAACCATAGGCCCGATCTTGCGTATGGGTTAAGAAGATGGATTCGTCATTCTTATGCACCGCCACATGCACCATTCTTAACTGATCGATAGGAGCCGATGTCATGTCACTGCCTGGTTTAAATACCCATCGCTCATGATATCCCAACAAATTTGAGAGTACGGCTAGCGTGAGGGCACGTTGCTCAGAATTCGGGTTTAATGCCCGCCGCGTGAGCGGGTGCAATATTTTTTGATGGCAGTTAAATTGTTTATCCAACAAGTTAGACCGAACGAGCTGATCCAGAATCGGGTTGAGGTGTTTTGAATA
>CAWUIH010000154.1:0-1737 GCA_963922495.1 uncultured Coxiellaceae bacterium | reverse complement strand
AAGTTGAAAAACACTACCTCAGAAAAATCTGTGAGAAGAAAGGAAAATAACATTAATGTGCGTCTTCCAAAAATTGAAATCAGGAAATTTAACGGGGATCCTACTGAGTGGCAGAGATTTTATGATTCGTTCATTCATGCAGTTCATAACCAAAGCGCACTCAGTGATGTAGAGAAAATGAACTATCTTTTCAATCTCCTGGAAGGAGAAGCTCTTAGCATGATTAAGGGATTCCAATTGTCGAACGACAATTACGGGGAAGCTCTGAAGCTATTGAAAGAACGATTTGGAGATGAACAATTGTTAATTTCGTCTCTAATGAACAAGATAATAAATCTTGAACCGATAACTAGTCTATGTGCTGTAAAAGAGCTGAGAAATCTTTACGATTGTATTGAGATTCAAGTGAGGAGTTTAAACTCACTTGGGCTCATTGATAAAAGTTATGGACCTATGCTGATACCTATAGTTATGTCAAAATTACCTCCGGAAGTCAAATTGGTTTTAACTAGAAAATTTGGTAATAATGCTTGGGATGTAACAGAATTGTTAAAAGCATTGAGAGAAGAATTGCAGGCGAGAGAAAAAGTTAGCGTGGAAAACGAACCCTCAGAAAGTGAGTTGTTTACTGCGCATGGTTTACATGCTCAAGCGAAGCCTAACAACAGTAAAATTATGGATGGTAGAAGATATGCTGGCGATAACGTGGGAAAACAACCGGAAACGTTGCTTTGTTTATTTTGTCGGCGAAACCATCCTGCAAAATCTTGTGATTTTATAACAAAGCCTGAAGCTCGCAAATTTATTTTAATGAAAGAAAAACGTTGCTTTGTTTGTATGAAAACGGGTCACTCGGCAAATGCGTGCAGCAAAAATTGGAAGTGTTTTTCCTGTGGTGGTCGACATAACATTGCAATATGTACATATAAAAAGAAAAGTGGCCTAAAGGAGCAAGAAAATGCAAGCGAAAAGGCTGAAAATACTGCGATGATTAATCTATCAAAAGTCGATTCTGTGTTGTTACAAACTGCTCGTGCGGATGTTTATTCCTCGGATAAGCATAGCAAAGCGAATTTAAGAATTCTTTTTGATAGTGGAAGGCAGCAGTCTTACATTTCTCCTAAGGCTAAAGAAGTTTTGAAACTGAAAACTCTGAAAAGGCGGACTGTTTCTATAAAATCGTTTGGAAACCAAAAATGTGAGTCGATTCTTGACGAGGTGCAATTCGCGGTCAAAACTGCTGACAACAATTTTATCCCGGTAAATGCTCTAGTTTCTGACATATGTCACCCTCTTGAAAATCAGGCAATTGAAATGGCGGTTTCAAAGTACGCTCACTTATCGAATTTAAATCTGGCGGACAATAATCCTGGGAATTCTCCCATGGATATTGATATTTTGATTGGTTGTCAAGATTATTGGCAGTTTATGGATGATGATCAGATTCGGGGTGAGGGCGGTCCGGTCGCAACAGAATCGGAATTGGGTTACATTTTGAGCGGGCCTGTTAGTGGTCTGGGGAACAAAAATGTAAACAATGTTTTGAGCACACATTTTATGCGGGTGTCGAGTGAATTCCCTGATGAGAAAAAATCTTTGTTTACTGATCTGAAAAATGTGTTTGACGTCAAGGAATCAAATGTTTCTGAACACGCTGATATTCTTGAGAAATTTAACAATGAAACTATTTTCGTTGACAACAGATACGAGGTGAAATTACCTTTTAAAACAAACAAT
>CAWUIH010000153.1:0-1738 GCA_963922495.1 uncultured Coxiellaceae bacterium | reverse complement strand
TACGAGTTTTTTGTAAAAATAAATCAAAACACGTGCGTATGTGTTCATTACAGTTTAATTTCTATCCTGTTTCACTTTTAATATGCAGGCAAAACGTCTCGGGCGCATCTAGTTATCCAAATAGAGCGTTTAAAAGACACACAAAAATGTTAACAAAATGTAAGACATTGAGAATTAAGATGGATTTCATTGAATAGCATTTAGGCATTCGTTGAATTAACACACAAGCTACTTTTTGTTCAACCGATCTATTCCGATCGAGAAACAAGATCAAAAAAAACACCCTAAATCCCTGTATTAAAAAGATTATCCACTCAATAACGCCATAACCTCATTAGATCAATACGTACGCGATCTCGTAAATAACTACAGCGATTCTAAGCTATCAACATAGTTATCCACAGATTTAGTGGATAACTAACGCCAGACCATATTCGGCGGGATTTCGTGCTCGATTAATTTCTCAGCACGTAAGTGGTGACTAACCTTTTAATCCTCAGGTACAGGTTACAGATTTATTAAAGCCTGTACATAATACCAGTATGGAAGCGCTTTTTTATTCTATTTAGTTATACCCTTTAACTTTAGTGAGATATATAAGAAAACGAGATGGGTAAAACTATCAATTACTAAAACAACCTCTTATTCATAAGCAATGAGGGAATAATGTGCAGTTATTAACCATCATTTTCTCAGCATTGACGACAAAATGAACATAAAAGCCGTAAAAAGCTATTTTTTGCGCAGTCAGCACAAATATTTCATTTATGTTGTTGACAGTTCCTAAGTACGTCTTTAATATTCGCCTCCGTTGAAGCACAGGTCCCCCTTAGCTCAGTTGGTTAGAGCGACGGACTGTTAATCCGCAGGTCCCCCGTTCGAGTCGGGGAGGGGGAGCCACTTAGTTGGCTCTTAATCGCCTCACCCACCTCATTCTATTTTAATTCCTAAAACAACGCGTTTAGACATTAAATAACCCTAATTCAATCAAGTTGTTAAACCCGTTCTAAAAAGGGATAATAGACCTAATCTGTTTTTCTTTTTAATTCGCGGGCATTGTCCGTCAAAATTCCTCGAAGGAATTGCG
This sequence comes from uncultured Coxiellaceae bacterium, assembly GCA_963922495.1. Taxonomy (GTDB): domain Bacteria; phylum Pseudomonadota; class Gammaproteobacteria; order Coxiellales; family Coxiellaceae; genus CAWUIH01. The sequence continues at coordinate 651 of CAWUIH010000153.1, read as the reverse complement.
TTATTCATGACTGAATTTTTACTGCTATTGATTGGTACAGTACTGGTTAACAATTTTGTGTTGGTTAAGTTTCTCGGCTTATGCCCGTTTATGGGTGTGTCTGGCAAACTTGAAACTGCCATGGGCATGTCTATGGCCACCACATTTGTACTCACCCTTGCCTCTGCATCGAGCTACCTAGTTGAAACCTATCTACTTGCTCCACTGGGCATCGGTTACCTTAGACCGCTTGCGTTTATTCTTGTTATCGCGGTGGTGGTTCAGTTCACAGAAATGGTCGTGCACAAAACCAGCCCTACCTTATATAGATTGTTAGGTATATTCCTTCCTCTTATCACAACCAACTGTGCAGTGCTTGGTGTAGCGCTATTAAACCTTACCGAACAGCATAATTTCATGCAGAGTCTTATTTATGGTTTCGGCGCTGCTGTGGGGTTCTCTCTTGTACTGGTGTTATTTGCGGCCATGCGTGAGCGTTTAGCTGCAGCTGATGTACCTGTATCTTTTAAAGGTGCCTCAATCGCTATGATAACCGCTGGTCTCATGTCCCTAGCATTTATGGGCTTTAGTGGACTGGTGAAAGTGTAATGACGATATCTACCGCTATTATATTCGCCGTTGTTGCCATTGGCGTACTTGCGCTTATTTTTG
>CAWUIH010000152.1:0-1765 GCA_963922495.1 uncultured Coxiellaceae bacterium | reverse complement strand
TGTTCCGCAGCTGGGGTCGGTTTTCTTCGCGATGCAGTCGGGGTTACGCCAGGTGCACTGCCATTGACTTAAGCCTAGGCCTTTGACTAATTAATTTTTTTTGTTAACGTAATACCTGTGAATTAACAACGAGGTGGGAGTCACTATGGAACGCAATAAAAAAAACTTTACTCACTTATCTGCGCGAGAAATTAAGTGATCCAAAGTATGTGGATCGACATAAGTCCGTTACTAGTGCATTTACGCGTATGAGAAAGTTAACGTTTGCGACTGTTTTTCTACTGATTATCAAGAAAAGTGTGAAGTCATTGCAGCTTGTTTTGAATGAGTGGGTGCTTGCGTCGAAAAAAGACTTTTCGGTAACGGCAGGCGCGCTGACACGCGCAAGAAAAAAACTAAGACATACGGCCTATGTTGAGTTGAATGAGGACTTAGTTCGCCTCTATTACCAATCCGATGATGACGTGAAGCGATTTCGAGGTTATCGACTGTTGGCATTTGATGGCACGAAGGTTGCACTTCCTCAAACGAAAGCGATTTCAGATGAATTTGGTTCAAAAGCCTTTGGCAACCAAACGGGGCGAACGTTGGGTCGCTACAGTGAGGCGACTTATGAAGCGTGTTATGATGTATTGAATGAGATAGCGGTTGAATCTGTGTTAGGTAACGGGAACGCCTATGAAGTCCGTTTAGCCGAAAAGATGCTAGACGCTCTCAGTTCAACAGATATTTTAATTTTTGATCGAGGTTACTTAGCTTATGCGTTTATGATGAAATTACTCGCTGCCGATCGTCAATTTATCATTCGTTGTCCCAGACACTCATCTAACCTGGTGAAAGCCATGTTTTCTGGGGAAGGTCCCGATAGCCAGGTGGTTGACATTCCGTTTCCCCGACAACATCGAAAGACCGCGCGGGAAGAAGGATGGCCGAGTTCTATCCGTGTTCGTTTGGTACGAGTGAAGTTGTCCTCGGGTGAGTGGGAAGTGCTGGCGACGTCGTTACAGGATAACACGTTTAGTGTTGCAGATTTTAAAGAATTATATTGTTTACGTTGGGGTGTCGAGACATTTTTTTCGAAAATCAAAGGGCGCTTAAGCTTAGAAAACTTTACAGGAAAGACGGTAGAATCGGTCAAGCAAGATTTTTGGGCAACGATTTTAATCAGTAATCTCGAGACAGTGATGACAGAAGACGTGGAAGAGGCGTTGAATATATCACGTTCGAATAAAAGTAACGGTAAGCCACTAAAAATTAATAAATCGGTTTCTTTTCACACGATAAAAACTATGGCGCTAGAGATTTTTTTTACAGAGTCAGACAAAGAAAAACTGTTTGAGAAATTAGAGCAGTTATTTTTACTCAATCCAGTGACGGTACGAAAAGATCGTCGATGGCCTCGAAAAAAAATCTCAGCAACAAAGTCAATGAACTATCACAAAAGGATCAGAAAACATGTGTTTTAAAAAGTTACGTTCTTAAGTCAATGGCAGTGACGCCAGGTGGGAGCACAACCACTTTTTTGAAATTCATACCCTATCTCCTTCTGATCATTCACAAGCACTCATGATAAAAATAATTTTATCCAATGTAAGGTGTGATTCTCGAGGGCTTACAGAGCTGGGAGCATTGATTGATAATAATCGCATGGAGGAAAAACTTAAACTACCGATTCGAGGTCGTAAGACAGCGCATTTTTATAAAACGACCGTAAGCCCTCGAGAATCACACCTTACATTGGATAAAATTATTTTTATCATGAGTG
>CAWUIH010000151.1:0-1772 GCA_963922495.1 uncultured Coxiellaceae bacterium | reverse complement strand
AAACAAAAATATCAACGATTCTACCAAATCTATCCCTCAGTTGCGACAGAACCGTTTTTAGCACGCGCAGTGCGGAATGCGCTTTTTGATCGGATTGCCGAGAGGGTACTATAACGTTATTCGACGATTGCTTTACATCCACTGAAAATTGGCCAGATGAACGAGTTACACTTTGCCTCATTACAGAGTTTCCTACTATGTGTTCGACCTTTGCTTGGGCACAATCATTAATCCTAATGACTGCGGGGTACATTCCGTTACAAAGTTAGCGAGTGAATTGCCATAATATTGATTAAGCATTGTACTTAGTACCCGTGATTTCTAATTATAAGAAATACTAAAAAGCACGAATTAAAGCTAACGAATCAACAATTCCACTTGCTAAACAAACCTCAAATCCTAGCATGATAAATGAAAACGATTTAATCGATTTATGTTTACCACTTTTTCATACTAAATTCTTCCGATCTAATTGTGAAGTCACATTGCAGAAGTTAATAATTTCTTAATTAAACGGGAAACTTATATGATAATCTTCTAGAAGGCTCCTCAAATCGGCGACAAAGTAAATTTTTTTACTAATAATCGCAAAATAGGAGGAGCACTGATGAAACTATATGCTGGAATTGACTTAGATTCGAATAATAGTTTGATTGTTATTATTGATAGTGAAGGAAAACGCGTGTATCAAAAGAGATTAGATAATGAGTTGGACAGGATATTGGAAGCCTTGCAACCTTATCAATCTCAATTATCGGGTATCGCTGTTGAGTCTACATTCAACTGGTATTGGTTTCTAAAACATTCAGTATTCTGCAATACGGGATTACTTGTCGTCTGAGCTGACCAGATTTTTCGTATCTCATTGAAAAAAATATTATGCTTGCCGCCACTATCACTATCGGATTTTTTACATGTATTTTCGCTCCGCACGAAATGGCTCCTACAATTCAGATCATCTCATTGATAATGAGCACCAATTATGGTACGTTTGTATTTTGTTAAGGACCATCATGAATCAACTCGCTATCCAGAAATTAAAGGTCATTTTCTATCGAACCGAAGCGGGTATAGAACCGGTAAGGATATGGTTAACCGGACTATTGAAATCCGAGAAAAAAGCCATTGGAGAAGATATCATGACCGTACAGTATGGTTGGCCACTCGGGATGCCGCTAGTAGATAATCTCGGTCAAGGACTTTGGGAAGTTCGATCGCGTTTGCCAAGTAAAAAAATTGCTCGAATTATTTTTTTTATGGATAATCAAACCATGATACTGGTGCACGGTTTTATTAAAAAGACACAAAGGACGCCTAAATCTGAATTGGATTTAGCCAGGCAACGTAAAAAACGCTATCAATCTCAATTAAAGAGAGGATGAATACATGACAAATAGTCACAAAGGCACCCGTTTTAATGATTTTTTAGAAAAAGAAGGGTTACTTGAGCAAGTGGAAGCCGTCGCTGTGAAGCGGGTCGTTTCTTACCAAATTGAAAAGGAGATGGAAAAGCAGCATATCAGTAAAAAAATCATGGCAGAAAATATGAGAACCAGTCGTTCGGCATTAGATCGTGTGCTCGATCCGGACAATACATCAGTCACACTGAATTCACTGGTAAAAGCAGCGCATGCGATTGGTAAAAAGATTAAGATCTCTTTTTCAAGTGAACCGGATAAAGCTTAACCAAAAAGGCACTGTTGCGAAAATTTAAACTAATTGTTCATAGAATAACGCGAACAGCCACAAAAAGAAAACCGTTAACTCCCTGA
>CAWUIH010000150.1:0-1787 GCA_963922495.1 uncultured Coxiellaceae bacterium | reverse complement strand
CTCATGATAAAAATAATTTTATCCCATGTAAGGGGGAGATTCTCGAGGGCTTACCTTGTATCATGCTCCTGTAGCGATATTCAAACATTGTTACAATCTCAGGGGCACCTGGGAAGGTGGAAGGTGAAGCCGTGCCGGACCTTGTCCCCTCTTTCAGTTGAGCTCTGTACCCTGTTGACATATATCCACTATTCCATGACAATCATTTTGACTGGAGAAGGAATATCGCTTGGCAAGAAAAGAGCATCCGAATGCATCCATTGAAGCTGCTATTCAATACGCAGAGGCAAACGGTTGGATATATCGAAAATCGGGGCATTCGGCACATGCTTGGGGGCGATTACTGTGCCCCGAATCCTCACGCGAGGGTTGTGCACTATCGGTTTGGTCAACTCCGCGGAATTCGATTCACCATGCGAAGCAAATCAAGCGGCGAGTAGACCGCTGTCCTCATAAAGAGAAAAGCAATGCAAACAGAAACTGTTGACTTCACCCTAGTGTTAGCTGGGGTAGATGATAAAACTGATGGCTTAGAGGATCAACTCTTTGAAGTCCAATGCGACGATGCATTAATTAATTTCAGGGAGGGGGCTGTGTATTTAGACTTTACAAGGGAAGCACGATCGATAGAAGACGCCATTATTTCTGCCATTCGAGCGGTGGAGAGCATTGCTTTACCCGTTGAAGTGATTCATATCATGCCGGATGACTGGGTAACCGAAGCTGATATTGCCGAGCGCTTACAGCAAACACGACAAGCTGTTTCGCAGTGGGTAAAAAAAGAGCGCCGGAAACGACTGCCTTTCCCGGGCCCCATTGGTGGTTTAACTAATAAATCTCCTTTTTGGCGATGGGTTGATGTGGTGCATTGGTTAAATAACAATCAAATGATTGACGATAAAAAGATGATTGAGTCGGCTGAGTTTATCGAAAATGCGAATGCGATTTTGGGTGAAAGAGACCCGACTATAAAGGCAAATCGGCACCGGATATTGAAAAAATTATCATGAGAGTGGAAATTGTGATCACATAAGAAATTGATATTTAATATTATTTAAAATTTACTACTGATAAAATTCATTATCAATTCCTTTTAACTTACATACTTGAGCCGTTGAGCAACCCACATTTTGATTAAATCGGTACGTGTTACGCCTATTTTTGCCGCTTCCACATCAACTTCCTCTAAGATCTCCTTTGGAAAATCAATGCTAATACGTTGTGAGGGGTATCGTGCTTTTAGTGACTGAAGATCCAAATGCTTGGTGACATCACTTTGTTCGAAAGCCGCGTCGAAGGCCTTTGCCGTTAGCTGTTTACGTTTAGAAGTGGGCATCATAAAGCTCCTGTTCTGATTTTCGACTCCGTCTAGCTGAAATTAGGCGAATAGCCTTACCTCTTAGCGTATAAACACATGAATAACATTTGTCATGAACCTTGCCAATGATTATATACCGAGGTTCATCAACAGTTTTGGCTGAGATTTCTACAGCCGGAACAGTCCATAAAGCTTGCGCTTGTTCCAAAGATATCCCGTGTTTTTCCAGATTACTAGCCGACTTTACGGGGTCATATTCAAATTTCATGCTTCAATTATAATAGAAAACTTAACCACAAGCGACCAAGTTTTTAAAACCAGAAGTTTGCACTTTACTGAATCAATTTAGAGTTGGTTAACAAGTGCGATCTATGTCGCTTTTCTATTGCCCATGTGGAATACACCTTTATTGAAACAGCTGTGACGCATCCTATACCTTCTCACATTAAATTTGATGATTATTTACCAG
>CAWUIH010000149.1:0-1789 GCA_963922495.1 uncultured Coxiellaceae bacterium | reverse complement strand
TCCCCAAGTGACTTAATTTACTCAGCCTACATCATCGCATCGTGACACTGGATGCAATAGACTGGCTTCAAGATGAGCACCAGTGGCCAGGGTTGAACTGTTACATTTGACACCAGTGGTGACGCATGCAAATTTTGCACCCTATCAATCAGGGAGCTAATGATTTTCCTTTTGTGGCTGTTCGCGTTATTTTATGAGCAGTTGGATGAATGTTAATACTATTTTTTGGGCTAAGTATGTGGGTTTTCTTGAGAGGGTGGTTTTGATATGATCATATTGATGAGTATCGTATCCTTTGCAAAAGTCGACACAATAGTGTGATGGCCATAGATACGATAATTTGACTCATTCTCAACTGGAAAACACGCATGGCCTCGAGCCCAAAAAAAAGTTCCGATCCCATTTGACACCCTCTCAGTTATGCTAAAAAACTGATGGCGGCGGGATTTACTCAAGAGCAAGCTGAAGTACAGGCCGAGACATTTTTGTCGATTGTTCAAGATCAATTAGTGAGTAAACGCGATTTAAAAGAAGTTGAAAAGACACTCGAGCTCAAAATTGAAACGGTCAAAAAAGATTTGAAAGTTGAAATTGAGGTAGTGAAACGGGATTTAAAAATTTGGTTTGGTGGGATGTTGTTTGCCGCGGTGGCGGCGTTGATCATGACGTTGATTGCCCGCGTGTCGCATTGAAGGGGTGGCTGGGTCTGTAAATCAGTTTGTGTAAATGGCGCTAGTCATTTTTTTAATGAGGTTTACAGCCTCTTCTTTTACAAAAATTTCTTGACACGTGGGAGCAGTTATTGGCCTTCGCCCTCGCTCCGAAAACAGGCTTACTTCAGTGGGCAAAGCTGCCCCCCCCTAAAGTCAGAAGCAAAGTTATTCTTGCTTGATTTGTAAAGCGCGATTTTTATGGTTGCAGGGTGAGCCTTAACCATGCGTATGGGCTTCGGCTATTAATCGACCGTTTATTGAGCAACCCAGTGAGTTAACTCTCCATAAAATGGCATGATGAGAAGCCTGCATCAATAAGTTGATGGGGTATTACACAGCACTTTTGGAGAGAATGTCTCCAGCGAGAATTCCTGGTTTTTTGGTCGTTTTGTATCAGGTTTCTGAAAGATGTGATATAAATATTTTTTCCAATCTGCGTCTTTTTTTAATTTGTTGATTTCTGAATACGGTATACTAACTTCCGGTAAACCACGCAGCTTGTTATTGGCTGTTCGTAACCGTGTTTTAGGTAAAGGTCTTAATTCTGAATTATCATTCAATTTACTCTGAGATGGTGGCTTTGCATAATGGCATGGGCCATCTACATAAATAAGTATTATCTGACCGTCTTGTTTAAAGGTAAAATCCGGTGGGTTAGTGGATTCTGTGCCCTGGATGGGTTGGAGTAATCTTCTCTCACCACTCACGTACTCACTTTTTATTTCACCCTTTTTGCACATGCTTTTAAAAGTCTTATAGAGTTTTTGTTCTACTTTTTTCTGTAACTGGGAGCGCGTGACGAATGCGTCCTGTTGTTTTTGGTCAGTCTGACGATAGCTTCCTAGTTTCGTCTGTACTGCTTTATGTAAGTTCGGGTTTAGTCTATCAATTAGAGGGGCTGACTGGTTAAGTTGAGAACGCGATCGTTCATCTAAAAATGATATATTTTTAGATAAAAAGTGAATAAGTTGAATGAATTTCGCCTCATATTTATTCTTCGTAACTAAACTTTCTCGCATGCGCTCCGAGTCCAAAGAATATAAACCTAAGGTTAGCGAATAAACAAATAATGTTAA
>CAWUIH010000148.1:0-1810 GCA_963922495.1 uncultured Coxiellaceae bacterium | reverse complement strand
GCCTTGAGAGTATTCTCAATAATCTGGAGCAAACATTCGGAGGTGAACCCCTGTATAAAAATATTGAAGAAAAAGCAGCGCACTTACTGTATTTTGTTATTAAAGACCATCCATTCACTGATGGTAATAAACGTATTGGTTGTTTCGTTTTTCTCCTTTATCTCAAATTACAAAATACGCCAACTAAATTAAACGATAATGGCCTGGTTGCACTGGCTTTATTAATCGCAGAAAGTGATCCAACACAAAAAGATCTCATGATTCGTTTAATTGTTAATTTGCTCTCGGATTAAAGGTTTTTAATAGATGACAGAAAAAAATAAATCGATTGACCCGATCAAGCCATTATTTCTTCCTATAGAAGACTCAACCATGATGGGCAATCAAATCATTCAATTTGCAAGAGATGACTATAATAAAACGATTGGGTCCGCATTAATTGATGCTAAAGATGATGCTGGAGCGGTTTCTGCATTTTTATGTGAATATCGAGACTCCCCTGCAACGCTTCAGTCCTATGCAAAAGAAATTGAAAGGCTATTATTATGGTGTATTCATGTTACCAAAACAAATATATCAAGTTTGCGACGAAATCATCTTGTGGAGTATCAAGCGTTTCTTAAAAATCCTCAGCCGAGAAAACCATGGTGTGGTAATAAAGCACGAAGACAACTAAAAGATGGGAGCTTCAATCCAAATTGGCGCCCTTTTGCTAAACCTTTATCCGAAATGACAGTCAGCAAAGTGATTACCATACTAGATTCATTCTTTAATTATTTAGTTCAAACCAATTATCTAACCGGCAACCCATTAGCTGTTGATCGACGTCGCAAGCGACGTAATAAAACAAAACCACAAATCATTGATCGCTATTTAGAGCTCGATGAGATTCACACAATTTTATACGCATTAGATAATTATCCTGTCAAAACAGAAAAACATAAGTTCCAGGTTATCCGAGCACGCTATATTATTTTATTACTGTTTTATACCGGTCTTAGAATTGCAGAAGCGGCCAACCATCGTATGAGCCATTTTATTCAACGAGAAGAAAATTGGTTTTTGCGTGTTACAGGGAAAGGTAAAAAACTAAGAGAAATCCCTGTGCCCGATGAACTCCTTGATGCGCTCGCCAATTTTAGATTATCTACTGGTCTTACTTCAGCTGAACCTAAATTCCGAGAAAAAACGCCGCTTATTCCGATGCAAAATCTTAAGCAGCCTATTAGTACACGGCGTATCGATCAGATACTGAAGTGGGCATTTAACTTAGGGGCACAAAATTACGAATCTGATGAGCCACGTAGAGCATCTAAATTACGACAGGCATCAGCACACTGGCTTCGCCATAGTTACGTGACGTATTTATTAGAATCTGGTGCACCACTTAAAGTGGCGCAAGAAAACGCAGGTCATTGTGATGTAGGGACAACAATGCATTATCGACATGTCGCCCAAACTGATCGACACTCGGCGACACGCACGTTATCTTTAGCAAGATTAACAATGGAAAAGGATTTAGAAAAATGCCTCGATTAAGTATTCTTACAGAAAAAGAACAAATAGAATTTGACTATCCACCCATTCTGTCTCTGGAAGCAAGGGCAATTGCTTTTGCGATCGATGACATATTGGATGCTAAAATCAAAAAATTACGCGGCGCGACTAATAAAGTTGGATTTTTACTGCAATATGCTTATTTCAAAGCCAGTAGACGGTTCTTCTTGATTAAGCGATTCCGTCAGGAAGATATAGAGTGTGCAGCTAAATCACTTGATGTGCCGATTCGTAAGGTAAAGCTACAACTCTA
>CAWUIH010000147.1:0-1821 GCA_963922495.1 uncultured Coxiellaceae bacterium | reverse complement strand
CTCGCAACCACTTAATCAAAACACGAATTTTTGCGGCATCTGCCCACAACCCCTAAAAGAAAACCGTTAACTCCCTGATTGATAGTGTGCAAAATTTGGATGCGTCACCGCTGGATAGGGCTGGTAAATAATCATCAAATTCAATGTAAGAAAGTATAGGGTGCGTCACAGCTGAATATTAAGAAGAAACTTCTACGATATTGCAAAGGCGTGTGGCTCTTTAATTTGAAAATGTATGTTTTACGGCGTCAACCATACCCTTCATACCAGTAGAAAGGCCAATACCTTGTGTAACCCTACCAAAAAGTGAGCACGCTGCTGATGGAAGGATTTCATAACAGAGATTTTGACTTTCTGGTGTTTTTTCATTAAAAAACCCTGATCCAATTTGAAATATGCCATAACCTATTATTATAGTTAGACCGGCGCGTACCATAGCAATTACAGGTTTTGCTTCTTCAGCCCTCTGTCTAACAGTTTCAATTACAGATCTTGCTTCTTCAGCTCTCTGTCTGACAGTTTCAAGTACAGGTTTTGCTTCTTCAGCCCTCTGTCTAATAGTCTCAATTACAGGTTTTGCTTCTTCAGCTCTTTGTCTAAAATTTTCCACTGTATGATTCGCTGTTACATAACTTTCTACGATGCACTCGGCGGCAGGGATAGCAACTTCTTCAGATACACAAAATCCGCTTAAAGCCCCAACACCCATCCCAAAACATGTTATAAAAAATCCTCCTGGAGTTAAATTAAATGCAACAATTGCGCCCGTTGTCGCTAATCCCCATCCTATACTTTCTTTTGTATTTTTGTCTAGTGGCATAAATTTAACCTGTTTAGTTTTCACAAATCTGGCCCTTAATTAATTCATTTAAGACAGGGCTAACTTATACAAGCACTTATTTTAACTTAGCCTTGGCGGTTTTAACAACAAAAATACTAGAATTTTTACTTAACTAAATATTAATGGCAGTCATTTAATTAAAATGATGGATTGCTTTGGCACTTAAATGTACAATAATATACTTTTATCGGATGTTTAGAAAAAATGTCTCATAAATTTGGACATAAGTCTCATGAGAAATTTTATGTTTGCGATCAAAAAATTTCTGAGTGATTACCTAATGCCATGAGTATAATTTTCTCTTCATCTTTTTTAATATAAAGCAGTAAGTCATCTGGTTTTAAGTGTAATTCTCGAATGCCTCTATAATTACCTTTTAATTCGTGATCACGATATTTTGCGGGAATAGATTTGTTGTGAACCAACAGATTAACCACTTTCTTAAGCTCTTCTAACACTGGCTTCTTATGCCGGTATTTTTTAAGGCACTTTTTAAAAGTTTTAGGTTGCTCTAATTTTAGCATTGTATTATAAATTATCGAGTTGGTGATTAAACTCAGCTGGTGTCAAGGTTTCTATATTATTAGATCGAATATCTACTATAGCTTGATCGAGCAGTTTACTATTTTTGTGAGGCACAACACTCATTAAAGCCAGACGCGCATAGGAACTAACAGATAATCCCATTTTTTTAGCTCTTGCCTTGAGCGTCTTATTTAATTTCTCGTCTACAGTGATTTGAATTTTATAACTCATAATATTGACTCCGAATTTCATAGAGTGATTATGAATCATAATGATTAACATGTCAAGAGTGAGTGTTCAAATAAAAGGACCGTTTTAGAGGGTGGGCCTTGATTCGTACGAAATGTTCCACCTTTTGTCCATTTATTAATCAATCTGATGGGATGGGTGACGTATTTGGGGAAGCATCTTATTTATTGAGCTAAATGGCTTCTTTATAAAGGTTTTCCTGTATT
>CAWUIH010000146.1:0-1841 GCA_963922495.1 uncultured Coxiellaceae bacterium | reverse complement strand
GTGACAATTATCACAGATCACCACCCTCTAGTACATCTGGCAAATCAAAATAAATTAAAGGGAAGGCAAATGCGACTAGTGGAGTATCCGATGCGTTTTGATGCAAAGATTGAATATCAACCAGGAAAATCGAATGTGGTTGCAGATGCATTATCACGAAAGCCATTTCCACAGGGAGTTTGCTCAATTTGGGCTGCAACAAAGTTGGGGTTACCAAACCCTCAGTTGGATGAGATACGTCTTGGAAATCTACAAAATCCATTAGCCAAGTGGATCTTTCGGCTAAAGCCAGAAGAACGTCTACCCTATCGAGTTATTCATGGTCTTATATTCTATATAGATAAAGGACAACGAGGCCTATACTTACCGACAAAGGAGTTGCGTTTCAAAATGATGGAACAACTACATGAACAAGCTCATGCAGGAATCTACCGAACGTATGATCTGATCAAGAGGAATTATTATTGGCCTCAAATGTGGAAGGATATTCAGCGGTATGTTCAAACCTGTGATGTCTGTCAGCGATGGAAATATTCAACGGCCAAGACTAAAAGGATTGCTCAAACCACTACCGATTCTACATCGACCATAGCAAGTCCTTACAATCAACCTAATCACAAATCTCCCAAGGACTTCAACCGGAAAGACAGCTATCTTTGTGACCATTGACAAATATTTGAAGATGATTTACCTAGGAGCAACAAATCACAACGCGACTGGAGAGATATTGGCTTATCTTTTGATGGACATGGTTATTAAACTACATGGCGTCCCACTGGAAGTTATTTTCCAATAGAGATGTTAGATTCACGAATCAATTCTGGAGAAATCTGTTTATGATTCTGGGAACGGAGATCAAGCTATCGACACCATATCACCCGGAGACTGATGGTCAGACGGAGAATGCAAATCGCACTATTGGGAATCTATTACGCACTACTCTTGCGAAGGAGGATGCTGAATGGGACAAGCTATTGCCACAAATCGAATTCCAGTTCAACAAACCTGTATAACCAATCCACCGGTTATACGCCTTTTTACCTAGTGTATGGACAACATCCTATCACTGCCGACACTATGCTTACAGCAGCATACCGATTCCATGATGATTTTCCCACCATTCTCAAGGAAATGAACAAGGTCCACCTCAGTGTGAAGAAGAATCTGATCAAAGCTCAAGAGCGACAACAGTTTTATGTTGATCAGAGAAGACAAGATTTGGTATTGAAGACGAATGATCAAGTGATGGTTAAAGCTGATGATTATCGAGGAGTGTATTAACTGGAAATACGAAAAAGCTTTATCCACGATATCTAGGACCCTACCAAGTGTTGAAGAAGATAAACAACAATACCTATAAGGTTGGCATAACCTGATTGGTGGAAGCGAAGCATGGTTATTAACGTATCAAAGCTAAAGCTTTATCATGGAGCCGAAGATCTTTTCGAGGACGAAAAGGAGTCTTGAAAATAGGGAAGAGATGTAACAAAGTTACATAGTGAAGAATACTTTTTGATAATACTTTGATGTAACTAACGATATTAGCTACTTATTTTGGATAATAAGATTTTTGTACGGAAATGCCAGACTAAGAGTTGTCGCTTGACATTCCGCGTAAAAGAATGTTATTCCACCCTGTAGCTTAGGTGTGTGAATATTGTCTATTTAAAGAACTGACGAACAAGCAATTCATAAGCAATTTTCTATCTTTAGATCTTTGTCTTCAATTAAATAGCAAGAGTCTCTCCCTCTGGGCGACTTTTGTTACAGCAAGGCTATTCAAAATTAACAAATGCATTTCATATATATTATCACATATCATAATCGGAGACAATGCCATA
>CAWUIH010000145.1:0-1910 GCA_963922495.1 uncultured Coxiellaceae bacterium | reverse complement strand
AAAATTCAGTTCTTACACGACATCGATCGCTACGCTAGAGAAATAAACCCGCTGGTAAGGCAAGTTGTGGTTAATCTTTCTGGGCAATTTGAGAACATGATGGTGATGAATAGTGATGGTGTGGTGGCAGCTGATATGAGGCCAATGGTTAATCTCCATTTTCGAGTCATGGTTGAAAAAGATGGGCAGCGTGAAACTGCATCCAGTGGTTGTGGGGCGCGTGCTGGTTATGAGACCCTCAAAAGTGTAGCTTTTGGTTGCGTTGAAAAGGCTGTTCGACAAGCTTGTCAAAATTTAGAGGCGCAACCAGCGCCTGCTGGCCTTATGCCTGTGGTTTTGGGGCCTGGCTGGCCTGCAGTGCTTTTACACGAAGCGGTAGGGCATGGTTTAGAGGGTGATTTCAATCGTAAAGGGAGTTCTGCATTCAGTGGGCGTATCGGAGAGCGTGTTGCCTCCTCTCTATGCACTATCGTAGATGATGGAACCTTGCCGGGGCGCACCGGTTCATTAACTATTGATGACGAGGGAACTCCAACTGAAAAAACCGTACTTATCGAAGACGGTATTCTTAAAAATTATATGCAGGATGTTCATAATGCTCGTTTGATGAAAACACAATCCACCGGTAATGGGCGGCGGGAGTCTTATTCAGAATTACCAATGCCACGTATGACTAACACATATATGCTGCCCGGAAACAGTGAGCCAATGGAAATTATTCAAACCGTGAAAAATGGACTTTATGCTGTTGATTTTGCTGGAGGCCAAGTGGATATTACCTCAGGTAAATTTGTGTTCAGTGCCAATGAGGCTTACTTGATTGAAAATGGCAAAGTGACGCGACCCGTTAAAGGAGCTACTTTGATTGGAAATGGTCCAGATGTACTTACCAAAGTATCTATGGTCGGTAACGATATGGAATTAGATGCTGGTATTGGGGTGTGTGGAAAATCTGGTCAGAGTGTTCCCGTTGGTGTTGGGCAACCGACTCTTAAGTTAGATGAGTTGACTGTAGGTGGTACAAACTAAGTGGTTTTTTAGAATCTACTAGAAGGAATATTTGTTTATCTTAGTATTGACAGCGTGCTGTAGGTGGTGTTTGATGTTTTACCTCAAAAACAAAGTTAACTTCCTTAATTGCGCCAATCGACTATGAATGCTTGACAGTGTATAAATGCAATTGGTATAACCAACCAAAGAAAGCCGTGATACCTTATCACAAGGAAGAATTGTGCGAAGTTCGCCCACGCTCAGTTCTGCATTGATATAAATTAAGGAACGACAAAGAGGGAACCTATGAACAAGCAAGATATAATTGATCTAATGGCACAATCTGCCGACATTTCCAAAAATGCTGCGACGAGGGCACTCGATGCTTTCCTTGATGGGATAACAGAGTCTCTTAAAATAGGAAACGATGTGGTGCTCGTTGGTTTTGGCAGTTTCACAACTAGCCGACGTGCCGAAAGGAGTGGACGTAATCCTCAAACCGGACAGGCGATGACAATTCCTGCGGCAACGGTTGCACGCTTCCGAGCAGGTAAGAAACTTAAAGATGCAGTTAATAATAAAGATCACGATGAGGCTTGATAAAGCTGTATAGATCGGCTATCTTCTTTGCCCCGTCGATAGAATTATCGCGGGGCTTTTTTTCGTGCATTGGGTTTAACGTCATCGGACTTGTTTTGAATATGGCGGTGTGCAGATAGAGAATTGCATGAAGCGAGTACAAGGAAGTACGGAGGTACTGTAATAAGTATCGGGTGCTTAGCTCAGTTGGTAGAGCGTCGCCCTTACAAGGCGAATGTCGGGGGTTCGAATCCCTCAGCACCCACCAAAGTTTCTAACTCGGAGCGGTAGTTCAGCTGGTTAGAATACCGGCCTGTCACGCCGGGGGTCGCGGGTTCGAG
>CAWUIH010000144.1:0-1938 GCA_963922495.1 uncultured Coxiellaceae bacterium | reverse complement strand
AAATTATGCGTCCAATTGAAGTTGGGCATCTGTGTAGCGATCAGGAACTATGGCCTAGAACTGCTGTAAAAATTGGACATCTAAAATACAGTAACTGATTGAATTTAATGAGTTTATAGATTACTTCTATGCGACATTTCGTCGATCTGTTGGGAAATACCCTATGTATTAAAAAGGAATATAAGAGAAAATCCAGGTTTTGGAGGCTAAAGTCAAAATACCCCATGACGTTGATTGCCCACGTGTCGCATTGAGGGGGGCTACCTTTCTTCTCGTCCGCACCGCGAGCTGTGTCTTGCTTCCCATCCGTATAATATGAGAGGTTAAGCGTTTTCCTTAGCTGTCAGCGCTGAATAACACTCAGTAAAGAGAGCCACTCAAAAAGGAGTGGCTCAAATCTGCTGTATAAATTGCTACTGAAGAGCGTTATTAGTTAGATGTGCAATCAAATATTCATATTGTTTCTATTCTTGATATCTATCATAGATAGAGAAGAGTTAACACCAGCGACACTAGCCCTGGCCTCATTTCTCCTCCTCTCTCCAAATAAATGGTCAGGGAGCCCAGATATTCTATTATTGACTTCATTAATTTTGCGCCTACTACACTCAGATA
The DNA here is from genome assembly GCA_963922495.1 of uncultured Coxiellaceae bacterium. Taxonomy (GTDB): domain Bacteria; phylum Pseudomonadota; class Gammaproteobacteria; order Coxiellales; family Coxiellaceae; genus CAWUIH01. The sequence goes on along the minus strand of CAWUIH010000144.1, from coordinate 1,323 downwards.
AGCATAGTGCTGGCAAAGATATGGCGATTGCTATTAAAGAGATTGCTACAGGAACTGGACTAAGTCCTCCATCGCTACTATCTTCACTGCTAGCACCGTCACGACTACTAGTGCCATCACGGCCATCGATACCATCAGTTCCGTTACGGCCATCGACACCATTACGACCATTAGTTCCATCGCGGCCATTGATACCGTCACGACCATCGATACCATCGCGGCCATTGATACCATCACGACCATCAGTTCCGTTACGACCATCGATACCATCGCGGCCATTTGTACATCCACATGACGTGATATTTGGAAGCTGAATAGGTGGTGCAGGCATAGGAGTGATTAGAGGCGCCTGCGCGATAAAAGACAAATCATCAAAGAGGACATTTCTTGGAGATATGCTTGTCGTTTTATCAGCAATAAGTCTAATACGAATCGATCGTGTACCATTGGGTGCTACTTGAGAATGAGTATACTGAGTATTCGAGCTAGCGCCCACTGCACCCGTATCGTATGTATTCAATGCAAACCCATTACTATCACGAAACTCCAGCCTAATACGACCAGTTTGTCCACTCGCACCATCAATAAATCCTGAAAAATCAAATGATTGTTTATTAGATTGTATTTCCGTTTGGTAATTAGTTAAATTAATATCTTGATACAATTCACATGGCTGCACTCCTAATTGTTCAAAACAGTATAGACGCCCATCCGAAGTCCATTGTCCGTTAGTGGTTATCCATCTGAAATCAGCGAGCGGCAATTTATCAGCTGTTGATGCGGTCACGAGGTTTCTCAGATACAAGGCGGGCTCCGGAATTGGGGCAGCGGCTGGATTGTTGGCTGAGAAACTGATCGCGTCAAAGTAGACTCGGTTAGAACTGGAAATGGGACTGAATGCAGAGCTTTTATCCATCAACAAACGAATTCGAGCGGACTGCGTACCAACAGGAGCAACTTGCGTGTTAGCAAAGCTGTAAGTGACAGTTAACCTTGAGCTGGCCCTCAATGTATAACCGGAATCGAATTTATCCAATACTGTACCGGACGCACTTCGATATTCTACGATGTATCGTCCGACGGGAAAATTTTCACCAATTCGTTGAATCTGACCCAAAAATGAGAAAGTTTGTGTGCGATTGGCTATCGTGGTGTTGTAAGTTGACAAAGCAATGTCTTGATACAATTCAGCTGGCTGACTGCTGCTTTGTGTGAGCACAAACATTCGTCCATCCGAGGTCCATTGTCCATTACCGATGATCCATCCAAAATCAGCGAGCGGCAATTTATCAGCTGTTGATGCGGTCACGAGGTTTCTCAGAT
>CAWUIH010000143.1:0-1950 GCA_963922495.1 uncultured Coxiellaceae bacterium | reverse complement strand
TGCGGCTGCTTTAAACCAAGCTGAACACCTTCATCAATTAATCACGACAAATGCCCATGTGAATAGCGTTGGTATCAATAGATGGAGGCCACTTCACTGGGCAGCACGTTATGACCATTTAGAGGTGGCGCGGATATTGATCGCGAACGGTGCGTACGTGAATGCAACTGTCAAAGATACTATATCTTATCCACTTCATATAGCTAATCCATTTTCTTATGCGGTATCTTCGCTTCATTATGCAGCGCGAGGTGGCCACGCGGAGATGGCACGGATGTTGATTACGAACGGTGCCAACGTGGATGCCGCTGACGGTCGTGGGCGGCGGACCCCGCTTTATGAGGCAGCATCTTACGGTCATGTAGAAGTGATACAGATATTGATTGAAAACCGTGCCAACGTAAATGCTGCTGATCGTTATGGGTGGGCGCCACTTGATTGGGCAGTATCTTATGGCCATGCAGGGGCGACACAGATATTGATTGCAAACGGTGCCAGTGTTAATGGAGCTTACATCAGTATGCATACCCCACTTCATTTGGCAGCATGTGGCAATTGCGCGGAAGTGGTAAGAATATTAATTGCAAACGGTGCCAACGTACATGCCGCTGATGGTTGCGGAGAGATTCCACTGCATAAGGCGGCACGTTACGGTCATGTGGGTGTGGTGAAGCTTTTGCTTACATATGGGTCTGATCCGTATATTATCCCCAGCACTAGAGACCTTGGTGGTTATTATAATGCATTTCATCTTGCTTCACGTTATCACCATCCTCAGGTTACGGCATGCCTTAATGAGGCCGTGGGTTACTCACCCAGACGCACTCGCCTGGCAATCACTGCGGTTGTGTTCGGATTCGCTACTCTCGTATTTGCATACTTGGCGGCCGTGGCAGCACCTTTTATGGTCAAGGCAGTGGCTGCTTCAGTCATCGTTGGCTTAGTGCTCAATTGGCCAGTCCTGTTAGCTGTGGGTGGTTTGGGCGTCGTAGCTGGGGTTGGCTATTTACTTAAACATCAGTATTGTTACAGTTTGCGATATCCGAGGGATACTCCCGAGCCCGCACAACCTCCTCAACAACAACAAAGAGAATTAAAGCGGTAAGGTTCATATATGACGCACCCTATACCTTCTCACATTAAATTTGATGATTATTTACCAGCCCTATCAAATCCTCCGTATCGTTCATCAAAATGCCCGATTTTCAGCGTTTCAAACGGTGTGATTTCTGATCATCTTTACGCGTTGCGTATTCTTCCCATGTTGGACACCCATTATTGTTATGTTGGACATTAAACATAAATTGATCAATTGCAAACAATTATCGTCATGTTGGACACTTTTACGTGATTTTCACCAAACGGTGTCCAGCATTCAATAATTCGTGTCCAACATAAGGTTATGGATTACAACACCAATATCCGCCGGTGACACAGACATCATAGCATGATCATGTGGCTATACCATTCGTAAATCATTTCTATTTTCAACACTCCCCCTTTTCGTTGGGGCTTGCCGGTGGCAGAAATAAACATCGGTATTCAGATAAGACGTGGTCAATTCAAAATCTGAAAATTCACAACTTTTCATCGTGCTTTCGAATATCCAGGTTAAAAGTTTTCAATATTTCCAGTAATTTTTTTATCCTCACTCAATTTCTCTTTTGATAACCATTGAATAACCGCGTTGTCGCCGCCGCTGATCAATTAAAAGCACCTGCGCTTTCCCGTCGTTAAAGCTATGGCAGGGGCGATGGGTGAAGTGCCCCAGCGAAGTCCCCTTGCGTCCCCAGACGCGCGTCACGACCCAACCCAATAAATCATGCTCAACCAATGCTTCATAGTATCGCTGGTTCTCTTTTTTCTCCCAACGCATTTTTAAATAGGGCACTTTATTGGGTTCTGTCGCAACTTTTTTGGTGTTGCGCAAAAACCTCGGGGCGAGTCTAT
>CAWUIH010000142.1:0-1964 GCA_963922495.1 uncultured Coxiellaceae bacterium | reverse complement strand
GAGCTCTACAACCGATGAATGCATAATCAACAATCTAAAAACTTGATAGTCGAGTGATAGCTATCAAGACGCTTTACTGAGTAATCACGACTCAAAATTTTACCACTTTCAAATTGTCCAACAGAATGATGATTATTATTTGATTTCAGCCACCCCTAAAATCGGTGATTCCTGCGGTATCCTCACGTTGAATTCATTGGGAATACGCGGTTCTTCCCAAAAATCATGTTGGGATTTTTAAGTTTAAATTTTCAAATAAGTTTCCTTGTGGAGCTTGGTGTAATTGGAGTAATGCAGGCACGATGATGTCACATGACGTTGAATCAGAGGGTGGCGGCTGATTCTTAAGCTGTTAGTCACTACTTGATCATGATATATTGCTTATTGGAGGATTGACTGTGGACGTATCTGGCAAACGTAACTTAACTGATTCACCTTGTGTTGGTATTTGCAGTGCAACGTCACTGGGAGATGCGGTGTGTATCGGTTGTGGGCGAACTTTTGACGAAGTGCGGTTATGGAACACATTTTCTGACGAGAAAAAAATTGAAGTCAATCAGCGACTTCAACAACAACCCAATTTTTAAGTGAGTTAAACGTGGAAATTATTCCATTGCTAGAGCAGCTGCAGGCGTGTGATTTCCGTAGCAAAGCTCTACGGAGGTACCTTTGAAGTTGATCAAAAAATCGATCGACTGCACGAGGTGCAACGCGAGCTAGAAAACCCCAATATTTGGCAAGATCAAGAGAAAGCCCAGCAATTTAACCGTGAACGCGCATCATTGGAATCAGTGGTCCATACCTTGTCAGCCATCGATCAATCCATTGCTGATGCACTGGAGATCGCTGAATTTGTAAAACAAGAACCTGACGTTGAGTTATTTAAAGAGTTACAAAACGAGTTGCGCGAGATTGAAAACAAACTCGCCGATATGGAGTTTCGGCGTATGTTTTCTGGTGAAATGGATAGTCATAATGCGTATTTGGAAATCCAAGCTGGATCAGGTGGTACTGAGGCGCAGGATTGGGCGGAAATGTTATTGCGGATGTATTTGCGATGGGGCGATAAACACTGTTTTAACACCACATTGATGGAAGTATCCGCAGGTGAGGTTGCTGGCATTAAGAGCGCGACAATAGAATTTCAAGGTGAATATGCCTATGGTTGGTTACGCACAGAAACCGGTGTGCATCGCTTAGTGCGTAAATCCCCGTTTGATTCTGGTAATCGTCGTCATACCTCATTTGCTTCGGTGTTTGTGTCACCTGAAATTAATGATGATGTAAATATTGAAATCAACCCCGCCGATTTACGAATAGATACTTACCGATCCAGTGGTGCCGGTGGGCAGCACGTTAACCGCACTGATTCTGCGGTACGGATCACGCATTTACCCACTGGAGTCGTGGTACAATGTCAAAATGATCGCTCGCAACACAAAAATAAAGCACAAGCAATGAAACAATTACGCGCTAAACTGTTCGAATTAGAAATGCAGAAAAAGCATGAACAGCAGGCGCAACTAGAAGCTTCTAAGGCCGATATTAGTTGGGGTAGCCAAATTCGTTCCTATGTTTTAGATGCGTCACGTATTAAAGATTTACGCACTAACGTTGAAACCAGTAATACTCAAGCTGTGCTTGATGGCGGAATTGATTTTTTTATTGAAGCAACTTTAAAGCAAGAAGAATAATATGGCAGCAGATGCTCATCAATGGTTGTTATGGATGAATCAACTGCAAGCGATTAGTCAAAATGGTTTAACCTTTTGTAAAGACCCCTTTTGTCGTGAACGCTACGCACACTTGACGAAAATTGTTGCTGATATTGCAGAGCACCACTCTGATTGCAAGCAGCAAGATGTGGAAAATTTACTGCACCAACAATACGGTTATGCAACGCCGAAACTGGATTTGCGCGCGATTATTGTTCGTGATCAGCGGATTTTGTTAGTTAGAGAAGT
>CAWUIH010000141.1:0-1986 GCA_963922495.1 uncultured Coxiellaceae bacterium | reverse complement strand
ATTATTACCTTGAAATGAAGCTCCGAGAATTGAAACCATGTCTATGAATCACACATATGGATTGAATTCATGAACGCTTTTTTGTGCAGTTTTTCACGGATTGCGTCAACACAAAATCGTGTGCACAATACGTTCGTTTTATGGATAGCTGTAGTGATCTAAATTTTTCTGATTAAATCAGATAGTCAAGGTTTTTTATTGACCAGTCGCCGCTCCTGTCACACTGGGCCGAGCCGTTGGGAAAATTACAGATGAACCCTAAGATTCCAGAATACGCCGTATAATGTCCGGCATCATTTCCCACCCTACTGCCAAAATATTTTCACTTAATTCCATTGGCTTGGGGGTTCTACAAATGACATAAGCAGGCTTCACACAATCATACTCGTTTATAAATTTAAGTAGATGCCTTGCGTCCCCTGGGGAAGGGGTGGTGGTCCATTTGACTTCAATCGGAATAAAGTGACGATTATATTCAATAATATAATCAACTTCTGGACCCGCATGATCATGCCAATACTTCAGTTGAGCCTGAGGTGCAAAGAACCGAATTAACTTGAGTAATTCAATGCCAATAAACTGCTCAAACAGTTCTCCATAATACTTTTGTGGTAACCGTAACCCTTCCCCTGCGGCAACTCGTCTAATACCCATATCAAAAAATAGGTATTTCGGTGACTTCGTTAAACGACGTCGGGTTGTTAGATCAGTAATAGGCTCGATTCTATCGACAATTAAACAGTCGATTAGAATATGATAATATTCATTAATCGTATGCCTGGAGACCCCTATTTCTTGAGACAGATTATTAACATTTATTTCTTTGCCCGATTCCACTGCCGCATAGGTTAGAAATCGAGAAAAACTTGCCAGGTTCCTAACGAGCGCCTCTGCCCGAATTTCTTCTTCTAAGTAAGCACTGACATATGAGGTCAATAATTCCTCTTTGTGTGTTATGTCTTTCTGTTGCACGATCTCGGGTAAGCTGCCATTCAGTACTAAGTCATCTATGCTGGGCAAAGGTTTCGGAATTTCCAGCAGACTGAATGCTTCCATGCGTAATTCAATCACTCTTCCTGGTAAGAGGTTGACCTCGCAATCGTTTTTACTGTGTTTCAGTTTCCTTGCTGATGATCCCGTTAGCACAAATATTGCCAACTTTTTATCGATAGCCGCTTGAATCGTGTCCATAATCGCTGGAACTTTCTGTATCTCATCAATCATTACGATGGGCAATGTGTTGCTTTGACGTAATTGTGAGTAGGCTTTAATTTCACGGAGTAATATTTCCGGATTCGCTTCATAACGCCTTCTCACCTCCGCTTCAATAAAAGAATATTCCATATCTGCTGTGATTTGGTGATTCAGTAAGGTTGTTTTTCCGGTTTGTCTGGGTCCAAGCAGTAGAATACTTTTCCCTCGTGATAGGATGTTTTCTATTCTGTTCTGAATTAAGCGATCGATAAATGGCATACAACGATGATAGTCAAAATTTGGGAAATGAACAACAAATTTTATTGAAATATGTTATGCATATTTCATACTTCAACAACTGCATTCTATGCGGTCGCAGACAGAGCACCACGGCATTTGCCGTGGGTGAATGAGCTATCTCAATTTCACAGCAAACGCAGTGATGTTGCGAAATTGAGTCAAACCGCAGGTTTGTAGCAGTAAGTACCACGGGTTTACCCGTGGGAATCTATTAGTGCTCCCCAAAATTCGGACCATCCGAAGAGATATAAAAAATAGGTTAGACTATCTCTTGGAGTTTAGCAGATGGGCAAGAAAAAGCAGAAAACATACACAGCAGAATTCAAGGCAAAGGTGGCATTGGATGCCATCCGTGGCGATTACGTACTAACTTATCTGTCAAAAATATTTTCAGGGCAAACCAACCCCTATGCTAATCTAGCATTTTTTTAAATGACTAATTGTGTGATTCATAGACATGGTTTCAATTCTCGGAGCTTCATTTCAAGGTAA
>CAWUIH010000140.1:0-1989 GCA_963922495.1 uncultured Coxiellaceae bacterium | reverse complement strand
CACGGATTGCGTCAACACAAAATCGTGTGCACAATACGTTCGTTTTATGGATAGCCAATAATTGCATATGCAAGGGATGAAAAATGTCCAGAATTATTATTCTATCTACCGAAGAACAACAAAAATATGAACGACCACCACCGTTTACTAATCAGCAACGGCGAACTTTCTTTGCGTTGTCGGATGCATTACAAAAAGTACTAAACCATTTGCAGACTGAAACCAATAAGGTTTTATTTTTAGTACAGTTTGCTTATTTCAAAGCATGCCAACAATTTTTTGACCCGAATGATTTTTTAGATGAAGATATTGCTTATGCGGCAAAGTTGCTTGGCATCGAGAATATCTCAGCGCTTGATATGAGTGCGTATCGACTCACAAAGACGCCACTTAACCATCAAAAGCGCATTTTAGACTTTCTTAAGTATCGTGCATATGACAAGCATATCCGCCAATGGCTCATACGAGAGGTCGAATCACTGGTTGCAAGGCAAGTATCACCTAAAAAAATATTTTTGACCCTGCTGAAACTCCTTCAGGAGCGCTGCATTGTTTTTCCGAGTTATCATGCTTTATCCAAAATTATTAGTGACGCATTTTTGCAGCAAGAAAATAAATTAACCACTCTTGTTAGAGACAACATCTCTGAAAAAATCCAGCAAGAATTGGAATTTTTATTGGCGAAAAATCTAGAAACAAAACAAATTCCCATCAACAGCTTCAAACACATCAGTCAATCATTAAAACCTAAAGCGATTCAAGCCAGTGTTGGTTTATTTGAACAAATTAAATTATTGTTTCATCGTGTTGAAAGCGTATTAAGTTTCCTAAATTTACATGAAGATAGCATAAGATATTATGCTACGTGGGTAAAAAAAGCCAAACGGTCTCAACTCTTACAGATGCCAGATGAACAGAGGTATTTACATTTGGTTTGTTTTTTACAGCATCAATTTTACATCTGGCATGATTATTCTGTGGATATTTTTCTTAAAAGTGTAAGATCTTCGATGAACTCAGCAAAGAAAAAATTATCACTTGCAGAGAGTAACTCACGTAAAGACAGACGTATAGCCATTCAAAACGTAAAAAGAGCCAGTGATAAGAAAAGCGAACTCATTGATCAAATACGCAAAATTACTATTTCCTCAGATTTTGAAGACGACTCACAAAAAATCAAAGCAATTGAACAGCTATTAGACGAATATCAAACTAATATCAGTGAACAAGAAAAAGAAGATTTAAAGAAACATGAAGACCTATTAACAAGTTTTGCAGATCATAAAGAACTTTATAATCACCTGGAAGCTGTCTCCATTAAACTACAGAACCGTGTTAAAGATATTTTTAAAACATTAACATTTAATGAATCGACATCAGATTCAGTGATCTATCGAGCTGCCAAATGGTTTGTTGAGCAGAATGGGCAGTGTAATGCTAAATCACCCACTGAATTTTTATCCAAAGGTGAAAAAGATGCTTTGCTGAATGATAACAATCAGTTTAGAGCGCCTCTCTATAAAGTTTTGCTGTTTATGCATGTTTCCGATGCTATCAGGTCAGGAAAATTAAACCTTAAATATTCCTATCGCTACAAAGCAATACAAGATTATTTAATCTCAGATGAGAAATGGAATAGCCATAAGAAAGCGTTTCTAGAAAAGGCTGAACTGGATGAATTTATAGAAGTTGATACGGCATTATCTAATTACAAAGACATATTGTCATCTTTATACGATACCGTTAACCGACGTAGTCAAGGTGGTCTTAATCCTTATCTCAAGATAAATGAACAAAACCAGGTTATTATTAAAACGCCAGCTCAAGAAGAAAAAGAAACGGAATATGTTGCTGATTTGTTATCGCAGCAGAAGTTTGTGCCAATATTGCAGGTGTTAACAGATATAGAGGTTCGGCCCCGATCCTGGAAATTTGAGAGTCTTCATTAAACTGTGTCACCAGTTTTTCATAACCCTACATTTAATCGAC
>CAWUIH010000139.1:0-2025 GCA_963922495.1 uncultured Coxiellaceae bacterium | reverse complement strand
TCCTTTTCTAACAAATAGATATTCACTGATCGGCTCATCTTCGTCTGGTAGTCGCCTGGGTACAACATAATACTTACCTAGAGTATTGCCGACCTGTAATCGACAGGTTAAGACCATTTTTTTCGATGCACTTCTATCGGCATGCACAATCGTGAGCTGTTTTTCAAGCTTCTCAGGAAACCATTCATCATCATCGTCCAAGAATGCAATCCAGCGACCGCTGGCTTTTAGAACACCTTGATTTCTAGCGTTGGGCGCACCCTGGTTCTCTGAAAGTTCTAGTACGACTAGTCGCTCATCGTGAATTTTAGTTAACGCTGTGTGAGTAACGGGATCCACACCGTCAATCACAACAATCACCTCAATCTCTGCTAACGTTTGAGCAAGAGCACTCCTAACAGCTCGGACAACTAGATTGGGACGATTACAAGTGGGAATAACAACACTGACAATTAGCAACACGATTTCATTCTGTAGCAACTTTCTGAAAAATTTGAACCAACTGCTCATTTAATCGCTTCACGTTAAAATCTTTCTTAACAACAAGCTGTGCTGCCGCCCCAAGGCATTCCAACCTATCTTTGTCTTGTAACAGCTGATCTATAGCTTTAGCTAGGGCACAGACATCACGTTCAGGAACTAAAATGCCGCTTTTGCCATCTTCAACAAGCTCAGGAATGCCACTATGCCAAGTACTTACTACGGGCACACCGACTGCCATCGCTTCCATCAAGGCAACCGGTATGCCCTCTTGATCGCCTGAGGAGCTGGTGACACTAGGCGCAATCAATACATCAGCGCTCGCTATATGCTTTTGCACGATGGTTCTATCTTGCCAACCTAGCAAGTGAACGGAAGACTCGCACCGCTGCCGATAAATTTCTGTCTGGAGCATATCGGCAAGTGGACCATCCCCGATAATTTCATAATCAATGGACCGTCCAGCATGAATTAGCTGAGCAACTGCTCGGATACCATACACCAGGCCTTTCTTCTCTACCAAACGCGCAATAGACAGAACTTTTAGACCAGATTTGAGGTCGGCTTTCGATTTTTCTCTAGCGAGGGTTGAATCGCAGTTGACTCCCATGTGGTGGACTATCATTTTTTTACGATCACAGCCCAGACGTATCAGTTTTTTTGCCCAATGACGACTGACGGGTAGAAAACAGTCTCCATGCCGAAAAAGATAACTGTAAGGGTTACGCTGTTTGCCATAAAGATATGCACTGACATCTGTGCCATGAAAAACGGTAGAGATTTTTCCACGGAGAAGCCCTAACGTCTTTAGATGGAGTGCTTTAGTGCCATTGGGTCCAAAATGACAGTGTATAATGTCGTTCTTGCTGAGAAGCTCGCGATGCTTTCGAAAAAGATTGCTTAGAAATAGCAAACGAAGGGTAAATGCGAAGTCTTTATACTTTATGAAATTGAGTGACTGTAGAACAGTCACTGGATGCCTTGGTAGCAGCTGAGTAATTATTAAGCTTGCTTTCAGAATGCGGCAAAGCTTGTTTTTCGGAATATCCGACCAGCAGGCATACTGCTCCAGCCTAAAGTTTTGATAGTCAAGATGGGTGATGTTAGAGCGACCTCTAAATTCGGCACACACAACCACCTGATGACCTGCCTCAATCAATCCAATCACTTGATCGAGTACAAAAGTTTCAGAGACAGACGGAAATTCAGTTACGAGAAAAAGAATTTTCACGCATTTAAACCTTGAAACCCACTTCTCTTTTAAAGTTGTATAGTGAAGCGATTATTTTTCCAACTTTACCACTTTCATTGAGCCCGCAGAATCATCTATCTCGAATCTTCCAGAGATTTGTTTCAAGTACTCGTCGGTAGCTCTGCGACAACCTCCCCAATCATGATAGTCATCTAAGATAATTGCCCCTCCAACAGCTAAGTTAGGGTAAATACGTTGTAAACATACACGAACTGGCTCATACCAATCGACATCTATATGGGCAAAAGCAATTTCCTCATCGATATTCATCGTATTTTGAATCAAACCTTTGA
>CAWUIH010000138.1:0-2054 GCA_963922495.1 uncultured Coxiellaceae bacterium | reverse complement strand
TTAAACGAATTGTTCATAGAATAACGCGAACAGCCACAAAAAGAAAACCGTTAACTCCCTGATTGATAGTGTGCAAAATTTGGATGCGTCACCGCTGATGAAATAATGGCTGCTCAGTAGACGAACCCAAGCCAAAATCCAAGCGAATGAAAGATTCCGGCGCTTATGTCAAATCAACCCAATATGGTGCAAGACTGCTTTGATCATGCCGTCATTCAATTGCGAAAAATATCGCCCCAAGAAGCGGAGAGTTTGCAATGGGCGACGGTACATTGGTTACGTCACACCGGGATATCAGAAGATGTTAAAATACGTCCCAGGGAGCATGTGCGTGATGATGCAGGACATAGTTCTGGTGCCATTACGGATAAATATATTGATGTTGAGTTAAAAGCACGGGCAAAATCAGCAAAAGATAAACCACTGTGACATGATTGATTTTGGTTAAAAATGAGTTTTAGTAGAGTCTATAAAAATAGGGGTTTTTCAATTACTCTTGCCAGTTACGGGCCAATTTTTTTAAAATTTAATCACTTTAAATCAACTGGTTAAGTCAATTTGGTGTCACTTTTAGGGAAGATATACCCGCGGAACCAATGATGATAAGCGATCAAACAAATATCCGCTGCAATGGTTAGCCTAGCTCTAAGTTGCCCACCGTGCACTTAATATATTGTTAATCTATTCCATAGACAGCCAGTTTTTTTCTGAGCGTGCCGCGACTCAAACCGAGCACTCTTGCGGCACGGCTTTGGTTACCAAAAGTATATCCCATCACCGCTCTTAATAGTGGGACCTCCAGTTCTGCAAGAGCCACATCGTATAAATTATTAGGAGTATCACCATCAAGATGTTTGAGGTAACTACTCAATGAATGGCGGACGTGATCTGAAAAACACAGGGTATTGTTGTTTTCATCGTTTGAAATTTCTAAATTTTGCAGTGCGCTTAATACAGGTATAGTCATTTCATGTCTCTGTTTGGTATCATTTATAGTTAGCTCACCGATCAATGAAACTCATTCATCGGTGAACCCCCACAGTGGTATTAATCATCATATCTCCATGATAATTCGTTTCCGTTATGATCAGTCAAACACTGTTATAATTCATGTTACGGGGTAAGCTGTTAAAAAAATAGCCGAGATATCGTACAAATTATGTCCGATATTTCGGACAAATCAGTAATAATCACGCAGATTAATTGCTTGAATGGTCAAGAGTTGCCCTTTATACTTGATTATATAGTTGTTTTTGAAGGTGCTTGAAAGTGATAGATGTGGTAATCGTAGAAGATCATCCCATGGTTCGGTTAGGTATTGAACACGTTGTAAAAGAGCACGGCGTTTCAGTAGTTGGCGAGTCTGATACGGGAATGCAGGGAGTCAGGCTTGTTTGTGAAAAGAAACCGGAGCTAGTGATTCTGGATTTGAATCTTCCTGATATTTCTGGCTTGGAAGTAGTACAGCGGTTGAAAACAGTGCAAAGTCAGTCAGCAATTATTGTTTTTTCATCGACTTACAACCTTTCGCTGTTAAAACGCTTGCTCGAATTGGGCATCAGGGCTTATGTAATTAAATCTAGTCACCACAGTGAATTGCTAGATGCAGTATTGCGTGTTGCTAAGGGTGAGCGCTATCTCAGCCCAGTGCTAGCAAAGCAACTGGCCTTTTCACCTTCTTCCGTTAATCCATTTGACAGCTTAAGTCAGCGCGAGATGCAAACCCTACAGCTACTAGCTAAAGGTTATGATACCCAACAAATTGCTCAAAAATTGGGAGTGACTGCAAAAACAGTCAGTACGTTTCGATATCGGATGCAAGAAAAAATCGGTGTCCCCACGGATATTTCTTTAATACTTAAAGCGGTTGAATGCGGCGTTGTATTGTTAGGATAATAACTTTTTAAGAATTGTGGCTTTTAAGCACTTCAATAATCTAAGCTTCTATAAATTATCAAATAAATTGTAATGAGTTTCTACTACGTATTTTGTAATTCTTAAGTAAGCCCTCGAGAATCACACCTTACATTGAATAAAATTATTTTTATCATGAG
>CAWUIH010000137.1:0-2054 GCA_963922495.1 uncultured Coxiellaceae bacterium | reverse complement strand
AAACAAAAATATCAACGATTCTACCAAATCTATCCCTCAGTTGCGACAGAACCCTATCCTTTTTTGCCTGTTTGAAACAGATACTATCTTATACAATCTTCTGAATAAATGAAACTTTTATCCAATAGATAACTAGCAATGACTTGTCATGCAAATCATCGTGGTCAGCCTGGTGGGAGATTAAAAGCTGATAGCTAAACCTGATTTTACAGCGAATAGGCCGGGTCGTCCGATGGCGGCCTTCATAAGGCTTGAGCGTAGTGCTGCAGGGAAAGCTTGCACGCTACGTTCTTAGGAGAGGGAGAGGCAGTAATGCCTCTTCCTTATCCGACTAGTACGTTATCCACGTTAAGAACGCACTTTTTTAGGCACCAGCTTGATCGCTAATTCACAACCAACGGCACTCGCATAACGCTTTAATGTGCTTAATGAAGGTGAGTGGTGTACCTTCGATTGAAGTGATTCTAACCGAGACACAACGGAAGGAGTTGTCTTCATTTTCTTCGCAATGGTTGCTTGAGTCAGCCCAGCGCGGTGGCGAGCAGTGAGTAATTCATCAATCAGTTCGTACTCTTCTTTGAGCTCTTCGTACGCCGCACGCGTCTTGGGATCTTTCAGGAGATTTTTTTTAACTGCTGCATGAGATAGCCTTTTCATAACATGATCTCTTTCATTCGTTGCATGGCAATATGCAGCGATTTTTTAGGTGTTTTCTGCGTTTTCTTAATAAAGGTATGAAGAATAATAATTTCATTCTTCAACTGGTAACAAAAGAATGCTCGGCCGATTCCTTCTTGTGCTTTGACTCGAATTTCAAAAAGCCCATCTTTTAATGGTTTTGTTAAGGGTGAGCCCAGTTTCGGACCATGTGCCTCAATAAGGTCAATAATGCGTAAATATTTACCTCGCATTTTACTCGGCCATCGAGCTACTTCATCAGCTACCGATTGGCTATAGTAATTTACTTTCCATTCCACTTTCTAATATTAGCATATTTGCGAAACAAGTCAAATAAGATTAATTAATGGCAGCAATTCCCGGTGAAAATTCAGATAACTCTTTGAATAATAATGAGAATAATGAAAAGAGGTTACGAAAATCAGATTTTCAATCCTTTGATTATACTGAAAAAAATGTTTCGCCGGGAACTGCTAAATTAATGGTATCGGAACTACGCGATATGTATATCATAATTAGTTAACTTAACTACCTGTCAATGCAAGGAAGCATCATATTAATTGAGTTATGCGGCCTTGCGATATAGCATGGATTTGACTAGCTCCCAATCCTTATACCAATGCTTACTCTTAATGCTAGCACGAATCTGCAAAACATTGTCAGCACCTTCACGTGACCATTGCATACGACCATCCTGTTTCTGTCGTTCATTAATCAGGTTATTAACAGACGATTCAGCAACGTTACTCGTAACGACCAGCCCTTGCTGATACCGCTCTTGATAATTAATGATATGGTTTTTGTTATTCTCTATGTAGGTCATGAGTGACTGAATGTTATTTTTCCCTTCCGTTAAACGGGACTTGATTGCTGACAGTTTTGATAATGATTGATCTGCTTTGCCATGCCATAAACACCATTTCGCCTGATCAAATTCATCTTTATGATCTTCAGAAATAACGGATTGTGTATTCTTAAACTTTTTGCCAACGTGAAACCAATCCAATATCTTTGTCATCGAAGCACATTCTTCTTTTAAAATAGAGGCAATAGACCAGCAATTACTGGCGCCATCGCAGAGAATGGTAACATGGGTGTTTTTAACCATTCCTTGTTGCAGGCAGGCATTTTTTAATAATTTTTTTATCGATACTTGTTCATCATTTCTTGCCGAAGCAATAAGTGTTTTGTCCGTAATTTCATTATGGTTTTTATCCTTTGTGCGAACGTTTTTAGGATTATGCACCGTAGCAACCATGGCTTCCATTGAGCGTTGGTTTTTAAGTTTAGAATGAATATGGCCGGTTCTGTCGCAACTGAAGGATAGATTTGGTAGAATCGTTGATATTTTTGTTTTCTCTGAGGCGCAAGGAGTT
>CAWUIH010000136.1:0-2071 GCA_963922495.1 uncultured Coxiellaceae bacterium | reverse complement strand
ATAGACTCGCCCCGAGGTTTTTGCGCAACACCAAAAAAGTTGCGACAGAACCCATATTTGTCGTGATTGCTATCAGCCATTTTTTCTGCGGTTTCGATGACAAATTCCCACTGTAAGCTGGTGAGCCTGCGGATTTGGCGTTTGTTCTGTTGCTTGCGAAGAAATTTGCTTTTTTGACGAATTTGGCTAACGGGATTTATTTCTGAAATCCCTTCACGAATAAGGTAATTATAAAAGCTGCTGTTGGCAATAAACAGCGACTGCAATGCTTTTTGAGAGAACTGGTAATTGCTAGCTTCGGGTTTGTTACCATCTTTAGTGCCGGATTTTTTTGTAGTGGCGACAAAGAGTCGCCAATCAGGATTGGGAATGCGCTTACCACCGCGCACGATAAAGCGAGCTACTTTTTTTGTTCCAATCCATGCCTTAGGTGGAGATTGGCAAAAAGTAATATACGCTTCAATATCAGGGCGGCGTAGTTCGAGCAGCGATTTACCAGATACAAACCATGACCACTGCGCTAATCGTTCTGCCTCACGGCGATAAGCGGTATAGGTGTCACGACTACCTGTATATTGAAGTAGAAAATCTTTTAAGATCTGATAATCATCAGCTGCAAAGGGTAGGGTTATAGCTTCTGGTAACTCCTGCTGCGCAAGATTGTCTTGCGTATCGAATAGCGGAGTAGGGTGCGCTTGTTTTTTCGATGCCATTGGTGCTGCCTGCTACTCGTCGTCTGATTCAGAGCTAAGGCGTTCTAGTACTTGCTCATACTCTCGCGAGACTTCTTTTTTGAGTTCTTCAACGGTAGGGAGATGAAATTGATATTTACGCGCGAATATTTGTTTGTCATCTTTTGGTGTCATGTATTTCACAACAGCATCATCTTTAGCGGGGCAGAGGAGTAGGCCAATTGTTGGATTGTCATCAGGGAGCTTTACATCGCGGTCATAGTAGTTAACATAAAGCATCATTTGCCCAACATCCCCATGTTCTAATTCTACAATTTTACAATCTACAATAATGTAGCAACGCAAAACAGTATGAAAAAATACTAAGTCAGGATAATAATGTTTACCGCTAATAGTAAGACGCTTTTGTCTCCCGACAAATGCAAAACCTCTGCCCATTTCGAGCAAAAACTCTTGTAGGTGATCAATGATTCCTGACTCTAAATCATGCTCTGTGTACTTATGGTGTTGCTTGTAACCAAGAAAATCGAGCACAACAGGGTCTTTCAGTGCTTCTTCTGGTGTCGTGATCACCTGTCCTTCATTAGCAAGCTTCATGACCCCTTTCTCATCACGACTGGCTGCCAACCGTTCGTATAAGGAGCTATGCATTTGTCGCTTCAACTGTGGAACAGACCAGTGATTTTTTGCGGCCTCAATCTCATAAAAATTCCTAACTTCTTCGCGTGACTCTGACATCAGAAGTCGATAGTGAGTCCAGCTTAAATTTGTATTAAAATCAGGTTGTTGGAATTCGTCACCAGGCTGGTGACGAATTCGATCTCGGAAGGTTTGGTAGAAAATGCGCATATACTTGATGTTAGTTAGGCTAAATCCGCGTTTAAACTCACGAGTGAGGCGTTCAGATAACGTTTTTAATAATGCCGTGCCATAGCCCGCTCTTTCTTTGCCTTGTTGTTCAGTTTCAACGATAAGACGGCCAATTTTCCAATAAGCGATAGTTTGCTCATGATTGACAGATTTCAGCACATTTTTTCTGGCGTGCTCTACATAATCAATGGCAGTTTGGCAAACTTGGTCAAATTCAGGATTTAGGTCCTTATTTGGGTTATCTAGATCGTTGCTCACTCAGGACACCTCCGTTTCAGGAATGTATAAAATATATTTAAAATCAATGCATTACAATTCGTCACCGGCCGTGTGACGAATTCGCTCTCTACGATGAAGTGGGTTCAAGATCATCTTTGATTGGCCAGACACTGTTTGGCCAATTCGACTCCGCCTTGCAGATAGGGAAGGATTGTATCAAGCTGATAGCCTTAAGTAAACCAGTATTTATTAATACTAGACTTGGTTAAGCCTGGGCAGAACCTCCTGCT
>CAWUIH010000135.1:0-2090 GCA_963922495.1 uncultured Coxiellaceae bacterium | reverse complement strand
TCGAGCAGTTTTACGCGTTAGCCGGGTAAGTGTGTCCGGGATAGACTCGCCCCGAAGTTTTTGCGCAACACCAAAAAAGTTGCGACAGAACCCTATAAATATCGATGATGACATACAGGTAATAATAAACTAAACGTTGAGTACTGAGTAATAAAGTAATATCCCATGACCAGACTTCATTAGGGCTACAAGCAATTAATTCTGGCTTGATCGCATCACGATGACTTCGTTGATTACGCCGGTCCTGTGTTTCACCTTGTGTTGATAATAAGCGGTACATTGTGCGAATAGAGCAATAATATTGCTTTTCATCAAGTAGTGCGTAATAAACTTGATAAACAGTGCTATCAACAAAGCGTTCGCTGTGCAGTATATCTAAGACTTGCTGTTGCTCTATTTTACTCAGCTTATTATTAGGCGCCGACTTTTTGTTACTCGTCGATTCCTGAGCTGTCTGGTGATGGCGATAATAACTCGCACGAGCAATATTTAATGCCTTACACAAAGTGGCTTGCGGTATCCCTGATGTGAGTTTTATTTGTTGAATTTGCGACATTAATCTTTCTCGCTGTTCTCGAGTTCTAGGCTGGACAGACCAAGCAAGTTCGAGATTTTTTTTTGCAAGTCGATAATTGCTTCTGCTTGTTCAAGTTTCTTACGTAACGCAATATTTTCACGTTGTAGCTGTTGGTTTTGTTGAGATGAAGATGATTTGTTATTTGTTTTATTTTGTTGAAAACGTCCAGCTATAGTGCTCCCCAAAATTCGGACCACCCAAAGAGATATAAAAAATAGGTTAGACTATCTCTTGGAGTTTAGCAGATGGGCAAGAAAAAGCAGAAAACATACACAGCAGAATTTAAGGCAAAGGTGGCATTGGATAGCATCCGTGGCGATTTAACGATCAATGAAATTTCCACTCAGTATGGCGTTCATGCGACACAAATTACCCGTTGGAAGCAACAGGCGCTCTCATGCATTAAGGCAGGGTTTACGGGGAAGCATGAAAGATCAGAGTCAGGGAATCAAAAATTGGTAGATGATTTATACCGTCAAATTGGACAATTGACGTGCGAAAATGAATTTTTAAAAAAAAGTGTATGGGAATGAGTGTTGGGGTTAAGCGAGGCATGCTGGATTGTTCGCATTCTGAACTGAGTCTGCGTAGGCAGTGTCATTTGCTCGGATTGAATCGGTCAAATGTGTATTATCAGCCGACCAGAGAAAGCTCTGAAAATGAATTTCTGATGAAAGTATTGGATGAAGAATATACACGTCACCCGTTTAAGGGGGTTCGTAAAATGGTGCATTATTTGGGAGATTTAGGATATCTGGTGAATCATAAACGCGTCAGGCGGTTGTTAAGGCTGATGGGGATAGTCGCCATTTATCCCAAGAAGAACTTAAGCAAGTCGCATCCCGGGCATAAAAAATATCCTTATTTATTAAAAGGATTAACGATAAACCGAGCAAACCAAGTGTGGTGTACAGACATCACCTACATTCGGCTGGCTCAGGGATTTGTCTACTTGGTGGCGATTATGGATTGGTATAGCCGTTATGTGCTGAGTTGGCGTTTGAGCAATTCACTGGAGCCATCCTTCTGTTTAGAGGCATTGGAAGATGCTTTGATGATGTATGGTTTTCCTGATATTTTTAATTCAGATCAGGGCGTGCAGTTCACCTGTGACGCATTTACCGGGCTACTACAGGCTAATGGTATTCAAATTAGCATGGATGGAAAAGGACGAGCTTATGACAATATTTTCATTGAGCGCTTGTGGCGAAGTGTAAAATATGAAGAAGTTTATTTACATGAGTACAGTGGTATTCCAATGGCCAAGGAACGACTTGGCCATTATTTGAATTTTTATAATTTTGAGCGGCACCATCAAGGGTTAGATTATAGAAAACCAGCGGAATTATATTTTGGAGAAAAATTACCTATGGACTCTGTTAATGATATGGATAACCATGGGCTCGTTCCTCGCAAAGTCACCCATATCATTAACAGGGGTCCACAGGTGCAACAACAATAATTTACATTATTTTTTATTGGGATTTTATATCTCTTTTTTAATTAAAAATGG
>CAWUIH010000134.1:0-2175 GCA_963922495.1 uncultured Coxiellaceae bacterium | reverse complement strand
CAATGAGATTTATGAGAGCACTTCTATTTTTATAGCATTAACTGAAGAATTGTGGCTCATGAAAATGCCGTGGTTGGCGGATGGGGTTAATCGGGTAAAATTTATTGACGGAATTGATGAGCGTACGGTCACTGTGGAATCGCACAGTAAGGTCGTCGCTTCATGAATTTCGGTGGGCATACACAAAATTTAGTGGTCGCTCAAGAATTATTGTTGAGGCGCGCATTCAAAGGATCCGTGATCGCCTTTCGATATCCTGATCGGTAAAAACGAGGATGAATCAAGTGTCCTATTTAAAAATACGTTGGGAGAAAAAAGAGAACCAGCGATACTATGAAGCCTTGGTTGAGCCTGATTTATTGGGTTGGGTCGTGACGCGCGTCTGGGGGCGCAAGGGGACTTCGCTGGGGCGCGTTATCCATCGCCCCTGCCATTGCTTTAGTGACGGGAAAGCGCAGGTGCTTTTAATTGATCAGCGGCGGCGACAACGCGGTTATTCAATGGTTATCAAAAGAGAAATTGCGTGAGGATAAAAAAATTACTGGACATATTGAACACGTTTAACTTGGATATTTGAAAGCACGATGACAAGTTCCGAATGTTCAGATTTTGAATTGCTCACGTTGTATCTGAATACCGATGTTTATTTCTGCACACCGGCAAGCCCCAATGAAAAGGGGGGAGTGTTGAAAACAGAAATGATTGACGCATGGTATAGCCACCTGATCATGCTATGATGTCTATGTCACCGGCGGATATGGGTGTGGTAATCCATAACCTCCATACTGATACTGTGTTTTAGGCGATGATTCATTGCAGAGGGTTTTTAAGCGCCAGAAAGGTTATGCCAATGAACTGGGATACGAAGAATGCCGCTAGAAATGATTGGAATTGCTTATCAGTACTCAACGACGCGTTGAGTGCGCATGGCATTTCATATTCGGTTAATTTTGCGTGTGGTTTTTTTACTGCGGTACTGAGCTCTAAAGATCAAGTGCCGACTCAAGAGTGGCTGGGCCTGTTTACGTCTGAATCAAAAGCCGATAGCCTTGATTCAGCGAATAAGCTGCTGCAATGCCTATTAGCCGTCTATAATAAGCTCGCTATTCAACTTTATGAAGATAAATTCGAGCCTGTACTTTGGGAATCGGCACAGATTACTGATTGGTCGAGAAGTTCAGCAACAAGTGTTGTGGACTGGTGTGTTGGTTATTGTCATGGCGTGGATATCATTTCATTTACCTGGTTAGAAGGGCAATACCCACACGCAATACCCATGATAGTTTTGGGCAGTGTTATAGATCTTGAAGATGAGGAAATGCCAACGGATGCAGACGTCCTGGAATTGGCAATGGACATTCCCATGTTCGCACAACATGTCTATGATCTTGCTTTTCATGCAAGGGAATCAGAAAATGTATGGCAACCTAAAAAAAACAAATTGGGTAGTCATGATTTATGTCATTGTGGCAGTCGCATAAAATATAAAAAATGTTGTTTAGAGGCAGATAAACGAAACACCCTGCACTAATTATTTTTTGATGAGTGGCTCACTGGTGTGATGTTGCTGAAGTTATTAAACATTTCGCTGAAACAGCGTTGCACTTCACACGAGATTCTGCCCGATTATCGAAGATCTTAGTGCTACCAACCGGATAAGATCATGGATTACACCCATTTATTGAATGCGTGAAACGAAGCCACTGCATTCGATGGATATCGTTGACACGTAGCGATTGGGAATGCGTTAGAAATTCAAAACGGATTTTAAGGTTCAAACAAAAATTGCGCATAGGGATGGAGCTGAGTTATTTTTATCACGTTGAAAATAGACGGGTGAAAGCACAATGGATTACCATGCATCAGGAAAATGGGGTTGTCCTCGATCATGGAAACAATAAGCGATTTGTCATCCCCTATTATTAGGTTATAGCGCTACCCGGTAAGACATTCTTTTTTTGATATGGTATGCTAATGCCCTCAACTGGACAAAAGAGGGCAAGGAGCATGCTTTACAGTATTGATGTTCGAAAAAAAGTGTTATCGGCCTACCATTCAGGCATGAGCAGAAAAAACATTCGTGATGTATTTGATGTGTGCTACAAGACGGTTTGTCAACCAGCGAAATCATGACCATTCTGTTGATGTTTCATGTTGTGCGCTTTCGGGATTTCA
>CAWUIH010000133.1:0-2203 GCA_963922495.1 uncultured Coxiellaceae bacterium | reverse complement strand
GGATTTAGGGTCAAATTTGTCGATTTAAAGCCTGTGGAAATCGGTGTTGAATAAAGATATCTTATGCCTGCCATTTTTCTAATGGTGATTGAGCTACTATTTCGGTATGGTTTTCTTTTTGTGATTCTGCAATACTCGCATTCATACTAACCCGTAATATTCTCGCCGTGTCGCAGAAAACAATGCCAAATTAGGCTCGCAATACGGGGAGACATCGCGTAAAATCAAGTAATTCACTGAAAAAAGATTTCAAAGTGGCTCAAAAAAAACGTTGCCAATGGTGCTTGAATGATAAACTGTATCTCGATTATCATGATCGTGAGTGGGGTGTTCCTGTATACGATGATCGTATATTATTCACGTTTTTGAATTTAGAGGGAATGCAAGCGGGACTCAGTTGGTTAACGATTTTGAAAAAAAGAGTGACGCTCTATCAGGCTTTTGCTGGTTTTGATCCTCATAAGCTTAATGCCTATGAGATTTCAGACGTTGAGCGTCTAATGAAGAATGAAAAAATTATCCGAAATCGTCGTAAGATAATCAGCGTGATTAATAACGCGCGTGCTTTTCTAAAATTATCAGATGAAATAAAATTCAATTGTTACCTTTGGCAGTTTGTGGATTACAAGCCTATTATCAATCGCTATCAAACATTAGAACAAGTGCCAGCATCGACGCCATTATCACAGCGGATTTCAAAAGATTTAAAACAGCGTGGTTTTAGTTTTGTCGGCCCCACAATTATTTATGCATTTATGCAGGCGGTTGGTATGGTTAATGACCACATTGTGACGTGTTTTCGTTATCAAGCGCTCAATGGCTTGGAATAGTTTTGTGGCTATAAATAGCTTTGTGAGTAAAGGCGATTCTACTGCGGCGAAATCAAAATTTTCGGGCTGAGCAATGACGTTCTTGAGTATATCTGTTGGTGAGGTGCATTTGTGGGAAATTCCACTCGATCTGGAAAGAGATTTAGTGGCAGTAGCAACGCAGCTATTGCAGCCCAGTGAAATTCAGCGCGCACAGCGTTTTTCACTTCATAAGCATCGTCAACAATTTGTTCTTTCACGCGCGGTGCAGCGGGATATATTGTCGCGGTATGTACAATACCCTGCTAAGCAGATTTGTTTTCAATATGGTGGGCATGGAAAGCCATTTTTGTCTGATTGTGCTGTGCAGTTTAACTTGTCTAACTCAGGAGATTATGCCTACTTTGCCTTAACGCTTTACGATCAGGTGGGCGTCGATATTGAACAGATGCGACCCAATGTCGAGATATTGGGTATCGCAAAGCGATTTTTTTCTCCGAAGGAATATATTGAGTTGCAGCAATTGCCAGCAGAGCAGCGCTTAGATGCCTTTTATCGTTTTTGGACTCTAAAAGAGGCGTACGTAAAAGCGTTGGGTTTGGGTCTTGCTGTTGGGTTGGATCGATTTGCTGTTTCTATTAAAGGGAGTGGTGAGCTTGTTGCTGCCGATAATACAGATGTGTCGTGTGTGTTGCGCTCAATTGAAGCCCCCACAGGATATAAAGCGGCTTTGGCGTTGATGTCACGCGAGTTGAATTCGGTTGTTCGCTGTTCATGGTGTGAGTTTTGTTAAGAATGCCGTTTTTATTGCGATTTCTGTGTTGCAGTAGTTGACATCTTAGTAGTAGTTACGCACAATAGCACGCTTGATTTTTCCAGATAATTGTGTACATCGTTTAAACTTTAGTTTGCTTGAAAAGATTTTCGAATACTAGTGAATGATAGTGAGTACATACAGTCATGATAGATTGGATAGGGTGTTAGGAAAAGTTTTGTACGGAGGGGTACCCGAGCGGTCAAAGGGACCAGACTGTAAATCTGGCGGCTTAGCCTTCGAAGGTTCGAATCCTTCCCCCTCCACCACATTGAGTCGTGTTGTTGATGGTATGCTTGCGGGTGTAGTTCAATGGTAGAACCTCAGCCTTCCAAGCTGATAGTGTGGGTTCGATTCCCATCACCCGCTCCAGGTTCCAGGATTTGCTTGGGCAAGTAGGGCTTTCCTGAGGCCCACATAGCTCAGGGGTAGAGCACTTCCTTGGTAAGGAAGAGGTCACCGGTTCAAATCCGGTTGTGGGCTCCATATATAGATGGGGCGTAAATAAATTGAATTTTTTTAGTTAGAGGTAAACCGCCATGTCGAAGGAAAAATTTGTAAGAGAGAAGCCGCATTTGAA
>CAWUIH010000132.1:0-2297 GCA_963922495.1 uncultured Coxiellaceae bacterium | reverse complement strand
AAGGTGGGGCCAATTTAAATTACTAAGTGGGGCCAGGCCGGGTTACTAAACCCAGTTGTGATGAGATGTATTAAACTCGATTATCAAGATGGTGTGCTAGAAATCGTGATCTAACTGTTTTTTCTAGGATTAAGCAAAGGGCAAATTTCTGACAGTTTGTGGTATTCCAAATACGCAAGGACCAGAGTGCAGATACTCCTGAGTCTGTGCAGAATTTGGTACCACGAGAATTAAAGCGCTAGGGTCAAATTTTTCCTCGTTGTGGAGACGTAATGCGACTATTTTTTGTCGTTATTATTCTTTTGATTTAAGCTTAAAAAGTATTTCCAAGGCTTCCCTAGGTGTCAGATTGTTTGGATCAATTTGTCGTAATTCTGTGAGTATTGGATGTTCAGTACTAACGAACAAATTAGTTTGTTGTGGAGGTTTTTCAACATGGGTTGATTGTTGTTCTAATTCGAGTAATTTATTTCTTGCACTTTGAATTAACTCGCGTGGTACTCCAGCGAGCTGGGCAACTTGCAGTCCGTAGCTTTTATTTGCTGGTCCGTCTTTAACAGCATGTAAAAAAATAATTTTTTCTTCGTGTTCAGTAGCTTCCAAATGAATATTATGCACATAGTGTATTTGTTTTGCGAGCTGTGTGAGTTCAAAATAATGAGTGGCAAATAGCGTAAGCGCGCCAATATGATTTGCCAAATATTCAGCGCAGGCATAGGCTAGTGATAAACCGTCGAAAGTGCTGGTTCCACGCCCAATTTCATCCATGAGTATCAAGCTTTGTTGACTTGCATTATGTAATATATTAGCAGTTTCCGTCATTTCTACCATAAAAGTAGAGCGGCCACTAGCAAGGTCGTCAGCAGCGCCAATACGGGTAAAAATACGGTCTATCGGACCGATAACGGCTTTTTTTGCGGGTACGAAACTACCCATATAAGCCATTAAGGTGATTAATGCAGTTTGCCGCATGTAGGTTGATTTACCACCCATATTGGGGCCAGTAATAATTAATAGGCGATGATCATTGTCCAGTTCAGTGTTGTTGGGCATAAAAGTTTGTTCTGTCACCTGTTCAATAACGGGGTGGCGACCTGCTTTGATATAAATGCCATGCTGTGTGCTCAATTCAGGCCTAGTAAAATTTAAACTGACTGCGCGTTCAGCGAGGCTATTCAGCACATCTAATTTTGCTAATGCTGCAGCGCAGTGCTGCAATCGAATAAGCTGTGTGATGAGATAATCTAACAAGGAATCGTACAGTGCTTTCTCACGTGCCAGCGCGCGTGCACGAGCGCTAAGGATTTTGTCCTCAAAAATCTTTAATTCGGGGGTGATATAGCGTTCAACATTTTTTAAAGTTTGACGGCGGATGTACTCGGTAGGAGCATGTTGTGATTGGGCGCGTGAAATCTCAATAAAATAGCCGTGAATTCGGTTATAGCCCACTTTTAAAGTACTTATTTTTGTGCGTTCACGTTCACGCTGTTCTAATGCTGCTAAAAATGTATTGCTGTTGCTGCTCAGCTGACGTAATTCATCAAGCTGCTCGTCATAGCCTTCGGCAATGACACCACCGTCACGAACGACGGCAGCTGGGTTATCAACAATAGCGCGCTGTAAGAGTTGCTCTAATTCTGAAAAATCGCCTAGATCATGATGAAGCTGCTTTAAGGGTTCACTGTGTGATAACTCAGTCAGTGTAGCCGTAATATTTGGTAATTGAGCTAGTGCTTGTCGAATCAATGTGAGATCACGGGGCCTTGCCGATCGCAATGCAATACGTGCTAACACTCTTTCTAAATCGCCGATTGGTTTTAGATGTTGCTGTATCGAGTGGAAACTCTCGTATTCGATGAGAGTGCTAATTGCGACTTGGCGTTGTAATAAGATTTTATGATCTCGAAGTGGTTGATTGATCCAGCGGCGCAACAATCGTTTTCCCATTGCGGTACTGGTATTATCCAGCGCCCAAGCCAGTGTATGCTGTTCTGAGCCTCTTAAATTAGTCACGAGTTCAAGGTTCTGTCGTGTTGCCGCATCAATTAGCACCATGTTGTCATGTGGTTCAGCACGGATACAGTGAATGTGTGGAAGGGCGCTTTTTTGCGTATACTGCACGTATTGTAGTAGACAGCCTGCGGCTGCCAGTGCTGTTGGTAATTCGGTCACGCCAAACCCGTCTAAATTTTTAGTATTAAATTGTTGGCATAACAGTTGTTGTGCTGTTTGTAAATCAAATTCCCACGGTGGACGGCGTTTGCTCAAACGTGTGATTTTATTTTCGATGGCTTTAT
>CAWUIH010000131.1:0-2333 GCA_963922495.1 uncultured Coxiellaceae bacterium | reverse complement strand
CCTAACTGAACCAAAATACTTTTGTCAATCACTTAGGTTAGCGCTTATGGGGGCACCTAGGGCAATATCCGCTAGCCCATCGCTATTAAGATCCCCCACACCATTGACCGATGTGCCCAGGCGATCGCCGGCTTGGGCGCCCTGAATCACGAGTCCTTGACCCGCTGATAAGGCGCTCAGCTCAAGAGAGGGGGACGTCATCGGCCCAAACACCACCATCACTTGACCCGCATGAAGGCGACCTTGCGGTGAGGCCCCAGGGGCACCGATTATAAAATCAGTCACACCATCGCCATTCACATCACCGGCACTGATCGACGACCCCGCTCGATCGGAATCCTGCGCTCCATTCAAGGTCTGCTGACGACCCGCGAGATCCAGCTGGAAATCCACCATCGGCGTGACCGCCTGCAAGTGCACCGCAGCATGCGCTGGTGAAGACAGCATATGGGGTGCTGCTGCCGAAGCAGACTGTGGGTCAGCCGATGCCGACGACTTAGTGTCTGCTCCCAACGAAGATTGAGGTGTCTCAGCCTGACGACCGGTAAACCACTCAAACGCCGCACTGACACCTTGCACCATCGGACCCACCCAGCGATGCAACAATTCTCCGGCAACGTACGCCGGGTGCTTTTCCCTGAGAGGGGAGACGGATTGAGAAGGGAATACACGGGTTGATGTATTCGAATGAGTGACTTCCAACGCCTCACCACCCACCGTGATATTCGTGATCGGATAAGAATAATGGGGTGATGTCGGACCGTAATTTGTGATCGGCAGGGATGTATTCATGGGCATGAACTGTCTCCTTGTCATCGTTAACATTTAGTGAGTACGTGACCGCCTGTTTGGCGTTCCCAGCACCACGACATTGCAGACCTGGTGCTGGGATCCCTTCCCTAGGTATTGGATTTTTATAGACAAGTTAAGCTAAATTATCCATTGCCGGATGTAAAGCAGAAAGACTATGTTCTCAATACTTAATTTTTTCTTAATGAATGATCACACCAATCAGACTCATACACCCTCAATGATTAAGCAATCATTAACTTTAGCCAAGACCGCAGAAATCCCTTTACAGCTCGGGAAGGATCATCTAGCGTCAGCGCAATCAGGAAATTTATTATTAGTGAGGAGTCCCTTCATGAGTCGCATCCCAGCCAGTACACCCGTTAAACCCGCACCAACCCCGCGTGATACCGCCGCTGCCGCCCCGATTCAAGTCGCGATCGTCTCTGACTATCTCAGTCACAGCCGCTTTAGCAAAGAAGGCGCTGCTGAAGAAACCCTATTAGCGGTGAAAGACCCCCAACCACCGGCATCACCACCGTCGGTGCGACTGGATTATCGGATTACGTATCAGGCCTTATCCTTAGCCGATCATTACGCCATCACCCTGACGGTCACGGTGAGTGCCGAAGCCGAGCAACGCACGCTGTACCACGTGGAAGTGAGTCATGTGGGTATTTTCTTGGTGAAGTGTGAGGCGCCTGAGCAGCAACCGGCGCAGTGGCGTGAACAGCTGATCAACGGATATTGTCCCAACTTATTGTACCCGTTTGCCCGGCAACAGATTCAAGAGCTGGTGGCACGCTCAGGATCTCCCGCCATACAGTTACCGGTGATGAATTTCGAGCGGGAATACCAACGCCAACGTCAGGCACAAACAGCGAGCGTTAATACCGAGCGTTGAACACAAGTGAACAGTGCTCTCCAATTCCCTATCAATCACTGCAAATCAACCGGGGAAGCATCTTATTTATTGCGCTAAATGGCTTCTTTATAAAGGTTTTCCTGCAACTCATTGCTGTTTTTTATATCACCAGCAGGATTTCAGCTATAAATTATTTGAAATTTTCCATCGACTATATAAAATGTTATCCGGTAAAATAAATCATGAGTTTTATGATTTAATGATTTATTGCAAACAAGAATGATACGCACTATCGTGATTTTGTTATATTTCATTCTGGAGTTTTATTTTATGTGGAACAAAAATGTCTGAGATTAATCATTGAATAAGCAATGAGCTTTAATCCAAAATGATTAACAGATTTGTGCTCAAACCGTAACAGTAGCCGCTTGAATTTATCCTCCCAAGCAAACAGGCGTTCAATTGTTCTGAATCGCTCTTTAAAAATTAGTGCGCTGAAAAAACGTTTCCTACCCCGTTTTTCTTTTGTTCGGTTACGTTTATTTTCAGGGATGTTTGGCTTCATGCCGGTATTAAATAGTAATTTTCGGTTCCCTTTGGAATCATAGGCCCCATCCCAACTTGGGGTATTTCCCAACAGATCGACGAAATGTCGCACATTGAACAACTGATTTTGAAT
>CAWUIH010000130.1:0-2352 GCA_963922495.1 uncultured Coxiellaceae bacterium | reverse complement strand
TTTGACCAAACAAGATTTATCTGAGCGTACCATCGAAGGCTATCTGGATGATCTACGGTTTTTTTCCGAATGGTATGAAGAAATTCAACATAAAAAAATCGATTGGATGACAATCACAAACTTTGAATTGCAATCATTCAGACAATATCTTACGAACGCGAAACGCCAACGGGTTTCATCCGTTAATCGTCGTATTCAAGCGCTAAAAAGATTCTTTGACTGGGCACATAGCCATGGATTAATGAGTGGTGAAAATCCAGTGGAGCATTTACGATTTATGCGAAGACAATCACCGGCACAACCGCAAGCATTAACTAAAACAGAAGTGCATAATTTATTACGTGCGGCAGGACAATCATCACATGGATTATCCAAGCGCAATTATGCAATTTTACAATTGATGCTGCAAAGTGGGCTTCGCATTGGTGAAGTCACTAAATTACGCTTTGATGATATTACATTGCAATCTCGTTCAGGCAGTGTCAACGTTGTTGACAGTAAAGGCAGAAAATCACGAGAGGTTCCGCTTAATTTAACCGTAAGACGTGCATTAAATCATTATTTCAAGCAATGTCAGAAAAAAGAGCCAGAAGATTGTGTGTTTCATAGCAAACGACAAGCACCTCTCTCACTGCGCAGTGTACAGGCAATGATAAATAGACTGGTAAAACGTGCTAAAATAAATCGAATTCCTGTATCGGCGCATACGTTGAGACACACCTTCGCCACCAATTATTTGCGTGCTAACCCCAACCAATTGGTAGAATTAGCCCAGTTGTTAGGCCATGATTCATTAAACACAACGGCCGTATACACAAAATCCAGTCAGGAAAAATTAGCAGAAGCCGTGGAAAAAAGCGAGATTAATATTTATGGAGGTACTTGACCGCCCACAGCAGGAAGTTGGAGAAGCGACCATTGATCCAACACTATCAATAGATGAACCACCCTTTTACGAAGAAGCGTTGGCACTGGAGTGGACTTTATCAATGGACGATATTAGGTTGATTACAACCTCTGTAAAAGGTGAAAGGTGAAAGGCAAACATTGTATTTTGCTGTCATGCTAAAATCGCTGAGGAATACCGGTGATTTTTTGAATAAAAATTCCTCCCTATCGGATAAAATACGTCATTATCTGTGTAAACAACTTAATATTTCCGAAATCCCGTTAACACCGGTTAGTAGAAATTCGCAAACCACCTACGCACAGATAATAAAAGGATATTTGGGCTATCGAGAATATACCGCCTCGGAAGAGACACTATTAAAGGATTACATATTATGTGAAATGCAGAAGGAATTGTTTTCAATCGATTCTTTGAAATCAAAGTCATATGAATTTTTGAAAGCACATAAAGTCATGAGGCCACCAGCTACCGTATTTGATCGCGCAATTTCCTCATATCGAAAGAAAGCCTATGAGCTGCTTTATGAAAAACTGGCGAATAAGCTAACGCCTAAACAAAACAAGCAGATGCTTGCCATGTTAAAGCGTCAACCCAATTTGCTATCTCAAGTCAATTATTATAAAAAATCACCACCGGAACCAACAGCTGCAAAGATCAATGTGTTCATTAAACGTTTTAACGAGCTCAACCAACTAGGTATTACACGTATTGATTTCTCAGATATCAGCGAACTCGTTTTTAATCAATTGGAACTATTAGGGAGAACTTATGATGCTAATGCACTCAACCAATTGCGCCATAAAGATAAAAAAGTTGCCTTGTTGCTTTGCGCATTAGTCTCTGCTTCACAGAATATTCTAGATCACATATTGGATATGAATGACAAATTACTTGCTAAAAAAGAGCGCGTATCAAAAAATATGTATCACAAAACACTCAAGGCAATAAATAGACAGGCCAAAAAAGGGCTTAAATTTTTGGTCAACACCACCAAACAATGGTGGAACCATAACGACCTGAAAAATGTGACGCTATTTGATTTTAAAAAAACGGTCAACAAAAAAAGAATGACAGAAGCAATGACATCGTGTGAACAACTTAGCGATTACCAAGAAAAAGGTTATTACGAAATTTTGGAGCGCAAATACAGTGATTTGAGAAAATACACAGTCAATTTATTTGAACTGGGCTTCAAGGGCGCAAAAGGCAAAGAATCGTTGATCAAATCCATTGAGATATTACGAAAATTAAATAACGATAAATCAAATGCGTTACCTGAAGATGCACCCACAGATTTTGTGCCAAAAATTTGGCGCAAAGCAATTCACAAAAACAAAAAAATATCAAGACGCACTTGGGAGATGGCGCTTTATTACGAGGTCAAGAGTGAGATACTGTCTTAAGAGTCAAGTCTAAATCATATTAAAATGGAATCATTTTAA
>CAWUIH010000129.1:0-2365 GCA_963922495.1 uncultured Coxiellaceae bacterium | reverse complement strand
TTAGCAGCTGCATGGGCTAGAAAAGTCCCAAAAATTAACCCTTGATTCACATAAATACTTATCAGATGTGTCTCCGACATACAAAACCGCTGCTCCAAATCCATAGTTAGGTAAGAATTCTTCAATTATAGCCTTCTGTAAATCATTATGCTTACCTATTGAAAATTCTAATGCAAGACCAGATGGAAGCTTTACTTCTATTCTTGGTAGTTTCCTACTTCTCTGTAGCTTTTTGCTCAATGGTTCTATTTCACGAAGTTTTTCACGAACAATAGTTTCCCATTCTGGAGATGAATAATTTCTTATGAGATCAGCGTAAAGAGGATTAATACAGTATCCTCTGGTTGAGTCATTTGTTGCTGAATTTGGATTCGATTGAAGTACAATTTCAGCGATAGTTAAAAGCTTAAGATCTTTTCTTCTTATGTCATCATATGATCCCGAACTGATATTTTCTGAAAAGTGCTTATTGATATAATCAATTACATCCCTTGTTTTCAGTGAATAGCCATCATTCAAGTCTTTAATTTTCTTAAAGTCGGAGATCTTTTTTACGTCTCCGCAAGCCAAAAACGAAATAGCCATTCGTTCTAATCTTCTAGGAGTAGAATCAATAGGGATACCGAAACATTCAAGGATATAAAGTGTGGAGTTTATCAGACTTTGTACAGCTTTTGGTTTAGCTCCGAATGTTTTTGATTTATCGGGTCTGATATATTGCTTCATTATCAAGTAAAGTTAGTTGATCGTTTTCAGAAATTAAATACTCGTCCTGCTCACCATTAATATACTTCTTCATTTGCTTAGCAAGATGGTATGCAAAGTGTGGAGCAACTGCATTTCCAATTTGGTTAAACTTATCAGTTTCGGAGCCTTTAAATTCAAACCAATCTGGAAAACTTTGTAATCTAGCAGCTTCCCTAACCGTTATCCTTCTTCTTCTTCCATCACGTAGTCTCACTCTATGCATATCACCTGTAGCTCCCGCCAAATTACGACATGTCAAAGTTCTGGCTGGTCGATCAAGATATAAATCTCTAGGGTTTATACATTTAGATGCTTTTTCATAATTGGCAACATATCGATCCATTGAAGGCGTAAAAAACTTAGAGTTTTCATCAAACTGAAATGCCAACTCACCTAAAGCTTCACCAGCTGTTATCGTTCTATTTATTTTGTTTGGGAGACGAATTTTGTTTTTTGCTCCTATTACAATAACCCGTTGCCTGTTTTGAGGCACTTCGTAGTGTTTTGCGTTCAAAAGAGCATAATCGATATTGTATCCCAAATTTTCAAGTTCTTTAATCACCTCAAGCAAATACCACTTATTCTTATAAAGCATTCCACGTACATTCTCGAACAATAGTATTTCGGGGTCTACTTGTCTAATCGCAGAAAGAAAAATTGGAAATCCATCTCTTGAATCTTTCAGACCTAATTGCTTACCGCCAACACTAAAAGGCTGACACGGTGGCCCTCCAATCGCAATATCTGCTTTAGGATATTCGTTTTCAGTGGTTAGCTTTTGATTGAAACATTTACCTAATAAGTTTTCGTTATATGTTGCAGTAGCCTTTGCATTCATCTCATAACCTATTGTCTCGAAGCCATTTGCTTCAAAACCTAACGATAAACCACCACAACAAGCAAACAAGTCAATTACTGTCTTATTTAGAGCGCCATCTTTCCAAGGCTTCAGCCTAGTATTTACCTCTTCATAATACTTCGTATAGTAAAGATAGTCAATTTCCAGTTTTTGTTTATTCAAGCATTGGGCACAACGGTTTAGTGTATGTGGCGTTGCCAGTTTTTGCTGGCAATGAACATCATACACGTTGTTATCATGAGTTTTCTCTTTTCTTACGCTTTATTTTGAAAAAGACAATAGTATAATTGTTCAAGACAAAACTATCAAATTATATTCAATTCTGTCTATATCTTTGCATTAAAATTTAAAATATTTAAACTTATGCGACAAGTAAAATGGACAGGTGTTTATCCTGCGGTAACGACGAAGTTTAAAGCAAATGGTGATTTAGACATTCCTGCTTTTTTGAAAAACATTGAATACCAAATACATGCGGGTATTGACGGTGTTGTAATAGGTGGTTCCTTGGGTGAAAGTAGTACGATTACACACGAAGAACGTTTGGAGTTGGCAAAATCAACTTTGGAAGACTTTGGTGATAAGATAGATGTTATCTTAAATATTGCTGAAGGTTCAACTCGCACTGCCGTTGATTTAGTGAAAAAGGCAGAGGCTATCGGAGTTCATGGTTTGATGGTCTTACCTCCAATGATGTACAAACCGACTGACCAAGAAGTGGCTGATTATTTCAAAGATATTGCAACAAGCACTTCACTT
>CAWUIH010000128.1:0-2383 GCA_963922495.1 uncultured Coxiellaceae bacterium | reverse complement strand
CCAATATTAACAACTTGCTCTCTAAAATTACAGTACTCGGTGCCCCCTTCTGTCAGGAGGGAATTGAGATAGGTCAGCCTCACTTGGTTGGCTTTGGGCCTTTGTTGTAGTGATATATATGTACAGCAAAGCAGGTTAATGACATGCCATATCGAATAACCTGAGCACAGCAAGATCATGAGTCAGTGGTCATGAGGTTATGCAGCAAGAGCCATAATTACAGTTCGGCAACGACACTCATTGGTAAAAAGAGCCGATGACTAGAAACCGATAAATGCAAAAATCCGTATTTTTTGTAGAATGTTTCAGCGCTGCCGTTGATGGCATCGACCACAACGGCAAATGAAGCCACCGCTGTGCTGGTCTGGTATGCCCGCTGCATGGCGTCAATTAAAATTAATTCTCCTAAACCACGTTTCTTATACGTTTCATCCACTGCTAATCGCCCAATCAATGTGGCAGGCAAACCGGGGTAGGAGGGTAATTTTTTCCGAATGGTTTTTGGTAAAGCCATCAGTTCAATGGCCGTAGCGGATAAAGTGTAGTAACCAGCCACCTTATTCTCATTTTGATCATGAAGCACATAAGTAACGGCTATCCGTTTTCGGCTATCCTGCCCTGCTTGTTTGTGGAAGTAACTGTCTAAAGAGTCAATACCACAACAGAACGATTTTCGATCGTGTGTCTTATCGAGCGGGGAAATTAAAAACCCGTTCACAGCTCAAAATCCTTGTCTTTCAATCGCCCTGCTCAAAAAAATCATGGTGACGTTTTGCTGCTTTTTGCAAAGCGACATTAGGCGCCGGTGGCTTCATCAGTGCATTAACAAAATTCTCAGATTCTTGAGCGGTCAGAGTAATCACCTCATGTTCACGAATCACTTTATTCGCTGCCTCTTGGGAAGCGCTCAAAATAAAGTCGGTCAATGATCGACCCGCCAAATCAGCCGCATGTTGAATCAGCGCTTTTTGTTTTCGGCTCAAGCGTGCTTCTAAACGCTCTGCTTTTTCCGAAGTGTAATTTGGGCGCTGTGATTTCATAACAAATACCTATCGTTATTATCCATAACTATACGGTAATTTGCCGGATATTTCAATCTTCATGTTAGGCCCTTCTTGTAAAGAAGGGCCCAAGAACCCTGCACCACAATTGATTTTAAATGAGTGTTTTTGATGAGTTTGAGCCTGATAACAAACTCGCTCTTCTTTTTGAGCCACCCCACACACAGCTGTGATGCATCCAAATTTTGCATACTGTCAATCAGGGAGTAATGTAACTGATTTAATGCGTGTTAATCGCTTACGTAACACCACGTTACCTGCCGTATCAACACCGTGGAGTTGAAACACCGTCTTTGCTAAATCAATGCCTCATGTCATAATATCCATCTTGGATTCCTCCTCTTTATGTAAATGATACAAAACATCATTTTGGCCCATTGCGAGGCCAGATTAAAGGAGTGGGGTCCATACCATTAATGCTGCTTCCAATTATAAACACCCCAAAAAGGTAAACAAGACCCTTTTCTAAGATGAAACGATATGCGCCCGTTGCCCCATAAAGGCATAAAGTTGCGCAATAGTGGCTAATGTTAAATTGGCTTCGCCCTTTATAATCCTTGACACTTGCGTTGGACTCTTTCCAAGCTTTCTAACTAAATCATTAAAGCCAACATTATTTTTAGCCATGTAGTCAATGACCGCTTTAGAAACATCGTACTGTAGCATTTCAAGAGACTCATGTTCAATTTTAGCTGCCTTCTCAATTTCAGCGATCTCTTGTTTGCTTAGTCGGCTGGCAAGATGGTCTTCAAAGCTTTTCGTTTTCATATCGACTCTCCCCTTACTTTAGCGAGCAAATTTTTAGCTATTTTAATGTCATTTTTCTGGCTACTTTTGTCTCCAGCATGGAGCAACAAAATGACCCTTTCCTGATTAAAACAATAATAGATCCGTAAGCCAAATCGGCGCTCTCTCAACTCAAACAGACCCCCTCCTAAACTTTTGCTATGAGGCAATCTCAGCTCATTACCACATAACTCAACCAGCCTTAGCTCTTTAGCAATGGACTTCAATTGCGGTTTATTTAAGCTGTCCAACCATGACTCGACAGAATCAAGATATTTTATTTTCCATACCATTTCGGTAAGTGCTTTACTGTAACTACTATAATATAGTGTAGTACATTATATTGTATTAGTCAAATTTGAATCAGCCTACTTCTTGAAAGAAGTGGCCAAGAACCTTGTAGCCACAATTGATTTTAAATGAGTGTTTTTGATGAGTTTGAGCCTGATAACAAACTCGCTCTTCTTTTTGAGCTATCCCACACAATACGCCACCTACCGGCGGCAATGCTAACTTCATAAAAATATTGCGTTTTT
>CAWUIH010000127.1:0-2419 GCA_963922495.1 uncultured Coxiellaceae bacterium | reverse complement strand
TCACAAGCACTCATGATAAAAATAATTTTATCCCATGTAAGGGGGAGATTCTCGACATGCAATTACCCACAACTTTAAAGTTTCAACATAGCTCCCTCGCATAATTCATTTAATCTTTCATAGCCTTTCCATATGACTTGATTCCCTGGAGGTGGGTCACTGTTACGAGCTAAATAACCCCCTAATCTTGCCAACAATACGATATAATCAAGTGCATTTATTGGGTTATCTTTTTTAAAAAAAGCGCGCATGACTTTTTGTTCTAACCTGCTAAAAATAATCATAGGGGAAGCGTCTTTTTTTGAAGAACGTGCTATGATCGTAGTCCAAAAAACACGCCATGCCAGAATGCAGCAGATTGAAATAATTTTTGCTAGCCTTTCGGCCGTGCGCAGTTTTGATGACTCTAGTTGAAAGCCAGACTTTAAAATCTTGAAATATTCTTCTATCTTCCAGCGCATTTTATACCAATCTAATACTTTTAAAGCTTCTTCCTTGGTAGTGACATCCAGATTAGTATGTAAAGTCCATCTAATTCGATCCCTGCCTTTTGGCTTATTATCCTCAATAGCGGATATAACAGTAATGGGCAACGATGGGTAAGCTTTTTCTTTAGCCTTAGGTGGATGTAGTATTAATTTTTTAGCTAATACCGTCATTTTGATATTTTCTAATTTGCGATCACCATTTTGAATCACTATTTGATGATTATATTTTCTAGCGCCAAATGCCATTTCCTCTTCTATTTTGGTATCGTTAGCATAACGATTGAGGCAGGCGCGTACAATAAAATATGACTCTAACTCACTGGCCTTGCAAAAAAGCTCATACATATCACCTTCACGATCACAAATGTTAATGACTTTTCTAGACTCAGCCCTCAAAGGAATTAAGCTATCTTCAAGATTGTTCAACCATTTTATACTTTCTTTCTCTGTTATTGGTATCCTCGTCGGATTGATGTGTCTTTTCATTTGCTTCGTATTTTTAAATACCCGTCTTGTCCAAAATTTTGTTGCTGACAACCCAAGTGGAAGTCCCTCTTGCGTGACTGCAAGGCTTGCGTGCATTAAAATACCGCACACACTTATATGATGAGGGATTTCTTGGCTTCCTTTAGTCAACTTTCTTTTCCTACTAATAAATCCAATTTCTTCAGGTTTTTTGCGTTTATAGCTAAATTCACTGGTGTCGTGGAGCAATAATATCGGGCCAGAAGATGAAATGATCCGCTTTTGCGTATTGACAAAATGACTCCCTAAGATTTCACTCTCATCGATTCTATCATTTGATAAAAATCGATAAGCAGCCTTTACTTCACCCCAATCATTAAATGCCTCTGGTATGCTCTTGCCATAGTTTTTATGTATCTTACAAACAATTTGTTTAAAGCGAAATTCTAACCTTTGATCTTTGAATTTGCTGTGGGCCAATTCATTTGACAACCACTTGTCCATGGGTCTGTACTCCTGAAAAATACAGTAGTTTATCAAAGTTCAATAATTGTGGGTAATTGCATGGATTCTCGAGGGCTTACTAAACATTAAACGAATTGTTCATAGAATAACGCGAACAGCCCCAAAAAGAAAACCGTTAACTCCCTGATTGATAGTGTGCAAAATTTGCATGCGTCACAGCTGTGAAAAAATAGAATAAAATCATAAAGTCGTGGAGCAGTGTCGGATTATGACACGAACCTTAACACTGGGGCATACCCGTTTTTTGATCGTTTTGTATCAGGTTTCTTAAAGATGTGATATAAATATTTTTTCCAATCTGCGTCTTTTTTTAATTTGTTGATTTCTGAATACGGTATACTAACTTCCGGTAAACCACGCAGCTTGTTATTGGCTGTTCGTAACCGTGTTTTAGGTAAAGGTCTTAATTCTGAATTATCATTCAATTTACTCTGAGATGGTGGCTTTGCATAATGGCATGGGCCATCTACATAAATAAGTATTATCTGACCGTCTTGTTTAAAGGTAAAATCCGGTGGGTTAGTGGATTCTGTGCCCTGGATGGGTTGGAGTAATCTTCTCTCACCACTCACGTACTCACTTTTTATTTTACCGTTTTTGCACTTGCTTTTAAAAGTTTCATAGAGTTTTTGTTCTACTTTTTTCTGTAACTGGGAGCGCGTGACGAATGCGGCCTGTTGTTTTTGGTCAGTCTGACGATAGCTTCCTAGTTCCGTCTGTACTGCTTTATGTAAGTTCGAATTTAGTCTATCAATTAGAGGGGCTGACTGGTTAAGTTGAGAACGCGATCGTGTATCTAAAAATGATATATTTTTAGATAAAAAGTGAATAAGTTTAATGAATTTCGCCTCATATTTATTCTTCGTAACTAAACTTTCTCGCATGTGCTCCGAGTCCAAAGAATATAAACCTAAGGTTAGCGAATAAACAAATAATGTTAA
>CAWUIH010000126.1:0-2452 GCA_963922495.1 uncultured Coxiellaceae bacterium | reverse complement strand
CAGTACGCCTGTCGGTTGGATGCAAAATGAAATTTATATTTATATCATTCTCTCTGCTCTGCCGATTTGCCATATATGGAAAGATGTCATTTTAAAAATGAAAAAAGGCATCTTTCTATTTGATACCATAGGTATTGGATTGTTTACCATTTTGGGATTACAAAAAACGTTATCATTAGGACTTTCACCTTTGATTGCGGTTATGATGGGTGTGGTTTCTGCGGTGTTTGGTGGTGTAATTAGGGATGTGTTATCCAATAGAACTCCTTTGATTTTCAGAGAAGAAATCTATGCTTCGGCTTGTTTGGCAGGAGCGAATTTATTTCTCTTGTTCAATCTTTTCTTTTCGGTTGATATTTCGATGTGTATTTCAATTGCTGTGGTGATTGTTATTCGGATTTTGGCGATAAAGCTGCATTGGTCACTCCCCTATAAACCATGACTTTCTATACTTCGATGGTGTTGTGTTTTTTGTTTTTTTAAATTGTCGAGCAAAGTTTGATACATTTTGAAAACCTACTTCATAGCAAATCTGTTCGATGGTATATTGTTCATTTTTTAATAAAATACAAGCATTTTCGATACGCAATTCATTAACAAACTGAATGTAAGTTTTGCCTGTATGTAGTTTAAAAAAATAACTAAATTGTGAACGACTAAGAAAGGCAACCTTAGCAATCTGTTCAATTTTGATTTCTTGTTTGAAGTGCTGAAAAGTATAATCCAATACTTTATTTAACCGTCCTCCTTCATTATTATTCAACATAAGGCTGTATTGTTCACTGTTGAGGTAGGTTTTTTCAGCTTGACGGAAAAGTGAGAGGATTTCTAAAAAAGAAATAATCAACTGTTCGCTTTGTAGTGTTGGCGTAGCAATGATTTTATTAAAAATGGTCTCTTTTAATGCTCCGTTTATTTTTATAATTCGATTAGTATTTTTGAATAAAGTTTGCAATCCTTGCATTTCCTTTATTTCAAAAAACTGTTTGCCAAAGGAAAATTCATCAAAAAATAAGGAAATACCTTTCACGCCAGGAGAATTATCAGAATGATAAATATCAGAACACTTCAATAGGTGTGGCACGTTTGTTCCCACAATAAAAATATCTTTTTCTTCAAAAGCAGACAAATTATTTCCTGCATAAAAAATGCCTTCACCATTGACGATGGCTGTGATTTGAAATTCGGGGTGATAATGCAATTGACTGTAGAAATATGGACCTTCATCAACCTGTACTAAGAGAGCATGGTTTTCAGATTTTTGAATTTTGAATGGTATTGGTTTGTTGTTTTTCATTTTTTAATTCATGATAACGGTATGGATAAACGCAGTAGCCCCGCATAGACCCTATGAATAAAAAATGAGTCTTATCTTAAAGATGAAAATACCACTAATCATTTTAAAAATAAAACTCATTATGAATATTAAGCAAAATAGGAAAAAAATTGATTTTACAGGCAAACGCATTTATGTAGGGATAGATGTACACAAAAAAAACTGGACGATAGCCATATGTACAGAACAGACGAATTATCGCCCTTTCGGTCAGGAAGCCTCCACTTGTCAATTAATTAAATATTTGAAAGAGAACTATCCTGAAGCGGAAATTATATGTGCCTATGAGGCAGGGTTTTCAGGATTTTGCTTGCAAGAAGAATTGGCAGCAGCTGGTATTGGCTGCCTTGTAGTGCATCCAGCGGACATCCCAACCACGAACAAAGAATCAGAATTTAAAACAGATAAACGGGACGCGAAAAAAATAGCGATTGCGCTACGAAGTGGCCAACTACGTGGCATACACATTCCCTCCAAGGTATTGCAAGAGGCTCGTTCCTTGATACGTTTTCGAAAGCAAATGCGAAAAGATTTAACTCGTCAAAAATGTAGGATTAAATCCACCTTGATATTTTTTGGTCAAACGATTCCGAAAGAAATAGACACTTCAAAATGGAATGAAGCGATGCGCAACTGGATATGGACATTAAAATTGTCAACAGAAGAAGGAACCAAGACACTACAATTGCAAATGAGTATGTTCGAGTATATACGAGGCATGCGCGACTGTGCCAAACGTCATTTGAGAGAGCTAGCGAGTTCGGATCGATATGCTCCCCAAGTGGACTTGTTATCAAGTGTACCGGGCTTTAGCCGTTTCACAGCGATCCGTTTTTTGGTAGAACTAGGGGATATCAAGCGTTTCCCTACCTTAAATCATTTATGTAATTATATCGGATTAGTGCCATCGACTCACAGTTCAGGAGAAAAGACAAATGCGTCGCGTTTGACTTATCGAGGACATCGAGAACTACGCATGATATTAGTAGAATCAGCGTGGACCGCCATCGGAGTTGATCCAGCCTTGGCCATGTCCTATGAAGAATTTAAGAAAAGAATGCATGGCAATAAAGCCATCATCAAAATAGCGAGAAAATTATTGAATCGGTTACGCTA
>CAWUIH010000125.1:0-2533 GCA_963922495.1 uncultured Coxiellaceae bacterium | reverse complement strand
AAGTTGATAAAAAAGAAGCACGCAAACTTGAGAAAAAACTTAAAAAAGGCAAGCGCTTTGACTTTAACGATTTTCTTTCTCAACTACAACAGATGAAAAAAATGGGCGGGATGCAATCCATGCTGAGCAAGTTAAGTGGCGTTGGTGGTTTGGGCCAGCTTCCCAAAGGAAGTGCTGCGATGATGGACGATAAACTACTCGTCAAAATGGAAGCTATTGTTCAATCCATGACACCCAAAGAGCGTTTGTTTCCAGCTCTCATCAACGGCTCACGCAAACGACGAATTTCACTAGGTTCAGGAACCACAATTCAGGATGTTAATAAACTCCTCAAACAATTTACACAAATGCAAAAAATGATGAAACGCATGAAGGGCGACAAAATGGCTAAGAGAATGAAAGGAATGAAAGGCCAAATTCCAAAACATCTGCTAGATCAATTGCCTCCAGATATGAAAGGCTAAACGTGATTTCAACAGCTGATTTTTATAAGAAAACAGCAAACGCAAAAAATTAATAACGGTATTTAAGGATTTTTTAATATTACTGCGTTATATTTGAGTTATGAGGCAAGAAATGCACACAAATTTTGAATCTGATGCACCAAAGATGTTCGTATCTCATACGAAACGTAGCTCATCACCCATTCCCCTGATGATAAAACTCCATCTCCCTATTCACCTGCCTTAGCAAATATTTGAACGTCTCAAGCTAGGAGCAGGATAAAAGCAAGAGACGATTAGGAATACCGTTTAATTAAGGAGCTTTTTGCATTTCTGGAGTTTTATTATGCGAGTCTCAGCAACGTTACACAACCACATTGATTATACCGTTAATGCTTGGGATGTTTGGGTCGGCACTACACTACGAGATTACTCCGTGATCCGCGGTGAAATCAATGATAACCCCAACGCAAATTATGTCAACAGTAATAATTTTCAGTACAATGTTTCGTATTTCGCCGCAGGAGCATTACTGAGCTGGTCTATAGGTTGGACACGAGCATGGGCACAACAACGCAATGAATATTTGTACAATGCCAGCGATGACTATTTTTTATCAAGACTACTGCAATCAAAGCGCGATATAGAGGTCCTCAGTGATGATTTAAGCAACGCTATTGTTAAAAGTGAAATGCGCAGGGAAACAATTGTTGCAACTTCATCATTAAATCAGATAAAAAATGATCTGCTAAGAAATATAAATAGGCTGAAAGAGGCACTTGATCTTTTCGGGGAGCAACAATTAGCGATTACACGATTTTTTCTGCAGCGAAAATATAGCCAAGACGCTTTACAGCAATCAAAAAATCAGAAAGTAATTTTGCAAGCTGCTTTAATTGGGCTTGTGAAGCGATTATACGA
Organism: uncultured Coxiellaceae bacterium; assembly: GCA_963922495.1. Lineage (GTDB taxonomy): Bacteria > Pseudomonadota > Gammaproteobacteria > Coxiellales > Coxiellaceae > CAWUIH01. The sequence continues at coordinate 1,169 of CAWUIH010000125.1, read as the reverse complement.
ATCCTCATACACCCCGATAGAAAGCAATAACACAGACAATGAAAAATCTAGTGGATGCTTAAATGCCACGGCAAGCGGTTTAATCTCAGTTGCGGCCACATTAGGCAACGCTTCATTACAGTACATGATGGGTTATTGGTTCGTATGGTTTGGCGTGTGGGCTATCACTGGCACAGCTGTAGTCACCGCTTCAATGTCAACACTATTTTTACTCAGCTTTGGGCTGCCACTGATTCCTGCTGTCTTGTACTTAACCAAACAAATTTGCTGCGCAAAAAATGATGTGACTTTTTCAGTTAAATACGATAGCAAACGAGACCTCTACATATCACATCGCTTCAAGGTATTAAATGTACAACTGAAAGAAAAACTCGCCACTTTGCCTGATCAAAATGAAGCTCAAAAAGAACAGTGCAAAAATCAATTATCAACACAATTAGAGCAAATCACTGCGTCATTTAATGAACAGGTTCAGGAAATTCAGCGTATCAATGGGCAAATTTCTACAAAAAACAGTGAACTTAATAATCTTAATAGCGACACCACTGAAACAGGAAAACAAAAACGGCAACAATTGCAGCGTGAAATACAGTGTCTAACACAAAGAAAGCACCACCTTCTATTTCCACAATATAAAACCCAAAAATTAGCAATGACAGCAGTTGCCAGCTTAGTTGGCGGTTTTGTAACCCTTGAATTTCTATCCTGGCCCGTGACGTCATTTTTAACCGGGATTGGAATAACTGCTGCAGCCGGCCCACTTGCGGTTGCAATCATTGCGGGTGCCTCATTAGCCTTCGGTATTGCTATGACTGGTTACGCCATGTATAGAGTGTGTCAGCAAGAGACAACTGTGGCCAAGCAACTTGAAGGTCTTGAGCAAAAACTTATCAAATTGAGAGGCTATGAATTACAAAATAGCTATCTAGAAAAAGAGCTCAAAACACTTTACCAACAAGCCAAAAGACAGCTCGGGCCTAATCACGAACTTCTACATGCGTTTAAACCGATTGAGATCGACGTGGACACCATGGTTAGGAAATTTGCCGAGCAGGCCACGTCGGCAACCTATGTCAAAAAGGCTGCTTGTCGCACTTGGGTGACTGTTGCTGGAACAGGTACCGGTATTTTAATGATTCGTATTCTCTGCGGTGCCGCATGTGTATTTC
>CAWUIH010000124.1:0-2534 GCA_963922495.1 uncultured Coxiellaceae bacterium | reverse complement strand
GTGGCGGCGTTATCGGGGATCATGACGTTGATTGCCCACGTGTCGCATTGAGGGGGGCTGTCTGCTTTTTGTCCACTATCGCTGGATTGATAATGGCGCTTATCAAGCCTAACTAAATTGAACAGAAAATCTCTAACGCATGGAATCCGCGATTTCCGCCACAAGGCCGTTATTTGTACCGCTCGTCCCGCTTTAGGGTAACAATTCCATTGCTATGGATTCCTGCTTTTTCTCTCCCTCTCTCAAATGGGACACCTGTTTACTCTCATCAGAAGCGGTACTTGGCCCCAAAGTACGGAAGCTGCGATTTCCGCCACAGGGTTATTATTTATACAGTGCCTATTTGTGAACCTTCTGTCAGTTCTTCAGCATTGACAGGTTCTCCACGAATATCTAACCGAGTACTGAGATCAAGCGGGAACAAACCATATGGATTGATGTGGCCGTGAAACAAGACATTGAGTGCGCGTTTATCTTCTGGTGTTAACACATCCTGCCACGATGGCTGTGAAAGAATTTCTTGCACTAACAAGGTATTCACATACCCCATACACGCTTGCAGCAAATGCGAAGAGACAATCGATAATTCTTGCTCTTCTGGGTCATTCGAACTAATTTCCCCCACTTTACCATAAAAAATAAAACTCATAATGCTATTAAGTCGTTCAACGATATTTTGTGACTCATGAATTTCAATACGGAAATCTTCATCTGATAAATACCGACAAAGAAAAATCGTTTTCTCTACTTTTCCAAATTCAAGGAGTGTTTGATAAACAGGATGCTGAAAATTATCGTGACTAAAACGCTTCACAAACAGATCTGGTTCAATCATGCCCAACTTTAATGCGACCATGTGCTTAACGGTAGTATCATAGTGATCAAACATCAGTCTCCAGTTAACCGTACCTTTTAAAATTGCTTTTAAATGACCATAACGCTTTTTATCCTTAGTAAAGGCATAATAGAGTTTTTGGCTATCTATATTTTTCAGGCGTGGTAATAGCTCGAAGTTTAGAAAGCTGCCGGCACCAAAACCGATGAGGCTTTGTCCGTGTGTATCCATTGTGGCTTTATCCATATTCATCTTTGTGCCGTGTTGTAATAACCCTTTAATGACAGCGCCTACTTCAGATGATGAACAGGTTTTTAATTGAGAATAAATACATAAAGAATTTCCATCCACATGCCAATAAACCATGACACCTCTGCCTTTGTATCGTGTGTGCCACTCAACCATCAGGTTTTGATCCCATACGCTAATTTTTTTCGAGTCACAAGCAACGGTCGTTGTAGCCTCTCCCCAATAACGCGGGTCACGGACTTCTAATATTTTGTCAACCACTTTAACAATAGCGGCACGAACATTGGGTACGTCAATAAAAAGCCTTTTTATATAAGCTAAATCGTTAAGGGTTACTTCATCATTGGCAGCGCTAATACGTTTTAGTCCTGCATTGGTTCCGATTGCATATAAGCACAATAACAAACGTTGTTGTAATTCTTTCTCTGATAACTGTTGACGACTGGCTATCGTATGGAACTGGTCAGTGAATCTTATTTGTAGGTCAGCTTCTTTGAGAATGTCGATTAAATTTATGGTTGCCCATCGCTTTTGTATTTCAAGATACAAACGTTGAATATTACTCGGTAAACTTTGTGGTGCTGAGGGTGATAATTTAATCGAACCCCCGTTTTTGTCTGTAATGTTTACCTTCTCATTACTTGGTATGCCATCATTCAACTGTTGTAAGGACGTGCTTAGCGCATGCTGTTTAGGTGTGATAAAGTCATGAGGGTCAAGTGGTAAATTCAGTAATTTGTAATAATATTCACGGTTTTCATTAAAATCTTGAGGCAATTGATGATCAGGATCTTGGTAACGAAAGGCGTCATCAATCCAAATCATTCTGCATCGTATCTGACGAGACAGCTCATGTAATACAGCCATTTCATAATACATGCGATGGACTTGAAAATCATTTTGGTCACTTGACTCTGACCCAGAGTCACTGCTAACAATCACCGCTTTCATCCATTCTTTTGGCACAACACCCTCAATGATCACTCTCTCGTTGTTGGCATAATGCTTTCCCTTGTCATCACGATGTTTTTTTATAAAAGCGATGGCATCCAGTAAAGGTTGGCTTGTTGTCAATGTGGAACGAAATGTAAACGCTTCAAGCAGCGTGAGCAATACACGTCGATGCGCATGTGAATATAACGAATGCATCTTTGTCTGTACCTGCGTTTCAAACCATTTTCCCTTAGAACTAAATTCTTTCAAGAGAGACTCAAGTGTTTCCAAGGGGACTTGTGAATAAATCTTATCACGGATAATGCCTGTAGGATGGTTAACGGCTACTTCAGCCAATGCACAAAGAATGTCAAACTTACCATTCACCCGAATAACATCAGCAATGATTTCTTTCTTAACGAAATTTTCTGATTTGTTTTTCATTTGATGGATGAGTTGCAATAACGCCCTCCCCAGAAGAACCCCCTTTTTTGTAGGGTAAATTTTAAACAGCTTC
>CAWUIH010000123.1:0-2643 GCA_963922495.1 uncultured Coxiellaceae bacterium | reverse complement strand
AATCATTCTAATTTGCCGCAAATTTTCTTTAGCAACAGAGATGAAAAAGAGTTGGAGCTTGCCCACTCCTTTGGCACCCCGGTGATCTCCGAGGTCAATCCCTCAAAGGGGTCTTTAAGAGCTTATGCTAATCAACAACAGACACCATATCTTGTCTATGAGGCAGGAGAGGCGTTACGTTTTGATGAACCTTCCATACGCATCGGCTTAAAAGGAGTATTGAATGTGATGCGACATGTTTCTATGTTGCCCCCATCTCCTAAGCTACAATCTAAGAAGCAAAAATCTTTGGTGATGCATGATACTTGTTGGGTGCGTTCGCCGACAAGTGGTATTAGCCATTCAACGATTAAATTGAGTCAACAAGTCAAAAGTGGTGAGCAATTGGCAGTTATTAAGGATCCTTTTGCTGCGGGTCCTGATGTTCCGGTGCAAGCACCCTATGATGGTATTGTGGTTAGTATGAATAACCTCCCTTTGGTTTATGAAGGTGTTTCATTGTTTCAGTTAGCCGCATTTGAACGTTTATCGCAAGCTGCCACACATATTGAAGATTGGATTGACGAAAAAGAAATTCAGCAAGGGCAGTAATCATGCAAACACAGGAACCTAAAATTAGGCTTCTTGGGCTATTTATCTGGCTTGTCGTTGCTTTTTTCTTTTTGTACGAATTCTTTTTGCGAACCTTTGTGGGTTCTATTGCGCATCAATTGATTGATGATTTGCAACTCAATATCAGTCAATTCACACTCATTGGTACAGCATACTATTTTTCTTATGGTCTCATGCAAGTTCCTGTCGGTATTTTGACAGATAAATTTGGCGTCAAAAAAATGGTAATTTTTGCGACTTTAATCTGTGCTTTGGCAACGTTATTTTTTGCGCATTCGCAAAGTTTTTCAGAAGCGTTGTTGGGGCGGGTTATTATGGGGTTTGGTTCATCTTTTGGTTTTGTGTGCTTGTTAGTTATCGTCTCTAACTGGTTTCCCAAAAAGTTATTTGGTTTTTTTGCAGGTGCTTCTCAATTAATTGGCACAATGGGTCCCGTATTTGCTGGTGGTCCGCTGATCTCTTGGTTGACAACGAGCCATATCGATTGGCGTGTCGCTTTAAGTTATATCGGCTTGGTAGGTATTTTGTTAGCGGTACTCACCTTGTTATTTGTCAAAAATAAACCACGAGGAGGGCAAGATACATTATTATTTTTGGCTAAAAATGAACGTATCTGGACGCGCTTAAAACGGCTAATCAAAAACAAACAAGCTTGGATTATAGCTGTTTACTCTGCAGCAGTGTATATTCCTATTGCAGTAATGGCTGCTGTTTGGGGTACTGACTATTTGCAAGCTTTGGGTTTATCACAAAAGAATGCCGCTTACATGATTTCTATTGCCTGGATTGCTTTTGCTATCGGTTGTCCAGGCTTTGGTTTTTTATCCGATTTAACGAAACGAAGAAAACCTTACCTAATTCTTAGCTCTTTGTTGGGAATTATTAGCACTGCATTGATTTTGTATGTTCGTTTTCAATCTAATGCCGTATATTGCGTATTGTTTTTTTTGTTAGGCCTCGCTGCGACAGGTCAAAATGTTGGATTTGCAGCGATTGCCGAACACACTCGTCCAGATACCAAAGCGAGTGCAATGGGTTTGAATAACGGTCTTATTATATTATCTGCAGCTATTTTACCATTAATTATTGGATGCCTGATTGCCAATTCCAGTGGCAGCGCTAATGCACAGCACTTGCCACTGCACTCGCTAGTACATGGTCTTTCGTTATTGTTAATTGCTTATTTGATTTCTTTGTTTGTGTGTATATTCCTTTTTAAGGAAACATACTGTAAGCCGCAAAAAGGATTGATTATCCTAAAATCCAAAATTCACTGAAGAGAATTTCCATACTCTAGCAGTAGTTGATAACGAAAAGAAGCAATTTTTTGGTACTATAGAAGTTGTTCTATTAGTTAACCAATCGAAATTGTCTCTAAATAATTCTAGAAAAAGCGGTTGAGCGCGATCTAAATCAAGATGTATGCCAGAAATGGTGATCCAACTGATTTTTCTAGGTTAATTTATCTGTGCTAATGGCTTGATAGATAAGTTTTTTGCCATTGGTCAGGTCGATAGGCTATACCCACTCCTTTTTTAAATTCCAATGAATAAGTTGGATTAAAATTGATGCCTCTGACATAAACGTCATTTTTTGGAAAAGAGCTGTAGCATTAATAGAAAAAAGACAATCGGATAGGATAAGAGGAAGGAAACAAAAAGCTTGCTTTGATATGGAGCAAATACCTTCATAAGATAATGATTGTAAGTTGTTTAGTATATTTATCGAGCAACAATGGTAAATTTTTAATACAGAAGCAACCAAAAGTTCTGTCGGATATATTTTTAGTCATAGCTGCGATATTTTATAGATTGACTTAAACTCATGTAACTATCAAATAGTTCTGATTAAAAAATTGCCAAATTGTGCTAGAAAAATCTGGACGAATCGCCAAATTAACGTGACAATAGGTAGAATAATTGGAACTTGCTGCAAAACCGTGATGAGTGGTAAATAGATCCAGTAGCAAAGCTTTTAACACCGATTTCCACAGGCTTTAAATCGACAAATTTGACCCTAAATCCCAGCTTA
>CAWUIH010000122.1:0-2659 GCA_963922495.1 uncultured Coxiellaceae bacterium | reverse complement strand
TAGGGATGGCGAGGTGCTGGCTTGCTGATTTCTTTGATGGGAAGCTGACGTTCACTGCGTTTGCCATAAATTTCTGCGCTGGTGACGATAACGACGCGGGGTTTGCCAGAGGCAACAGCCGCTTCCAACACATTAATTGTCCCTTCCACATTGATGCGCATCGTAAAGGCTGGCTTTTTCCATGACATGCCGGGAGAGGCTTGCCCTGCCAAATGGTAGATAACATCAGGTTTAAGGTCGCAGACAATGGTTTTTAGCTCCTCCGCGTTCATCATGTCTCCCGAAACGGCATGAAAGTTTTCATGGTTGGAAGGTGCCATAATGCTGGTAGCGGCGTGAATCAGCCCATATACTTCTTGACCCTCTGCAAGGAGTTGATCGAGCAAATGTGAGCCTGCAAAGCCAGTGCTACCAGTGATAAATACGCGCATGTCGGAATTATAGCAGGAAAATAGCGTGGGTTTGGCAAAAGGTAACTACTCAGGCAGGGGTAAAAAAGGCTGTCCATTGAGAGCCTGATACATCTCAGTGATTACATTGTGCCCTTGTTTTCGTACAGTGGAAATGTAAGAGCGAATTGCACAAAAAACATCCGCTCCCGCACGAGTACGAAATCCGCCAGATACTTTCTGCTTGACCTTTATCATTCTGACATCACGTTCAGCTAGATTATTATCAAAAGGCACTCTGAGATCATACATAAATGCCAACGTCTCAGATTTGAAATCTCGTAAACGGTCGAGTAGGTTTTTAGGGGGTGTCTGGGCTATTCGACCTCGTTTGCCTTTGGGACGCTCAGGGGGTGGATTCATTAAGAACCCTTCTGCAAGAATGGCATCATATTGTTGTGAATACCCCTCTTGTATTAAGTCATCCAACTCGTTTCCTTCTGGTAATTCTGCAATTGTTTGTTTAATATCGAGCAACAAAGCCATCATATCGCTTGCCCAAGGTTGCTTGTATTGGTCAAGTATAAATTGAAGCTCTCGCAAGTGATGAACATTACAAGCCGCATGGTCGCACCCCTCAAACTTAAAATATGATTTCCAGTGGTCATGAACAGCTTTGCCTTTGAAAAATGGCAGAATGCCTGCCTCGTCCATCCCTTCCTTTCCACGTTTTTCAGCGACTGCATAATGCGTTAGCTGTGGCGTGCTTGCCACGTGTAACCAATGTAGCTTGTTGCATACCCGAACGCCACTTTCATCAAAGTTTGCCACATCAGCCCCACGTAATTGCGCCATAATAAGTAGCAATGAGGGTTCAGTTTGCTGAACCATTTGGTTATTGGCTGTTCCGATGATCGCTTCAGCGGGACGATGTTGATAAAAATCCTCTATCAAGTCGCAGGTTCTCTCCCATGGCAAGAGTTGGTAGGTGTTCAAGTAGGAAACTTGCGCTTTCAACCGTGGCCCATATTGGACAGTGCTTTTGACATGCTTAGGAAATGCACCTTTCGTTTGATGGGTGCAACTAGGACACACTTTAATTTCTGCTTGGTGTTCAGTTGCCTCTATTCTCACCAAGGGAACATCAAACACTTGCCGTTTCTCAACGCGACTTGGGTCAACATTATGCAAATCTAGTCCACACTGTTGGCACATATCAACCTTGTGGCGCACGATGTTGTCGGGGTTTTCCTTTAATTTCAATGTGTGACCCTGATGTCCTTTCTGCCCACCTGATGAACGACCTGTTTTTTTGCGTAAAGATTTGGGTTTGCCCTTTTTCAGGCCGTCGCTACTTGGCGGCTTACCGCTATTGCTACTATTTTTAGCGACTTGGTCTTCGAGTTTTTGAATACGTGGTAACAGTTCCATAATCATATCGATTAATTCACTTTTACTGAGTGATTCTAATTGTTCACGAGTTATAGCCGTAGACCGTTTCATTTCATTTAGAGTAGTGTGGTTAAGTTATAATCTGGTCAGATTTTTCTTTGATCTTCGTTTTAGTTCACTACCTGAGTAGTAACAAAATTTGGTGCAACGAAAAACTAAGTTGTTAAAGTCGACCGATATAGTTGCTTTACAGCATGCTGATATTGGTATTTTTCGCTCGATTCCAGGTGTAGGCATTTTGTTATCAGCAAAATTACTTGCCATGTTTGGTGATAATCGTGACCGTTGGCCTACTCAAAATGCCCTTCAACAAGTTGCTGGCACATGTCCGGCAACGAGTGAAAGTGGTACGTATAAAGCTGTATTGTTTCGTCGTTCATGTAATCATGAGTTTCGGAATACGATGCAGCAGGTTGCTGTCCAATCGATAAAATACTCGGATTGGGCTGCAACGTATCATGCAAATGTGTTTGCACGTAGCCGTTCAAAATCGCATGCGTATCGTTGTTTAGCCAATCGTTGGCTTGCTATCATTTGGACGCTCTGGCAACGGCGCGTTCCTTATGATGCGGCAACGCATATGCAACATGTCGCTTTACGGCGACGCAATTAAATCGGCCGATGTGAAAAAACCATCGGCTTTTCTTACTGACTGATTTGTTTGTCCACTTATCATTTTTTAGCAAAAAATACAGCTTGAGAGCTGTTTAGTTCAATATGCCTGCTAAAAGTTTCAACAATTTTTGCCTCTTGACAAAGCTTGTCCCGCGAAGGCGGGAATCCAGACAGATTTGCCAATTGAAGAATGTTAGATTTGA
>CAWUIH010000121.1:0-2666 GCA_963922495.1 uncultured Coxiellaceae bacterium | reverse complement strand
TTTAACTAAAATAATTGAACTTTTACAGACGGGTTTTTTTCTCCTTTTTGAATGGCGACAAAAAATAATATATAACGTTTCATTACAACATTCAATGTATTTTGATACGGTATTTTTTTATTATTGAAATTGCTATCAAAAAATACTGGAAAAAAATCGGTTTCTCATTTGCCGCGATATCATTTACACAACACAAAAAAAATTCTCTTCACACCCCATCGTACGCAATTATTATTGTTGTCAGTCACCGTGATGTGATACATGCTTTGTCGCTAATCTATTCACTATCAACTCACGTTGCCAGCACCTGATCCCTGCAAAGACGCGCAGAGTGATCACGGTTGCTATTTTTACACCGCGCACTATAAGATTAAATGCAGTAATTCGTCTTCTGTTAATTTGCCACTGACATCGCCGCCCGACAAAACCTCTTCTGCCAGTGTGCGTTTGCTTGCATGCAGGTTTATTATTTTCTCTTCAATGGTATTTTTCATAATCAGCCGATAAACGGTCACGGGACGTTTCTGTCCCATGCGATGGGCACGGTCCGAGGCTTGATCCTCCACCGCCGGATTCCACCAAGGATCGAGGTGAATCACGTAATCTGCCGCGGTTAAATTTAATCCGACGCCACCGGCTTTTAAGCTTAAAAGAAACACATCACCCTCACCCGACTGAAAGGCGGCAATGGATTTTTTTCTTTTTCCAGCGGACGTTTGACCATCCATATACTGGTAGGCCACACCCTGCCGATCTAAGTGTGTTTTAATGATACCCAGGTAGCGAACAAACTGACTAAAGACCAAAGCGCGATGCTGGCTTTCACGCAAATTTTCGATGAGTGCTAACAAGGTTTTTATTTTACTGTTATCGATTGCGATATCGGGTTCTACCAGCGTTGCATCACAACACGCTTGCCGTAGCTTGCTGATCTCCGCTAAGATCGCAAAGCGTTTCGTGCCGTGTTTCCCGGTGTGCTGTTGACGGATATTTTCTAACGCCTTCAAACGCACCGCCTCATAAAAAGCGACTTCATCCGGTGTGCTCTCCACCCGAATGCTTTGTTCTGTTTTAGGCGGCAGTTCACGTAATATTTCAGATTTCAGGCGGCGTAAAATATAGGGTTTTACCAGATTTTTTAAAGCGCGTTTTATCGTAGGGTCTTGCTGTTTTTCAATCGGTGTGGCGTACTGTTGTTGAAAGCGTTGTTGGCTGCCTAACAAGCCCGGATTGACGAATCGAAAAATACTCCATAATTCGCCCAGATGATTTTCAATCGGTGTTCCGGTTAATGCCAATCGACAGGCAGCATGGAGTTGCGTTGCGGTTTTCCAGCGTTTGGTGGTTGGATTTTTAATAGACTGCGCTTCATCCAAGATAACGACTTGCCAGTGTTTTTCCGTTAAGATGTCTGCCAACGGAACCAATAGCCCATAACTGCAAATTAACACCTCCATGTTGCCCAGGCGTTTAATCAACGGCTCTCGGTCCTCGGCTTTCAAGGTGTACACCGATAAAGCCGGTGCGAATTTCTGCAGCTCATCACACCAATTAAAACAAACGGACGTTGGGGCCACCACTAAGCTCGGCCCTTTTTTACCTTGTGCCAATAACACCGCAATGGACTGAATCGTCTTTCCCAGTCCCATATCGTCCGCCAAACACGCACCAATCCCCCAATGAGAAAGGCGTTGCATGTAATTAAATCCTTCCACTTGATAATCTCGCAATTGGGCTTGTAACGTGCTCGGTATTTCAGGTTGATAACGTTGCATGGCGGTTAGGTTGCGAATGTGTGCCTGCCATCCCGAATCCGTTTCAACCGATTCGGAGGCTTCCATCAGAGTTTGTAATACCCCGGAACCTAAGCGATCCACCCGATTGCCTTCGGATATCGCACGCAGCTCTTCCAACTGTTTTTTGAGTTGTTGGGTTAATTCCATAAAAGCACCGTTTTCAATTTCAATAAAGCGGCCATGACCGGAGTCCAGTAAATCCATTAGCGACTTCATTTGCAGTGTTTTATCGTGATCCAGGGCGATCTCTGCGTCGTATTCGAACCATTGTGCGTTGCTTTTCACTGAAAAACGCAGGTCTTTATGCGAGAGCTTTTTTTGTAGCCGGTATTTTTGTCCGTGGGGCCACTCCACGCGAATGGCTTCTGTTTTCCGGTATTGCTCCAGTTCACTCAACATTTCCAAGCAGTCCATCGGATTGTCCAGATACCATTCATGCCCCTCAGAATCAAGGCGTCTGAGTGTGGCACACTGCGCGCGCAGTGCGTGACAAGCCTGTTTCTCTTTAGCAAGATCACGCACTGCTCTTTGGCGCTGTGCGTGATCGTCCACGTTAATCACAGCTGATATAGTTTCACGCCCCGCTCCCGGTCGACAATACGGGCCTTGCTCGCCAAACGGTTTGACCCACAGGTTCACTGTCAGCCCCTGATCAATCGGTAACAGTTGCAGGCAACACCGTGGATCGCCGGCGATACTCGGCACGTTTGCCGCATTCAGATCCGAGCTGATACGAATCGTGCTATGCGGACTTTGCAAAATACCCACGATGGTATCCTTGGCGCGTTCGGGCACGTGCAACCCTTGTTGAGGAATGAGTTGGCTAATGTCGACATCTTTGGCTGTAAATTCGATAACACGATAGCGATG
>CAWUIH010000120.1:0-2726 GCA_963922495.1 uncultured Coxiellaceae bacterium | reverse complement strand
TCGAATAATTGATAGCTAAAATCCTGCTGGTGATATAAAAAACAGCAATGAGTTGTTAGAATGCCTGCATCCAGTTTTACAGAATTAATGGCTTTTACTAAGATTCCAGCAGAGATTGTCGAAAAAATTCCTGATATTCATAACCTATCTAAAAATTTTGCATTAAAGCTTGCCTCTTTGACTAATAAATCTAAAAAACATTACGAAAAGGTTTTAGACTTGGCGCCACAAATTGGTAAATCAATCACTTCTCCTGTTCGTTTACAGCGACTTATTGATAATGAGTTTGATAAGTTTCAAAAGGAGAAATCGACAAAGAGCAAACTATATAAATCTAAAAATGGGAAAAAGTTGTTTACGTTGAAATACGATCAGAGAAGTGCTCCTAACATTGTGGTGAATAAGGAAGTTATCTCTTCTATTGATATTGATTCACTTTGTGATTCTATAAAACAAATTTTAGATGACCAACTTTTTGCAAGCGGATATCAAAATTAGTGAGATATAATTCGGATATCCGAATTGGGTGTATCTTTTCTTTAAATTCGGATATCCGAACTTTGTCAAGGGAAATAACAAAATGGAATATTCATGAATCTAAGTGTCTTTGAAGAAAAACAATTTGAACTAAAAAAACATGTGAATGCAATACATTGCACAAATAATTTATCATTAGTTCAGCGAAAATTATTTAATGCATTACTATTTAATGCGTATCCTACTTTACTCCATCAATCAAGGTTTCAAATACTAGCAAAAGAGGTCTGCGCTCTCATTGGTTATAACAGTAATGACTACGCTAAGCTGAAAAGGGCTTTATTAGGCTTGATAACTGTTGCAGTTGAATGGAATATTATCGACTGTGATACTGGTATTGAAAAAAAATGGAAGGCCAGTTCGATATTAGCATCAGCTGAATTGGCTAATGGTGTTTGTGTATACGAATATAGTCATATCATGAGAGAACTCCTTTTTCAGCCTGAAATATATGGAAGAATTAATATGACATTAATGGCGAAATTCAAATCTAGCTATGGTTTAGCACTTTATGAAAACTGCATTAGATATCAAAGGTTACCTCAGACTCCTTGGTTCCCATTAGAGCTTTTTAGAAAATTGATGGGCGTTATGGGTACTAAATATAGTAAGTTCAAAGATTTTAAGAAAAGAGTGTTGAATACAGCTATAAATGAAGTGAATGCGATATCATCAATTAATATAGAGGCTGAAATTGAAAGGAAAAATCAAAAAGTGGTGAAAATACGTTTTAAATTAACAAAGTCAAAAAGAGATGAGAATTTTAAGAGAGAGTCTGTAAGTGTTGATAAAGATCTACGTCAATTATTGATGGAAGTTTTTTCATTCTCAGAAGAAATGATTCAGAAGGCTATTGGGGAATATGGGGCGAAATATTTAAAAGAAAAAGTTAATATGATTGTGGAATCCGATAGCTTTCAGGCAGGCAAAATTAGAGGATTAACTGGTTATTTGATAGATGCATTACGCAAAAATTATTTACCGAGCAAATCTAGTAAGAAAATGCTCGATGATCGGCGCAAAAACATAGAACAACAAGAATTGATGAGAAAGAAAAAAGAGGAAGATAGGGAGAAACGCTACGATAACTATGTTAACAACAAGATAACTAAGTATTTAAAATCTTTGAAAAATGATGAGTATAATGATCTTTTATTGGAATTTGATAACTATATCAATGAAGCAAATAATATTATTAGAAGTTGGTATAAAAAACATAAGCTTGAACACCCAGCCGTAAAGGGGTTTTTTAATAATTTCATTAAATCTCATAAAAAACAAAAAATTGGTGAAATTTTATCTTTTGATGAATTTCAATTATTAGTTTCAGAATATTCTTAAATAATTCATTACTAAACTAGGTGAGACGTTTGCAGGATCATATTTATCTGGGGTGAGGCGTTTGCAGGATGTGGGTGTTGAAGGTGTTAAACAGTAACGTTGTTTATGTGCGTCATGGCTTTGAGTTTAAGCTCAAGGATAATCTATACAAGCTATGGAACTGAATGTCTTCAGGAAGTTACTTTCCACCAACGGTTAAAACGGTAGCAATACCGAAGAAGACGGGAGGTGAGAGGCACCTGGAGATACCGACAGTAATGGATAGAATTGTACAAATAGTAGTAAAGATGCGTCTGTAAACATCAATTGAGCCTTATCCTAATCAAGACTCGTATGGTTATAGGCCTAGAAAGTCAGCCATTGACGCGATTACTCAATGCCGACAGCGATGCCGGAAGAGGGCATCGGTAGTAGATCCAGATATCAAAGGGTTCTCTGATCAATATGAATCATGAGTTATTACTGAAGACGGTTAATAAACATACACCAGACCGCTGGGATTGGTTCTATGTGGAACATTGGTTGAATGCGCTCATCGAACAAAACGATTCATGGTTACAATACTCCGGTGATTAGGCTATGTAACGCATTCATTGTAACCCCCCTGAGTGATTAAGAAATAATTAAGTTAGGTGATACGGCAGAAATCGCTTTACATACTAGAGAGGATAATTTAAGTTCAGTCTATCACAAAAACCACAACCATAAGGAATGGACCCATGAGTCGCGCACCCGCTAGCACACCCGTCAAACCAGCACCCGCATCCGTTCCCAACGATGCGGCCACTGCCGTCCCGATTCAGATTGCGATCGTTTCCGATTATCTCAGTCACAGTCGCTTTACCAAA
>CAWUIH010000119.1:0-2812 GCA_963922495.1 uncultured Coxiellaceae bacterium | reverse complement strand
GCGATTAAAGTCTCACTACGAGCCTTTCATGACCAGTGGCAGGCGTTGGCTTGATAGTGCCTAATTCTTGGTGGTAAATATTCCTTGGGTTTACTTTCGCCATGCCAAGGACTTATGAACAATCAATGAGCCGATTTAACTCTTATATGAAAGATATTGGTACAAAAATAGTCAATTATTTGTCATTTATTGACTTATTTTTGATCAAAATCTTTTTGTTTTGAGTATAATTTGACAAGCTATTCATTTAGCAAATAGACTATTGATTAATTAAATTAAAGATAAATCATCTCAAAGACGTTAAAGAAATAATCGGTACTACTGTTAGATTTACTAACAGGCATACTAAGGATCATTGATGCTAGAGGAATAGTAATTTAGAATAGCAGGTGATTGGAAGTGTAGGTAGCACCTTGATTTAACAGACTAATAAAAAAGCAATTACCAGTATAAATTATAATTTTCGGAACCGTATTTTAATACTTATGTTAGAGTATAATGTCCTAATCTCTAGCTAAACTTAAACTTTTAATAATTAGAAAACTTAGGTGGAATTTTGTTATGCCCAAAACAATTACTGATGTTGCCATCGTTGGTGGTGGCGTTGCAGGTGTGGGAGCCGCACTAGCCCTTGCAAAAACGGGACGTTACAAAGTTACACTTTTTGAACAGAGGGGGGGGTTACTATTAGCTTCAAGTAATGTCACTCCAGGTCGTGCAGGTCACGGCTTTCATTATCTGGATACCAAAACCGGTGAAACTTACTTGGAATCGACCATTGAAGTACTAAGAGAATTTCCAGGTTGTTCTTTAGGTTTCGGATATAAAGATACAGACTACAGAAGGCATGGTATCTATGTCATTGCTAAAGATTCTCAATCTGAAACTAAACAAATCTTAAACTCATACAGGAGTTATAAGGATCATTATGAAGAAATGGTCAAAAAAGACCCTGAAAATAAACTATTTGGTGACCCGAAAGATTTTT
This sequence comes from uncultured Coxiellaceae bacterium, assembly GCA_963922495.1. Lineage (GTDB taxonomy): Bacteria > Pseudomonadota > Gammaproteobacteria > Coxiellales > Coxiellaceae > CAWUIH01. The sequence goes on along the minus strand of CAWUIH010000119.1, from coordinate 1,824 downwards.
ATAAAGTTAGAGATAAAAATGAATTCTCAAGGGTGATAAACCTTAACAAAGTTGACACTATCGTGGATACTAGAGAAGAGCTATTAAATTGGCCTAAAGTAAGGCAAAGGTTGCTGGATGGTGTTTACAGGCATACTAAAATTAAAATTGTTAAGAATGCACATATGTCAATTAAGTATAGTGCAGATCGATTGAGATATGTTTTAAGAAATAAAAACAATGATAAGGAATATCATTTTAAACATGTTATCAACGCAACATGGGAAAATATAGAATACTTGTTATCTCAAATCTCGATTCCGTATATACCGAGATCAAGAACTAATCGATTAAAGGCAATAGTTACTTTTCAATTGCCTGAAGTGCTGAAGACGCACCCTTCCATTTTCTTTTGTATGGGTCCATTTTGCATGTTTTCAAATATGGGAGATGGAACCGGTATGATTACTTATGCACCTACCACCAATATACATAGTTCATCAGACGTTCTGGTACCTGAAAAGTATCGTGATTATTTAGACGATAATTGCTCAAAAGAAGATAAAACAGCATTGGCCAAAAAAATTATTTCTGGGGTTGCAGAATTTTTACCACCGATAAGGGATGTGACTTCATTAAGGCTTGGGTTTGGTATTGTTAGAACAATGGGTAGTGTTGATATATTTGATCCTAAGAGTGACTTCCACAGGCGCAGAGAATTGGGTGTTAAATTACCATGTGCAGGTATAATCGTCAATGCCAGTATGAAACTAATGCATTTTTTAAGGAATGGTCAATTAGTTGTTAAATACCTCGATAGAGACGTTATTAATGTTTCTAATTTAGCACGCATTAAAGAATCATTGAATCATATTAAAAGAAATCACAGTCAAAAAATAGATCTTTTGCCGAGATCGGTGGAAAATGTGCTTGAAACTCACTTGAGAACAGTTTACCTTCCAAATATGCAGCAACTGGCTAAAAAAAAGGATGCTAAAAAAGATCAAGAAATCAAAAAAATTGCTGAAGAAATATATCATTCACGTTTAACTAAACAAAAAAGTTGTGCTGCTATCAGAGAGCGTTTCCCACCGTTTGATAGTAAACCGAATGCTTCCCTTAAAAGGACCTCAAAGCATCAACAAAAACAGCAAAAGTCATATTTTAGTAATTCTCTAATTATATATTCTCTCTTAGGAATTCCTATTGTACTCATTGGGGGGTATTGGCTTTTAAGACAGTATAGTGTAAACTCAGAAGAATTAAAAAACTTTGGTTTATTTAAATTCGACAACAGCCGAACTACATCATCGAAACAATCAAATGACACCTTAGTTTTAAAATTCTCAAAGTAGTTATTTATGATTAAAACTCAAACGAAACAATATTTCGAAGCCCTAATAAGCAATCTACCACACTATATCTTCTGGAAAGATAGGAATTCAGTTTTTTTAGGATGTAATCAAATTTTCGCAGAAGCAGCAGGATTTTCAGGCCCCGAGAAGGTGATTGGAAAAACTGACTTTGATATGCCTTGGTGTGACACTGAAGCAACAAATTATCGTGCTGATGATAAAGAGGTTATGACCTATGCTAAGCCCAAATTAAATATTGAAGAAACCCAAACAGATAAAATGGGGAAGAAGATCACTCTACTGACGAGTAAGGTTCCTATTTTTGATGAAAATAAGAAAGTTAGTGGTGTTCTCTGTATTTATATCGATATTACTGAACGAAAAAAAATGGAAGAAGCTATAATACGCGAAAAAAATAAAGCGGATGCAGCTAATCAATCCAAATCTGAATTTATTGCGAATATGTCGCATGATATTCGTACGCCCATTA
>CAWUIH010000118.1:0-2820 GCA_963922495.1 uncultured Coxiellaceae bacterium | reverse complement strand
CTGTCAGTTTATCACAAACAATTTATTGGGTTGCGCAGACTCGCCGTAAGGTTACGTTACAATGACTTAGAAGAATCTGTCAAAACTGACAGATTCTTCATGTCATTTTGTCAGTAGACTGCTTACAAGAGATTACCTATGGTGCCTTGAATGGATAGCTCAGCTGAAATTATCCTAGAAAAAGTCACTACCTTACAGATCTTTTCACTTAACGATATTATCAGATTTAAACGGTTGTGGTAGATTTTTAACTTGTGGCCATTCGTATAAAATCGTTTTCAGCACAGTAGCTAAGGGTATGGCAAAAAACACCCCCCAAAAACCCCAGATACCACCAAAAATTAATACCGAGAGAATAATCACAACAGGGTGTAAATCCATTGCACCAGAAAACAATAGCGGTACCAAAATATTACCGTCAACGGTAATAATAATGGCATATATGAGCAACAAGTAGGCAAAGTGTGCTGACCAGCCCCATTGCATCAAACCTACAATAGTAATCGGTATGGTAATGATAATCGCACCAATATAGGGGATAATTACAGAAACGCCCAACAACACACCAAGCAATACCGCATAATTTAGACCAAGTGATTCAAACACAATTACACTGATCACGCTAACAATTACGATTTCCGTAAAACGGCCACGCACATAAGCTCCCATGCTCACCCGCAGCTGACTCCAAATACGTAGCAATAAACTACGTCTTTTAGGTAAGAAACGGCTCAACCACTGAGTAATCTGCTTACCGTCTTTTAAAAAGAAAAATACCATCAATGGTACCAATACTAGATACAATAATGTTTGAATGATCCCTGGGATAGTCGCCAACGAGAAGCTTAACGCTAATTGACCAATATGTGCGGAACGGTCTTTCAAATAAACCACCGTACTATTCAATGGATCTGCTGGAAAAATTTTTGGATAACGGTGCGCCATATCCAATAACCACAATTGCGTTTTACCGATTGCATGGGGAATTTCACGCACTAAACTCATTAATTGTTTGCTCATTAACGGAATAACACCGAAAATAGCAGCTAAAAACACTCCCAAGAATAACAAGTAGACAATGATCACCGACAGTAGTCGTGGAAATCGCCATCTTTTAAGAACTCTAACTGGAAATGTCAGTAAATAGGCAATCACAATACTGATTAACACTGGAATGAGATATTCACCGAGGAACTTAAACAACAAAAAAGCCAGTAAAAAAGTAAAAACTAATGCCAGCGCATCAGGATTAGAAAAGTTACGACGAAACCATTGTGAAATCACCTGGAATGCAGGGTGTGGTTCATCCATAAGTAAATTCCTTAATTGCCCTCGACGCGTTGATCATCTTAATCGCCGCCTCCATTGCTTCAGAACCTTTATTACCCTTTTCACCCCCGGAACGGGCAAACGCTTGCTCTGCAGTTTGTGTGGTTAACACTCCAAAAATAACTGGAATACCCGTATCTAAACTCACTCGCTGACAACCATAACTCACCTGCTGACAAACATAGTCATAATGATCAGTTTCACCATAAATCACTGCTCCTAGACAAATAACCGCTGCAAATTTACCGCTATTTGCAAGCTTTTGTGCTGCTAAAGGGAGCTCAACAGCTCCTGGCACATGTACAACCTGTGGCGTTGGTAACCCCAAAGATTGGGCCTGATTCAGCGCACCTTGCAATAACTGGCCTGTTACTTTGTGATTGAACTCAGCAACAGCAATTGCGATATTAGTAGATAATGTTGATGTCATATTTTCTCAGCCACTTGTGACAGCAAGTGCCCCATTTTTCGATGTTTTGTTCTCAGATAATGAATGTTATTACGATTTGGCGCAACTTCGTGAGCAAGTCGCTCTAAAACTGCAATCCCATATCGTTCTAAACTTGTTATTTTATCGGGATTATTGGTCAATAGACGGATGCGTTCAGCGCCCAATTGCAACAACATTTGTGCAGCATAACCATAGTCACGCATATCCGCTTCAAAACCGAGCTGATGATTTGCTTCCACCGTATCCATTCCTTGCTCTTGCAACGCATATGCTTTAATTTTATTCGCCAGGCCGATGCCCCGACCCTCTTGACGCAAATACACGATAATACCACCTTCAATAGAAATTTTATGCAATGCTTCATCTAATTGGCGACCACAATCACAGCGTGCGGAACCGAATACGTCACCTGTCAGACACTCGGAATGAATACGCACCAAACATGGCTTTGATAGGTCAAGATTCGGTGTTATCAACACCATGTGTTCACTACCATCGATATCACTACTGAACACCTTAACGATGAAACGGGTATCCTGTTTGACCGGCAACGTAGCTGAGGAAGTCTCGGTAATCATTTTTTCCTGGTGTACACGATAAGTAATTAAATCCTGAATATTAATCAGTGGCAGCTTAAAGCACTGTGCAAATTCAATCAGTTGTGGTAAACGCGCCATTGTGCCATCGTCATTTAAAATTTCACACAATACTCCGGCTGGCTTTAAACCCGCCAAACGCGCTAAGTCAACACTTGCCTCAGTATGACCAGCTCGCTGCATCACACCACCGGATCGTGCCTTGAGTGGAAACATATGTCCAGGCATCACAATATCTCGTGGCCCAGTGTCCTCACAAATAGCTGTTAAGATGGTTTGCGCACGATCAGCAGCCGAGATACCGGTAGTCACTCCCTCAACTGCCTCAAATGAGACTCCAAAAGCAGTCTGAAAACGAGCGCTATTACGCTGCGGCATCATCGGAATATCCAAACGTTGAAAATCCTTTTCAAGCATTGGTAGACAAATTAATCCTCGGCCATG
>CAWUIH010000117.1:0-2824 GCA_963922495.1 uncultured Coxiellaceae bacterium | reverse complement strand
CGGTGATTGGGGTGCGGATATCGTGCGACATATTCGCAATAAATTCGGATTTGGCGCGACTGGCCAATTCAGCATTAATTTTTGCTTTTTTCAGGTCAGTAATATCAGTGTAGACCCCTAAGACACCAATGACATCACCTTGTTTATCTAGAATAGGGGTTTTGTTTGTAAGTAGGAAAATTTCGTTTCCATTAGCAAGCGTTTGAGTCTCTTCAATAGCTAATTTAGGCTTTTTAGTTTTTATGACTTCCTGATCGTCAAGTAAAAATCTTTCGCTATCTTTTTTAGAAACAGGTAAATCATGATCAGTTTTTCCAATAACATCCTCAACTGAGAATAAACCTATTGAATGAGCAAAAGCATTGTTACAGCCTAAATACACACCATGCAAATCTTTCCAAAAAACCTGAGAGGGGAGCTGTTCAAGCAGTGAAGATATCATATTGCTTTCATTTAAAAAATTCATTTAATTTTCTCTATTGATAATATTGACATAACTTAATGACTAAGAATTTTGTTAATAATTTAAATTATATACAAGGAAATAATGTAGTCAACCTTTTTATAAAGTTTAATTACACTAATCCACTATAATTATAGAATTATTTTCTTGATTATCTGGTGGTATGAATGAGAATTACATCTGAAACTCACTAACGTAATTGTGATTATCATAAGATTTGGTTTCTTTTTGTACACCTTTACTAAAAAACTTCGAATTCCAAAACAAATCATCAGATCTATTAGGCGAAAAATTTTTAATGAGGTTGAACGTAGTGGGAGTAATCATGAATGCAATAATCAATATGAGATGTTTCATGATATCATTTTCAGGAAAAAAATCTTGGAGAGTGAACACAGTTTTTGCTAAAATATAGGCAAAGATTAATCGTTCACCGAAAATTAATGGGAAATCAGGAAAAACTACTGCATTACCCATAGCCTCGCGTTGAATGTCACAAGTACTCCGCGACAAATCATGAGGTGCTTCTATCATTTCAGACAGGGAGTGACTTACTAGACCATCTTTACAGTACTGAAACTCTCCTTTTGTTTCTAACTCAAGATCCAGTGCCAATTTTTCAGTTTCACGAGCAATATCAAATATATTGTTTATTTTTCCAGGAAAATTATAAATAATACCCGTTGTTTTATGCGCAAAAGCGACAGCACTACGAAACTCCTTATCTGTTCTCATTTTTGCGAGAACAGATCCCTCATATTTAAAATAATCAAATTTTTGAGTAAATTTAGGCCAAAATCTGTTGATTTCACGTTCACAGTTTTTCTTAATCTCTAATATTTCGTGTTTAGAAATGAATTTTAGTACCGCTTTGGCTTTGTTGGGGTTATCGTAGGAACCTAATATAGTATACTTGCCGTGTGTGAGTATATAATTAATAGGAGTATTCTTTTTATCGTCATAGGGCATAATACACGGAAACCACCCATCCATGACGATAAAAGAAAACGGTTTTTGGTTAGCTTGTGGTCGGCTCTTTTCTTTGTAGAATAGAGCAAGGCAAGGTTGATATACAATTTTCATGCGGAAGGGCAAACGGTTTGAAATAGGCAACAAAGATTGATATCCCGTAGTATTGACAACTTTGTCGAACCTTTCAGAAACGTTACCGTATTTGACTACCAGACTGTTATTAATTTTACATATCGAAGTGACTTCCGCGTTGTATTTGATTCGAACGTTCAGTTTCTGAAGGCGCTCTTTGAAAAAGATTCTCAATTTTTCACCAAGCACGATACTTGGTTCAGGTAAATCGTAAGCAACGAGAAGGTTTTGGTATCCATGTTCCTTATAGTCAATCTGTGAGGCTCCCTTGAATTCTTTACAAACTTTTTCAAACTGCTCCTTGGTCACTTTTGATGGTTTGCCGTCTGCATCTTGATTGCCTAAACCGTAAATAGCGTACTTATGCTCATTGAGCAAATTAGGATAAGCGGCCTTGAATTCTTCTAACCCTTTTCGACAACTGAGTCGCGTTGCTTTAGATCGAGGGTAATGTGGCCCCGCATGCAAGCGAATACCAAATTTTCCGGATGTGCCGTACAATATGTCGGTGTTTTTTTCAAAAATAGTTACATTATGCCCTTTGGATGCAAAATGAATAGCACCTTGAATGCCATACCAACCAGATCCGATAAAACATATTTTCATGGTAAACCTCAAAGGAATTTTTAGAAATTTAACGTAAAAAAAAGATTACACTTTAATCAAAAAATCATAACTGTAAAGGTTAAATTTAAGTTATTCTTAAATAGAGTGTCTGATAACATATAAATATTATTAATATAATTAGCTATCTTTAAGATAGCATACATTTACTCAGGAAATGAATAGCTTGTCAAATTATACTCAAAATAAAAAGATTTTGATCAAAAATAAATCAATAAATGACAAATAATTGACTATTTTTGTGTCAATATCTTTCACATAAGAGTTAAGTCGACTTATTGATTTCTCATAAGTACTTGCCACAACTAAAGCAAACTCAGGAGTATTTTCTTTACTGGAAATTAAACGCCATCAAGTGCTGGGTGCAAAAAAATATGAGATCAATGGCTATTCTAATATATCAAAGTTCAATAATTGATTGGATGATAAATCAGCATAAGAGGTCAGTAGTCCAAAATACAATATGTGGAAAAACAAACACGCAGTTTTTTTATATCGAGTCATAATCATCAAACAAGGCACCCTCCACGCAAGTGAGTTCCCAATCGATTTGATCAAGCAAGCGCATGCCACTGTTTATGAAACGCTTGCAGCGCGTCTTTCAGTTCCGCATATCGCTTATCACACTGCGTG
>CAWUIH010000116.1:0-2824 GCA_963922495.1 uncultured Coxiellaceae bacterium | reverse complement strand
ACCCGCAACACAAACGCTATACCAATCCATCGGAAAAGCGGAATTTATGGGATACGAAAAGGATAAAGATGGAAAAAGCAGCACTCCCAACTGAACAAGATTTAAGCTTGCTCAAATCACAGATTGCAGAGGCAAAACGCAAAGCAGAATACGACCGTCTAAAGCGCGATCTGCATGATATCACCTATAAAGCCGCCAATACCCCAACCGAGTTCGATGGATCAATGCAATTGCCTGATACGGATAAAGTATTAAAAACGAAGCGCCGCCATGACCCTTTCTTCGACTTGCTCTTTGGCAGAATTCGAGGCATGCTTTCTCTGCGACCCATCATTGGTAATATCATCGCCTTATTGATTGCTGGAATCGCGCTTTTTTACATATTCAATGAAGTCGATATGGCTGGATTCAGGAAATACCAAAGCTATTTCGCGATGGGCATTCAGATATTTGCAGCCATTCAAATCATCAAGTCAGCCACTAGAGGATTGCTTTTACCATTCTTGGCGCTCATTGTGGGCGGCACCATCGCACACAGCCTAGGCGCAGATCAGACCTTGCTGCATTTCAATAAAACCTTCTATGAGCATCTTATGATAACCGGTATCATCGGCTTAGGTGTCGCGGTATTATCTATCGATTAACCAAAACTAGTAGGGGTATTTATGAGTATCTCAAAATCATTAATTTTGGTAACAACCGCAGCAGCTATGCTGATATTATCCGGTTGTTCAACCACATCAATGAAAGGCGCTGAAAACTCAGTAGCACACGCTTTCTCTAGCAGTGAAGTTGTGAAAACCACAAAGACCCATTACAAGCCAACCGACCCTAAAACCGTTGCGCTTTACTATGACAACAAAAAACCAAACCACAAGTACAAAATCATAGGTCGAGTTAATGCCAATGCACATAACTTTATGGCCATACCTATTTCGGAACAAAACATTAGAAAAGCAATGAAAACAAGGGCGGCCTCTATAGGCGGTAACGCTGTTATTGGTATCCGCCGGAACTTAGATACTGAGACGGGTAATGTAGTATGCTATCTTAACTAACGGTATCAGCTTGCAACTACCGACACACCAAGTATGGCAGTTAAATTACGCTCACCTCTGGAAAGCTATGGTAGAATCAGCGCTTAATGATGAAGAAGGCATTCAATGGTAACAAAACGCAATAATTCATATCGCGACGATCAGCGGCAGTATGATGACGTTGAATTTGCTCTTTATTGTGACGAAATTGAGCGGCAATACAAAAAAGCAAAAGAAGATAATCTATTTGAAGTATTAAAAGTGCTCGATTTAGATAAAGAGCACTCTGAAAGCAACTGAGTTCGAGCGATTGATTATTTTAACGAGAAAAACGGGGTTGTAGAAAAAGATGCACCGCTGGATTTTTTAACTGAACGTGAAAAAAGAATGGTTCACCGAGAGGGAATTTTTCGTCCAGACCTTTACTGCATGCTTTTATCGCAAAGCTTTGCGGAAGCTATTCAGAACAAATCCGTGTTTTTACAACATTCATTGAAATTTACTTTTGATAAGCCATAAATTGGTTCACGCTAATGAACAAGAAGTCGGTACAAGCGCATCAGGTAAAACAAGAAGAGGTTGAGAGCAAAATTATCTTACTTCGATATAAAAATGTCATTTTGGATAGCGATGTAGCACAACTCTATGGCGTTGAAACCAAAAGAATCAATGAAGCCGTTAAAAATAACCCAGACAAATTTCCAGAAGGTTATCTGATCAGTTTAACCGCTGACGAATGGGAACTATTGAAGTCGAAATTTTCGACTTCAACAAAAGGTGGTAAAGTTAAGCCACCAAAAGCCTTTACAGAAAAAGGCTTGTACATGTTGGCCACCATCCTGAAAAGCCCGAAGGCAACAAAAACAACCCTCTCAATCATTGAGACATTTAGTAAGGTCAAGGAGATCACAAAAACGATCCAGAAAATCCCAACAGTTAAAGAGAACACCCCTAAACATCAGGAACTTATGCATAGAACAGGTGAGTTAATATCGGACTTAATCGTACCAGAAGACCTAGACACATCAGAATCAGAAGCCAGCATTGAACTTAATTTAGCAGTCGTTAAGTTTAAATATTCGGTGAAGAAAAAGAAGCCAAAATAATATGTAAAAGTTTGCCTCGTTTCACCGACATCTGTCGAGGAAACAGAATCTGGAAAAGAAGCATGTTTAAGGATTTGATTTTTAAGCAATTGATATTTAATATTATTTAAAATTTACTACTGATAAGCTAAGTGTGTGGGTTTTCTTGAGAGAGCGGTTTTGATATCATCTATAGTGATGAGTATCGTATCCTTCGCAAAAGTCGACACAATAGTATGATAGCCATGGATACGATGATTTGACCGATTCTCAACTGGAAAACACGCATGGCCCAACCACAGAAAAAAGATCCGATACCGTTTGATACGTTAAGTTATGCCAAAAAACTGGTGGCGGCGGGGTTTACGCAGGAACAGGCCGAAGTGCAGGCCGAGACATTCTTGTCAATTGTTCAAGATCAATTGGTGAGTAAACGGGATTTAAAGGAAGTTGAAAAAAGCCTTGAACTCCAAATTCAAACCGTTAAAAAAGATTTGATGGTTGAAGTTGAAAAAGTACGCGTTGAAATTGAAAATGTTAGAAAAGATCTCACGACTGAAATCGAAAATGTCAGAAAAGAATTAAAAATAGATATTGAAAATGTCAGAAAAGATTTAACGATTAAGATTGAAGTGGTGAAACGAGATTTAAAGATTTGGTTTGGGGGGATGTTGTTTGCCGCGGTGGCGGCGTTATCGGGGA
>CAWUIH010000115.1:0-3105 GCA_963922495.1 uncultured Coxiellaceae bacterium | reverse complement strand
CATTAACAGCGATAACAGTACGCGCAATATCGCTCTTTTTTCCGTTTTTATTCGATCAACGTTTATTTTATCTTTTGGTATTAGTATCCCGTTATAGCGATCAGGGCTTTTAACAGAATACAAATTATTTGCGGCTTCTCTGATATTTTTGATGCTTGGTACGTAGTCAACATCAATAGAATCCAAAAACACAAAATTATATTTATTCTTTGAGTGCCCATCACCTGTTACCATATCAATGGTGATATCAGTTTTATTGCCATAGATCATATCATAAAGTGAGTGTCCTTCGTATTCATTTGGACCTATATTTGTCGCATTAACTGCAACAAAATTGGCAAGCAATGTGTATATTGAAATTCCCTTCCCTTTACCCAAAAACTTTTTTGAGTAGCGAGACTGAATGGTGCTATTGGTTGAAGGAATCTTTTGCCCATCTGCATCTGCCAGTGTTTGATTGTCAATTAAATCCCACATTTTAAATATGGGTAATTCACGAATGAAATCAGCAACAACATCATTTGTATCAGATAGTGTGATTACGTTAAAAAAATCTTCACGTGTTGATTTCAGTGTATTGTAATTCAGATCAGATATCTCTGCCATTTGTTCTATGCTAAATCCAAAGGCTTCTGTAAGAATACCTGCGTTTAGATACACAGGATCTGCATTTTTTCGTTTAATATAGAGACTTTTATTGTGTGTAAACTTATCCCACATACCAATAGTATCACCAACAAATTTAATAAGATTGGGTATTTCAACTTTTGGTAATCCACTTAAAAATTGAGTGTCTAATTCATCACTGGTATCGTAACTCAAAGTCCACGTTGGTACGTTGTTTTCAAGTTTGATATTGATACCTGTATTTTCGCCTGTATTAATCCCTTTGATTGTTCTATCCCACGCAGCATCCAATTTTTTTAGCATGTTATCCAAATGCGCCTCACAGTAAATGGGAATCTTGTGATAACCATACTTTTTAGCAATTGCTTCAACATCATCAACGACCTTCTCAGGCACCAAATCACATTCTAAATCACAATATGAAACACTGTCATTACAGAACAATCTTCCTTTATCCAAGTGATGATACATTTTATAGTAAACATAAAACTCAAATCGGTGCGGATCAAGATACTTGTCATCAGGGTTTTTCTTCAAGTATTTCAACATACCTTTTGGAACTGTTAATCCCAAATCATCGCATAACTTAAGTGACGTCGGTGTTTTTCCAGCTTCATAATGTGTTTTAAGCACATTGATCATATCTGTTATTGGATGTTCGTTCTCGTAATAGGTGAAATCAACGGCAGTTAAAATAGGTCGTAGATAAAGTGCAAATAAACGAGATGACTTACCATAAAATTGCCATTTTGCTGCTTTTTTATCAAAGGCATTACCCGAAATTAATTCAGATAGTGGTATAAATTGCTCTTCTGGAAGAATTTTATATGCTTCTTCACTTAACGTAGTATAAGTGATATTCGGCCTGTTTTTTTGCTCTGGAAACCACTTTAAAAATTCAGCTAGCTTTGGAAAATCGACTACAAGATTTGAGCTATGTTCTATCTGCGCTGTTTCAGCATATACTTTGCCACCAGACATAGTATTGCGAACATGATACATAAAACTGGTAATGAGGTTATCCGCCAACTGTTGGTATCGATGGGATACAAAACAAATTAAATGCAACCATTGTCTGGGCTGTGATAATTTTCTTAACCTAAACGGTGCATATTGTTCTGTAATATCAGCATAATATTTCACAGCGTTTTTAGATATTTCCATTTTTGGAATAAATGATTTAGCAAACTGATATAGATCAGCTATTTTGTTGGATTTTTCTACTTCTAATTTTACCGCTGTATATTGAAAGTCTTTTTGATCAGAGCGTATTATGTTGAGTTCGGTCAAACCATCATCATTTTTGATAAGATTTTGTAGCTTGCTTTGTATGTAATCTGGCATTGATAACATAACATCGTCCAGGCGCTTTTTCTCTATGCGATACGCCTTGGTAAATAAATTCTGCAGTGTGCGATATTTTGGAAGAATAATATCGCACTGATTAAAATGAACGATTAATTGGCGTAGTGCATTATGCGATTTGGGATAAATTTTTAGTAAACCGCATAAGTGTTGTGTGATTTCTTTTTCGTTTTCATCTGAAAACCGCTTGTAATCACATAATTTTAAAATATCCTCTTTCTGATTTCTGATGTACTCACGCGATATTTTTCCTGATATTATGGATTTTTTATCCAAATAAATTTCATTAATGTATTTAGCGTCTTCTGTAACTTCATCAAGGCTGAATGAATAGAAGCGTTGCTTTGCTTTGCTTTGAAATAACCAAGTTGCAGAATAAAATACAATCGCGTTCGTTCATTTGAGTAATTCATTGCACTGCTAATTTCTTCTTTATTCAATGTGAAATAAAGAAACCGCTCTTCATCATTGAATGTTGGTCGTGAATATAAATCCTCGATTTCTACTGGAGATAATAAGTCGATTCTTTTTTTGTTTTCTATCATAAGGGTTGCAACCTGATTTTTGAAATATCTTTTTCACTGCGCAATCCTTTGATTTATTTTTTCAGCAAACTGTTGTGCCTATACTTCATGTTTAGACATTGCATCATGCCATTTTTCTTCCTCAGCGTGCTGGTATAACATCGTTGTTTCAACGCTTTCATGGCGTGCGTTACGCTTGATGTAGCGCAATTCAATGCCAGCATCTGCTTGGTGCGTAATTGATGTGTGACGCAACCAATGTGTTGATGCTTGCTTTAGTTTTTCCGAAAATTCTGGGCTTGTTTTTTCTAGTGATTTTGCGCAATCTAAAAATATTTTTTTAACCAATCGATAAATCATATTGCCGCTTACTGAGCCTGAGCCTGTGATACCCATAAACAAGCCATTCTCTTCATCTGGCATAGGCAATCTCGGTAAGCAATAAAATTCGCGATAACGAATTAAAGCTTTTAAAAAGCAATCATTGATGGGGATCTGATTTATTTTTTGTCCTTTACCAGTAATTTTAATCCACCATCTACCACGAATTTGCTTGATATCAGACATTCTTGCATTGGCAACTTCACTG
>CAWUIH010000114.1:0-3297 GCA_963922495.1 uncultured Coxiellaceae bacterium | reverse complement strand
TCGATTAAATGTAGGGTTATGAAAAACTGGTGACACAGTTTAATGAAGACTCTCTTTCTAATCCATCTGGTAAATCACCATAACCGCTCACATTCACTGCTGCATACTTTTTGAATATACGTGTCGAATTAAAGTTTTTAAAAAAGTCCGTATCAGGAAATATTTGAATGGAATATTTATCTTTACCTATTTTATAAGGAATATCCTTAATCCGTGGACCAAAACTATTCCAAAGCTTGTGCGTCTCATCTTGAAAAAATGACATTGTAATCCTTTTTGCAACAAACTTTGTTTCTGGAACAGTTATGATGCTTGGCTCTAGGATTTTTAGATTAATTTTTTCCATTATTAGCAATTCTCTATTACAAGAGGCTTATCCCAAACAAATGCTGTATCAGTAAATATAGCTTGCTGTGGTTTGAAATTTTCATTATTTAAAGCATTAGCCCTAACAACAACTTTGCCTTTATACTCCGTTGGGTAAGCGTATAGATGAGTAGCGCAAGTTGGGCAAAAATGCAAAATTATCGAATTATCGCTTCCACCTTTATAACAGCTGTGACGCATCCTATACCTTCTCACATTAAGTTTGGCGATTATTGGCCAGTGTTCTCTAATACTGCATATCGCCTATCAAAATACCCGATTTTGAGCGTTTCAAACAGTGTGATTTCTGATCATTTTCACACGTGAGATGAGCGTCTTTCTTGGCTTTGTGGCTAACTGTTAAGTACGAACTAGTTTCTCGTCGACTCATCATAAATAATTTATTGTGTTGTGTAAACTCGCCGTAAGGTTCTTGGCAGTAGATAACTTTTTACTCAGAGCATTACTATAAGCTTATCTTAAGTATCTACCTCAAAGCGAGGGGGCTAATGGTTCCAATTTATAGAAATAAAATCATACCGTTAACATATTTTGTTACATACAAGAATTATATTGTTCCCAAATTAATTAATTTAATAATTATTTAATGTATTAAAAGTATAATGAAACTTAGGAATTTATTATGTGGAATTTTTGAAGATATTTAAGTTTAAGGTGAGTTACATATGTTTAATCGTATTTGGATGATGCTACGGCAGAATCCACTTAAAATAAGCACTGTCTTTTTAGCACCAACACTAGCAATAGGTAAAAAATATTATGATGATTACCTCGAAGCAAGACGCGATACAGTGACTATTGGCTTATATAGTATACAAAGAAGACGCACAGATTTTCATCCGGCAGCTTTAGCGCAAATGGAGAATATCAGGAAAATCAAGAAGAATCTTACAGCTATCGCAAGGAATATGGATAGGACTCCACCACGATTCGTGGTCTCAGTCTACATGATACCAGACTGGCAAGAAGGTAGCAATTACACAAATAGTGAATACCTTACGGCAAAAGAGAAATTTTTTGATGAACTATCATCTCTCGAAGAGTCAGGTGTAATACTGGAAGATTTTTATAATAAAAAAAGCCTAACTACCGAAGAAAAAGGATATTTAGAAAGTCTAATTGCTAGAGGGAGTAATGCTGACATGATCAAAACTCATGCCATAATATGTCCTGAAAATGAAGTACGACGACACTTGCAATTGGACAGTAATATATTGATATTCAGTTTTGATCGCTTATACAAAGAAACGTTCGGTTATGAGCAGAGTGTTGATGCAATTGGGAGTATAGTAGACGATGTCGCGATGAATGCCAGTTATTACTCAAACACTTATGTGTCAGCACACAATAAAATTGTTTACACTGCACCTGGGAGTAAATTGATTCCGGTTTTAAGAGAGACACATTTAAATTGGTGTCGTGAGCATGGAAACGATCACTTGAAGGAAGATCATATTTATTATGTAGAAGGACAAAGGGAGAAAGTTGAGAAAATTAATAGGAACTCACCTTATTCAAAAGTGTTTGCAGTTGCCCTCGAAAAAATAGGGTTAACTACAGAGAAAAAGATTTCTGGGAACAAAACCGTTTACCCTGCTTGTATGGAACAACGTCAGGCATATCGTTTAACTGGAAACGTTATTTTGGCGGTTAATCAATCTTGGAAGACACAGAAAGAAACGCCGATGACAAAAAAACAACAAGAACTGATACAGTCGGTTTCCGTGCCGGTTGGAGATGCAGATTGTAACTATCCGTGTTACTTGGGGGCGATAAAGAAATACACAGGCCACCTTGTTGATCATACTGGTTCAACCGATTATGACGATTCCATAGCACGTGCTCAACTTTTGGAGTTATCCGATCCTGAAGTTGATGATGCCGTAATTAAGAACTTTTACAGGGAGGTGGAAAAAAATCATCCTGAACACCTAGTAATGATAACTGAAAACTTTAAAAATACCGAAAGAGGCAATGAACTCTCAGAAAGGCTTTTTGGTTGCAAGGTGCCGGAATTGATGCAACGAGCACAAGCGCGTGTTAGTGAGGCTCAAAATGCCTTGGATACCCAAGACACAGCAGCTTCGGGACCTTCTATTTAAAATTAGGGGTATTAGAGCATTAATGTTAAGATTAATATTAAAACAGTTATTTTCAATAAAATAACCGGAGAAAATAAGATGCGAAGAAAAATAAAACTATTAGCTGGCGTTGGCGGCCTGTTTTCGTCTAATTCTAATAGAGAAAGCAAGGAACTGCACAAAACAGAAGAGTTGAAACAGTGGCAGCGATCACTTCTACATGAAATTAGCGATAATTCACAACTGTTTGATTTGTTAAGAAATAATTCTGTGAGCGTAGCTAAAGAAGTGATTGAACAAGGTAACTCTAAAGAACAGATTCAAGAGATCGTTAATAAAACAGATGACCTTGGATCAACACTCGCAATCATCGCTGCAGAAGCAAATGATTTAGAAATGTTACGGTGGCTTGCTACACGTGGCGCTAAACTAGACGTATCTGATAATAGTGGTCGAACACCTGTCGGTTGGGCCATGAAACATGGTAACGAAGAGATGAAAAAATTTATTGAGACGTGGATCGAAGAAAATACCTCAGAAATTAGCCTAAGCAAGTAAGTCAGATTTCGATCAACCGTGACGTTAAACGGAAAGACTCTACTTTGGGGCCTATTAGTGACAATATGAGGCCAAATCAGAAAAAAATCATTCGCTTTAATCACCTGTTGGCAAACATGATCTGTGTGATTCATAGACATGGTTTCAACTAATTTGCTATAATTTATTGGATATGGAGACCCAAATTAACTGATTCTAACGATGATATGGTGTTAGAACTCGCTGTCAGTGGTAGTGCTGATGCAATAGTGACTTTCAATAAAAAGGATTT
>CAWUIH010000113.1:0-3308 GCA_963922495.1 uncultured Coxiellaceae bacterium | reverse complement strand
GCCGTTCTTAGTTGGTGGAGTGATTTGTCTGGTTAATTCCGTTAACGAACGAGACTATCATTTGCTAAATAGCAGTAATTTTTATTTTCAAAATTGATGCTTCTTAGAAGGACTGGCTTTGCCTAAATTGCTGGAAGTTGGTAGCAATAACAGGTCTGTGATGCCCTTAGATGTTCTGGGCAGCGCACGGGCTACAATAGGAGAGTAAATGAGTTTGTTCAACTTAGCTCGAAAAGGGCTGTGGAATCTTAAAACTGTTCTTTATATGGAATCACGCTTTGAAATTTTAACGTGTAAACTAGGAATACCTAGTAAGTGTATGTCATCAACGTACACTGAATACGTCCCTGCCCTTTGTACACACCGCCCGTCGCTCCTACCGATTGGATGAGTTGGTGAGTGGATTGGAGTGACGGCTATCTTGCGCAAAGATTGTTGTGATATTTTAAAATTTGCAAACTAGATTATTTAGAGGAAGGAGAAGTCGTAACAAGGTTTCCGTAGGTGAACCTGCGGAAGGATCATTATCGATAACTTGCACATGAGATTCTCTCAGATGCTAACATATAACTATTTTAAATTGTGTATTATGTTAATTTTACTTTTTGTTTTAGTGATATCCACAGACATATCGGTAATAACCATTACATATAAAATGAATCTGTCCACGTCGAATCTCTTGGCTCGCACAACGATGAAGAACGCGGCAAAATGCGAAATCTCATATGAATTGCAGAATCTAGTGAATCATTCAGTTTTCGAACATAATTTTTATCTACATAACATTGTTAAACGATATGCGGATCTGAGTTTTAGATATTTAGTCTATCACAAGACAAAGTTTGTGGTGATACATGAATTTTCGGTTGGTGAGTATATATTGTACTCTGATCTGGTCTATTCTATGTTGAGAATTTAGCAACTTCATAGTTTCTGTAAGAAATATCCATACATCGCTCTACCAAAACTTTAACAAATGTTGAAACATAGTATTAGAACATGCTACTGTAGTCGTTCGCGTACAGAGCTGTCTTTTACAGATTGGAAACTTTGTGCAAGTGATCGATGATATTCTTCAAAAATATTGGAAATTAGATTATATATCCGATTTTCCCTTTGTGTGTTGTACTCAGCTTCACGTAAGAGAACCTGCCAAATTTAAACATATTAATAGGCAGTGGAATAGAATCAAAAATGGACTTTTTAAGTAATGGCGAATGAAAGGAAAGTAGTCTAATCCATAAATCTATTATATATGGATTGTAACTTGTAGTTTTGTTAGTTGGGTACCCCTTGATTTCAACAATCTCAATCAAATATGAGATCTGAGTGGGTTAGTTGCCCGTATGTTGATATATCAGGAGTTGATTTCAACTATGTCTTAGAGTAGCGCTCTTTGGTAATAGAGCTCGAAGCTTGTGGTGATATTCATAAAAGACTTATCATTGGTGAGAGACCTTTAGCGTACAAGTACCGTGAGGGAAAGATGAAAAGAACTTTGGAGAGAGAGTTAAACAGTATGCGAACATGTTGGTAGAAAGCGGATCAAGTTAATGAACATTTCTTTGAGAAAATATCATCTAATTTATACTCTTATTAAAGATATAATTTATAAATTTTTGGCTGCTCAGAGTGAGGTATATATGCTTTTATTTATTCTGATCCGACCCGTCTGGAAACACGGACCAAGGAGTCTAGTATTGGTGCAAGTATTTGAAAAGTTAAAATTCCTTTACACAGGTAACTTAGATCGTGTTCATCGTGTCATAATGATTGTATCGCGGGCAGTGTTTTTACCTAGCAAGAGCATGTATACTGGGACCCGAAAGATGGTGAACTATACTTGTGCAGGGTTAAGTCAGGAGAAATTCTGTTGGAGGCTCGAAGCGATACTGACGTGCAAATCGTTCGTTGGATACAAGTATAGGGGCGAAAGACTAATCGAACTATCTAGTAGCTGGTTCCCTCCGAAGTTTCCCTCAGGATAGCTAGAGTGCGTTGTAAGTTACATGAGGTAAAGCAAATGATTAGAGCTCATGGGATTGAAACAATCTCGGTCTATTCTTAAACTTTAAATGGGTGTGAGGCGATGCTTTCTTATGTGAAGTGTCGCATTGAATGTGATCTCTTAGTGGGCCACTTTTGGTAAGCAGAACTGGCAATGTGGGATGTTCCAGACGGGTAGTTAAGAAGCTAAAGTATTCGCTTATTCTGATACCATAAAGGGTGTTACTTGATTTGGACAGCAGGACGATGGTCATGGAAGTTGAAATTCGCTAAGGAGTGTGTAACAACTCACCTGCCGAATCAATCAGCCCCGAAAATGGATGGCGCTCAAGCGAATCTTTAAAACTGCGCTACTGACGTAAGTGATATAGACGACAGTAAGTAGGGGGGTGGAGCGGTTGTTTTGAAGTTATAAGCGCAAGCTTTAATGGAGCAGTGGTTAGTGCAGATCTTGGTGTTAGTAGCAAATATTCATCTGAGAATTATGAATGCTGAGGTAGAGTAAGGTTCCATGTCAACAGCAGTTGGACATGGGTTAGCCGGTCCTAAGACAAATTGTAATTATTTCAAGGGCAGTTTTAATGTCTTTATCAAAAGGGTGTCAGGTTAATATTCCTGAATTACTTATTGTGGCGTTGAAGCGGTAACGCAACAAAACTTGGTTACTGCGGCTGAAGTTCCTATAGGAGATCTCTACTCTTATTGAAAGTTCTATGATCATGGAATAAGTTTGCCTTGAGATCGGATTATAGATCATTAAAAGCATTGTGCATTTCGCGATGTATGGTACACTTTGGACGTTTCGTAAAAAACTGTGAATATATTTGCGATCATATTTTATCCGTATTGATTACCGCATCAGGTCTCTAAGGTCAAAAGCCTCTGGTTAATAGAATAAAGTGGGTAAGGGAAGTCGGCAAAATGGTTCTGTAAGTTTGCGATAAGGAATGGCTCATTAGGTTGGGTTATAGGGCTCATGGAAGAAGCTGTTTGGTGTTAGAGACTGCTGGTGTTGATTCAGAGTCGTAATCGGAAGGTCTATAGCTTCTTATGGGCGACAACATGAGAGTTAAACTTTTGTAAGAAAGTTTCTTTTCCGTTAACGATTAACAACTAATAGTGAACTGGTGCTAACCACAGGAACCCGACTGTTTAATTAAAACAAAGCATTGTGATGGATCTGACGGTTGTTGATACAATGTGATTTCTGCCCAGTGCTCTGAATGTCACAGTGAAGAAATTCAATCAAGCGCGGGTAAACGGCGGGAGTAACTATGACTCTCTTAAGGTAGCCAAATGCC
>CAWUIH010000112.1:0-3364 GCA_963922495.1 uncultured Coxiellaceae bacterium | reverse complement strand
GACGTCTGTCTTCGTTCACTCAACTCACCTAAACTCGCCTTAGCTCACCTAAATTCGCTAACGACTTGTCACTCCCCAAAGTATCGTCGCACTCGGCGCACTACCGGGGTCTCATCATTGTCCTCATCTCATCATAATAACATTCATTTGACTTTGCCACTCTTAACTCAATTGTCAGCTAGCGTTGTCATACTCTGTCTCTTGACTCGATGATTCACTGTGTGAGCGGTGATATTGAGTTCTCTGACTCTGGAATTTGGTATGTATATCTGAATCGCTTCGGAATATTGTTGTTTATATGCCTTTCGGATAAATTCCACTTTTGTTATGTTTTGACCCTTGTTCTTCGACATTCACTTTATTATCTGGCTAAGCGGACTTGCTATCTTGGCCTTCTGTATGATATGTCCTTCACAAGTTCGTCTTCCGTTGGCTTAAACATTCTCTACTTTCTCTACTTTTGTGACTTGTACAACGTTTCCGTTTCAACATCACACTTCCAATTCCATATTCGGTCATCTTCTGCATTTCGAATTCCTTAGCGCTGTGCATAACCGTGATACTGATTCTCGTAGAATTCTGACGTATTCTGCACTATGGGTCGTTAACGGTTTGCAACTTACGTCGTCTAAATCTTCTTCTGCTTCACATTTTGACTTTACATAAACTAACGTCCGAATCTCTTCTACCTAGTCAGTCTCAATTTTACATATGCCATTGATATTTCCTTTTTCGTCAATTATGTCACATGACTTTTTGCACTTAGGAAATTCGCTCGTAGTTCTCGCACGTAGCGATTCGCGTAGCGAAATGCATGATGTATAAAATTGCAAATTGTTGTCTTTTGTGATCCACTTTGTGGCTTTCGAAGATGCCATACTCATGTACTCAGCCATGAGATGTCCTTGGGCTTTGGTTTGTTACGCTGTATACTCACTCAGCGTTGCTTCAGTTTTACCTTCAGCAAATTAGTCGATTTCGCATCGTTGTTCCGATGTTCACTGTTTTGTTACTAGTCGTAGAACTTGTACGTGCTCTTCGTAGGTCGTCGATCATCATAAAGATCACCATTCTTGTGGGATATCTTTGATGTCTTCTATAACTATTACACCATCGGTTATTTCTGCCATCTCGCATTTATACTCAGTTGCCCTTAAAGTCTGCTCTCGTGGTCACACTTGTTGCATCTGTTACGCAAACGCTGTGGCGTGCAAGCTCCCCATTAGGAGATACTCTGGTTTCTTCATGACTGTCCATTTATTGGATCAGTGCACTTTACATGATAGAACCTTTTATTTACCGTGGTGATTGTTATTTTCATTTATCTTACAACATCTGTTCCTCAGGATACAGGAAATGTAAGCTCTCACAACATCCGCTCTTGTGGAGTCGGGCAATGTAAGGTCATTGTGGTTCTGGTTTCATAACACATTCATACAGTACTACTAGGGATGATGTCAGTTTCACTTGACTTGTTACTGCATCCGCCTGTTGTTGCGCATGAAAAGGTTTCCCGAATGTGGACATGACAATGAATGCAATCGTCGCAAAAATTCGCAAAATATGGCTCGATGCTGTCCGCTCCCCATCAAGTGGAGCTGAATATCATGATAACGGACGCATATGCTAACACTTAGATGCATAAAAGTCAGTAGGTCCAATTACATAGGAAATAAAATTTAAATCGGAATAAAATGTTGTTCTCAACGGGTGGTCGCCTTAAGTAAAGGTCATTATCATTCTTTCCCCACTTTAAATCCGTGATAGATACAACGTTAAATCCGTAAGTAAATTGTTGATTTTGGCATGACATGCTCGAATTCAAAATCTATTGTTAAGTACATGTGGTTGCGTTGATAAATCGATGTTTATGATGATGGAAATGTAGGCAATAATCGTAGTTTATGCCTGTGCTTATGCCCATGGGGGCTATAGCTTAGACTTCAAATAATCGTCGTAAGTAAATGCCTTAAAGATAGAAATGTTTTATCTGTCTTGTACATGAATTATACGGACGATAATAAGTAAGTTGCCTTGAATTTGTCGCGTTTATAAAAGAGCGCGTAGCATCAGTTAAGCGAACGACATTATATAGGCGAAAATTTCGATTTCCAACAGAGCCGTGGTTGTCGGTAAATACGGCATCAAAACAAACTTCGAATCACATTGCCACACGTTCATGGAGTTCAATGGGGATCCATGTATGGAGTTCTATGGGGATCCATCTTCATCAAGAATAGCCTTGGCTTCTCCCCATAACTCGGCCTGTACACGCTGGAGAAGGTGCAGAGCCGTCGACCATGGTCAAAAGTTGGAAGAGATTGCAATCGCAATGATTTCTTGATGGGTAAATTCGATATTCGGCGGTAATTAAGCGTATTGTTATATAGGCATAATTCCGTCAGCCTTAAATCATATTTGGTTATTCAGGATCAATTATCAATGACGATATTGTCCCAAATAAAAATGTCTATGGTGGTGGTAGGCTATTGTTGTCTTGGTTAAGTAAATAACGACCGTAGTGGTTATTTAGATGGTCATTTAGACCTGCAAGTTTGGTTCATTGGTTACATAGGAATCGAAGGGATGGATGAGCTTCGCACTTGATAATATGGGCGATAAAATTGTTAAATAAGCTCATGAGCTTCGCACTTGATAATATGGGCGATAAAATCGTTAGATAAGCTCAGTAGTGTGATCTACATCGTTGGTATGATCACTTAGAGGGTTAAGAAATGTCAATGTCGTGTAGGACTTATTGATGATACTCTAGTAGGCATATTTGTAGACAATCGAAAATATCAATCAATATCAATCAATGCACTATATTTGCGGTCATTAATAAGTGTAATCCAAACAGTAAAGTTCACGTAGACAAAATTATCCCAAGTAAATTGTTTTCTCATCCGTTCAAAATTTCCCAACAATGCCAAAGCAAGCTTTCATGGAGTTCTATGGGGATCCATCTTCCTCAAGTGCCTCATTTACTCCTCTCTCCCCAGTCTCTTGTGCTTGGGGCATAGTTCTAATGCTGGACAAACCCAGCACTTCACTGGTGGAGATGATCGCGGAGTTCTCACTATTAAAAATGTGTGTTGATAGTAGGTTGCAACCTGTGAGTGATGACACGAGGGCCAAAAGTAGTGTCCAACTGCTATTCTTAAACACCAATGACTAGCCTTGAATTAATGTAGGAGAAACAGTAGTCAAAATTACCTCTTGTTGTTGTTCCTTGCTTTGTTGTTGCAGATGGAATCACAGGGCAAAAACTTGATCTCCATTGTTGTTGCAAAGGAAATCACAGGGCAAAAAACTTGATCTCCAATAAAGCCAACTACCTGCTCCAAAAGCTAGGGCAGCAGCT
>CAWUIH010000111.1:0-3445 GCA_963922495.1 uncultured Coxiellaceae bacterium | reverse complement strand
CTTAGAGGTGAATATGGACCACCCAGACCCCAAGAAACGTCATTATCAGACAAAACTGGGGATTACTACGAACCGAAAGAAACGTCATTATCAGACAAAATTGCGGATTACTACGAGCCGATGTTTTATGTGATACAAAAACTGTCAACTCCGGAAATTGATCTTCCTATTAATTATCAAACTGTTAAAATCTATTTGAGTGAAATAAAAGACCTAAAAGAGCCTGAAGATCTCACAAAAATCGATTTGCAGGGGTACTAATAGTGAGGGCTAAAACCTTTTTGCCAAATATTTTCCGGCATTACATCGGCTAAAAGAACAGTATCGTCTGTTGACGTTGGTAGGATTGTTGCATAGTTTACGTGCCAACGTATTACAGTTACAGACCTTTTTAATTTTTGGTGAATATATGAAAGTGAAATGTGTGAAACTTTTTGATAACTATGCTGAAGAGTAAATGAATCAAACCTTTTGGTTATCTCTTCAAAAAGATTACATCGTATTATCGGTAGTAATTCATGAAAATAGGTCCTTATATCTCTTGAATTCAGATAATAGTAATGGTTCGCCTAGTCTCCATAATGCTAATCAATTCCAAATTATAAGTCATAAGATTCCAAAGAATTGGATGATTCATCCTGGTCATTTGGAAATATGTAATTTAGGTCCAAAAGAATGGTGGGAAGATGATTTTTGGGAAGCTTGTTATGACAATGATCCAAAAGGTTTAGAAATTTATCGTCGAGAAGCAAAAATCATTTATGAAAGTGAGGGATTAGAATTTTAATTAAAAAAATTACGAATTACATCTTTTAAGTGCTACTTAAAATATCACATAAAGTATACACGCTAGTTAAGCTGACAGAGTGTTTGATTAGGGAAAGTGGGCCCGACTTTATCAATACACCGCCGCCTGCAGCCGCCGCAACACCGTCGCCACCGCCACCCACCGGAGGGGGTGGTAATTCACCACGTATGTTTAGAGCACCACCGCAATCGGATAGTAAACAGTTTCAAAATCAAACTAGAAGAAAAGCACATTTGACTAGACAAGGTTTTCAAGAACATCACATTATCAGTCATACGAATAGAGCTACTAAAAATCATCAGCTCATTAGATTAGCAGGATTTGATTTACAATCACGAGCTAATAAGATATTTTTACCCAAGGATAAAACAGTTCACGGAAAAAGGAGCATTCATTGTGGAAGGCATTATAAAGTAGTGAGTGAAGATATTAAGATGCAAATGGATATGATTGTGCAGACTGGTAAGATGAAGAGTTGGTCACAATCTCAGTATCGAGCAAAATTGGATGCATTCTTATCTGACATGAGACAGCAATTAAAGGCAGGGAATATAGCTTTAAATAAAAATCATCGTTTTTCGACTAAAAATTGAGGTTACTATGTTATATATGTTTCAAACATCTTATGATCTTCCAGAATACTTGATTGGTGAATATGACGAAGATAAATCCGTTGATAGATTCTTGTTCATAGCAGGTAATTATATCAAGGAACCATCAGAAAAAATTATCGTAAGGTTCGATTGTAAGCTGTCGGAAATCCAACAATTTGATAATTTGAAAAACACTTCAGGATTGCCACTTGTTAATCGTAAATTTAGAGAAACCTTGCTACAGCATTGTCCGAATGACGTACAATTTTTTGATTGTGTAGTTAAATGCGTTGATGGTGTGAGTCACGATTACCAGATTGTTAATGTTACGCACTGTATTCCAGCTATTGACATGGAGCAGTCAGTTTATAAAGTCCATACTGTAGATTCCTCCTCTTACCAATTATTCTCGCACTACTGTCTAAAAACAGATGAGTGTATGGGTAACCATCATATGATTCGACCTGTAAATTACCCTGTTATTATTTTAATTAGCCACCAATTATACCGGTACTTTAAACTTAATGGGCTCAAAGGAGTCGAACCCATTACAATGGAAGAGTATAATAGCTATTTAAGAGGGTAACAGCCAGCGACACCCATCTCGACGTTGAGTAACAAAATAATAACACATGATAATCACACTGAAATCACTTTTCCCTCTTAATTTTTTAAATACTAGATAAAACTTCTACCCTGTTACTATTTTTTTTATTTTCACCCTGTTTTCTATTAACTATTGCAGCAAAAGGAATTAATCATCTTCTCAATAGCGGTGTATTATCAGCAGAAGAAATCAGAGCTTATGAAAGTAATCCAACAAATGGTTCACGCTTTTTGGGCCAAGCTATCCATCGTAGAACAGAGAAAATTTTAGAAAAATTGTATCCTGGAAGATTCCGATATAGTACAATTGGCCCAGATTTTATTGATACATTTACCGGTGAAGTAATTGAACTCACCACTAATAGAGACGTTGGTCCTCATTTGACACGAGATCATGCGGTTAACATTGCAACTTACGATTTACCCAAACCAAGGATATAATCATGAAACCAACAGCAAGAACCAAGTGCTATGTCACAATTTCTGAAAATGACACAATTCGGTTTTCTCATCAAAATATACAACATGAAGATTTCTCACATCGTAAAGAAAAAATCCTGCATGTGACGTCAAGTAAATTTAAAAAATGTTTTTTTAAAAATTTGAAAATTAAAAAAGCGTGTTTTGGAGCAGGTCTAGAAAAGTCTATTTATGAAGAATGTAGTTTTGATGGTTCAAAGATAGATGCAACTTCACCAGGCATGGCACGATTTATTAAGTGCACTTTTCGAGATGTCATATTATCTAACTTTTTTCCCCAAGACCTTGAGTTTATTGATTGTATATTCTCAGGAAAAATTAAGAAGGCAGTTTTCATGGGAAGAAATATTGCCGATGGATATAATTTTAAGAACGAATTTAGAGGGAATGATTTTAGTAATGCTTTATTAGAAGATGCTTCATTCAGGGCAGGTATTGACTTGGCCCAACAAAAATTACCTGCTGGAAATGATTATTTCATTCTGCCTAACGCTGAAGTGAATATTAAAAAAATAAAAAATATCGTTACTAGTTGGGCTAATTCTGATTTGAGAACAAATCTTCTTGTTACACTGAAAACACTCCAAATTGAAAGTAATGAACAAAATGAATTATTTCTTAACTTAAATGATTTTGCTGATTCTAAAGAAATCATTGACGTATTGAAGTCGCTCCTAAAAAAATTTTCCTTCGATTGAAGGTAAGGACTTCAGAATCTTATCTATGCATGGGCCAAGCTACTCAAAAGCACATGGTGCAGCTCATAAAAGATATCCAGCGCCGGACCTTGAACAAATGATGAATGACCTTGATCATATTAATAATTTTAAGAGCGGTAAATAGTAATGAAATTTTATAAATACAATAATACATATAGAGTATTGAAAATCTCCGGTCCAGCACCTCTCTTATCCCCTCATTTTTCTTGTTAAATTATAATTAGTTAGTAATAATGCCA
>CAWUIH010000110.1:0-3464 GCA_963922495.1 uncultured Coxiellaceae bacterium | reverse complement strand
AAATTGACTGGCGCTACCTATTTCTCGGCCCCATTCGTTGCCTAAAACTGTATTATATATCTTAACAGACTTGCTGCGAGGAGATAGGCCTAGTAGGTCAACCAATATCATAGGAGCATACTTTTTGAATTCTTGCTTTGGCCAGCGTTGGGAACACGTATGGCACATCGCTTAATTCAGCGCGCACTGCGATCAGCAGGCCGTGATGTGATTGAAGATGGCTTATTAGGTCCTAAAACAATTGCTGCAATTAATGCCGTTGATGTTTCTGATTTACTGGCAGCATTAAAATCTGAGGCAGCGGGTTATTACCGGAGTATTGCAGCAAGCAACCCAAAACAGCGTAAATTTTTAAAGGGCTGGCTAAACCGCGCTTATTCTTAAATCTTAAAGGAGACACTCATGCAAGATATATCCATTAACAAACCAGGCATTAAAACTACAGAATTCTGGGCGACCATTTTAGGCACTATTATTGTTGCTGGCGCTTCAGAATTTGGATTAAATATAGCACCTGCTTCTGCCATTGGTGTTGCTGCTATGATTATTACCTATGTCGCAGGTCGTGTGATTAATAAAAATGCCCAAAGTAAAATAGCAAAAAAATAATGAGCCCCAAATGGTTACAAGCTTTAGCCCAAATCATCAGGGAATTAACGCAGACGGTAATTGCCTATTTGCTTGGCAAGGAACGATTAAAGCGCCAGCAAACCGAAGATGCTTTGGAGCTGCAAGAAACCTATGAAGAGCTGGATGAAAAAAATAAAGCTTATCGTGATCGCGGCAAGTCTGGCCTGCTTGAGCGGCTGCGCAAGCGTCAGAAACCTCCCCAGTAGCTGTCCACAGCATCCTATCTACACACACCAAAGCCGAATGGCAGCAAATAGAACAGGCGGTAAGCAATTTGCCGCCAGATAGCCCCCTAATCCCCGTAATGCAGGATTATTTGGATTTATTGGATAAGCTTGAGGTGTGTAATGATTAGTCGGCGTGCTAAATTTGACATTTATCGTAAAATGTGGATAATATAAACAATAGTTTCAACTAACCCTTAGAGGTCTCGCGTAACAATGGATAATATCTCTTAAATCTGCCCGATATTCAGGGCAACCCAGAATATGCAAAATAATTTTTGCATAAGAATTTAAGCCCTTAAAGATTTTAGAGACCATTATGCATAGACCCATTTCCCTTAAAGACATTAGCCTTTCTTTTTCAAAGAAAAGCTGTTTTGAAGATTTTTCAAGCCAAATCTACCCAGGCAGCCGTATTGCTATTATTGGCAGAAACGGTAGTGGCAAATCAAGCTTGCTGAATATCTTGCGCGGCAAATTATCTCCGTCAGGTGGTGATATCACAATTCCAGATGATGTTTGTATAGGCTATGTCGAACAAACAATTCACGACTTCAATGATTTAAGTGGCGGCCAAAGACTGAACAAGTGTCTATCTGAAGCGTTAGCACAATTCCCAGATTTGCTCTTGCTAGATGAGCCCACGAATCATCTGGATAAGGATAATCGCAAAAGCTTAATGCAAATGCTAAGCAGATATCAAGGCACATTGATTGTTGTTAGCCACGACACAGAGTTGCTTCGTAACTGCATTGATACTTTGTGGCATATTGATAACAATAAAATCCATGAATTCACCGGATCATATGATGATTATATGCGGGAAATTAAGCAAAAACGTGCCTCTATCGAGAAAGAATTGGCATCGCTTAAACGTGATAAAAAAGAGACACATCATGCTTTAATGAAAGAGCAAAAGCGTGCAGCTAAAAGTAAGGCTAAGGGACAAAAAAGTATCGAACAGAGAAAATGGCCAACCATTGTAAGCAAGTCCAAAGCGCTTCGGGCTGAACAAACATCCGGTAAGAAAAAATCAGCTATTGATAAAAAGAAACAGCAATTAACCGATCAGCTGTCTGATTTAAGATTGCCTGAAATTATCTTGCCGAAATTTTCACTTATGCCAGAAAATATCAATTCTGGTAACTTACTATCAATAAGTGGCGCTAGTATAGGGTATGCGGCAGATAAAATTATTCTAAAAAATATCAGCTTAGCCGTAGGCAGTAAGGGCCGAATTGCTATTTGCGGCAAAAATGCTTCTGGAAAATCCACACTACTCAAAGCAATTTTAGGTAAAGATGAAATTTTTAAAACAGGTGATTGGTATCTGCCGCGTGTCGATCATATTGGCTATTTAGATCAGCATTACTCTAATCTTCAACCTGATTTATCGGTTATCCAGCATATACAAGAGCTCCGCCCAGAGTGGACTGAAATTGAAGCTCGACGTCACCTCAATGATTTTTTATTTAGAAAAAATGAGGAAGTGATGCAAATTGCAACTAACCTTTCTGGTGGTGAAAAGGCCCGCTTATCGCTAGGCATGATCGCAGCTAAAACCCCACGGCTACTAATTTTAGTTGACCCTTAAGAACTCTCAAAAAGGCTTTTTTTGAGTTAATTTAAGCAATAATTTGGGTCCAAAAGCTGAGGATTTTTCGCCAGGAAATCGTAAATTTAAGCTAAAACCTTGCAAATTTTTCCGCTTAAAAAAAATTCGATTCATGTTAGGACAAGAGAAAAATCCTGGCCAACTCGAGCTGTTTAGAGCCTCTCTTTCACAAATCATCAACCCTGAGCACGTGCTGGTCATGCTGG
Organism: uncultured Coxiellaceae bacterium; assembly: GCA_963922495.1. GTDB lineage: Bacteria > Pseudomonadota > Gammaproteobacteria > Coxiellales > Coxiellaceae > CAWUIH01. Next base: position 789 of record CAWUIH010000110.1, on the reverse strand, counting down.
CCAACCTCATCCCTTGGAACTTGCTCGAAACTCATTTTTCCAAGCTTTATTCTAAGACAGGTACCCCAAGCCATCCCATAAGATTGATGACAGGCATCCTGCTGCTGCAACGCATCTACAACCTCAGTGATGAGCGCATCACTGCCTTGTGGCAAGAAAATCCCTACTTCCAATTCTTCTGCGGCAAAACCAACTTCCAGTGGCAACAACCCTGTGCTGCCAGCGACTTGGTGCATTTCAGGAAAAGACTTGGAGAAGCAGGCATTCAGCTGCTCTTCTCCCTCTCTGTTCAAATGCACCAGGACAAAGTGCAAAAAGCTAGAGAGGTGCTCATTGACACCACCGTGCAGCACAAGAACATCACTTACCCCACTGACGAGAAGCTCTACAAAAAAGTCATCGAGCGTTGCAATCAGCTGGCTCAGAGCGCAGGGGTGAAGCTTAGGCAGAGCTATCGTTTTGTGGTCAAAAAGTTGAGCTACATCAAGCGTTATGCACCTAAAGCAGTAAGAGCCAAGCAGGCCAAGCGTGTAGTGAGCAAACTGCGTACGCTAGCCAGGCGCCAGGTGCGCGATTTAGCAAGGAAGTTAGCAGCCAAAGGCAGCGATGCTTTGGCACAGTTTTCAGAGCAATTGTCTTTGATGGGGCGTGCAGTGGCTCAAGAGCGCAGTGACAAGGCAAAGGTTTACTCCTTGCATGAGCCAGAAGTGAGCTGCATAGCCAAAGGGAAGGCTCATCAGAAGTATGAGTTTGGAGCGAAAGTGTCATTGGCCGTATTGCCAGGGAGCA
>CAWUIH010000109.1:0-3472 GCA_963922495.1 uncultured Coxiellaceae bacterium | reverse complement strand
TCATCTGGGAAGCGCTTCTGAAGCTGGAAAACGCTCATTTCTTCAAATTTCTTTTTCATCAGCGCAGCGGAAATCTCGGTCGCTTGCGGCCGAGCTGGATAGCTTATTATGGGCGTAAGGCCATAATAAGCTATCCAACTATGGAGTTAAGTCGCAATACGCATCATGTATTCAGAATTATGTATCACTTTGTGTGGATACCCAAGTATCGTCACAAAGTATTCACCGAACCCTACAGAGAAGATTTAGCGCAGATTATCACTAAGATAGGGTATGACTATAACATCGATATAGTGGAGTTATCTATTCCAGTAGATCATATTCATATGGTTGTCAAGGCCGCCCCTAAAATGTCTCCCTCATCGATCACGCAGATCATCAAAAGTATATCAGCGCGAGAATTCTTCAGACTACACCCTTCCATAAAGCAGCGATACTTTTGGGGAGGTAAACTATGGACACAAAGTTTTTTTGTCGAAACATTCGGTAATGTCAGTGAAGAAGTGGTCCGAGAGTATGTACGGAACCAACTCAACAGAATGGATCAAGTCGAACAAAAAACCAAGCAGCTAAAATTATTTTGAAACTCGGTCGCTTGCGGCCGAGTTTTTCATATGCTCCATCGATAGAAGTAAAGTAATCTGATTGCAGATGGCGTAAACTTCCTCTATTTTTAGCACGCCTTCCCAAGGTGTAAAATATTATTAGGGGAGATACCTATTAATCAATTGGATAAGTTTAATTCCTTGGATATCATGGTACCTCCCCCGAGAGTAAATCTAGTCGCCGCTGCATTCACACTCAGCAGGCACATTCACACTCATCCATCTTACAAGACTTACAATCTGAATCACACTCTGCATTATCCTCGAGATTCATATTACTGATTACATGTCCTATGAACTCTGTTTTGGAAGCATCAGATAGATGTGATCCAGCGTTATTGACAATGTTTTCATTCATGATGTTTTGTATTTAATTATTATACATTTTAACCGATCTCATCCGAACTATAAAATATTATTTTTTACAATCCAAATATTTATGAAGGTTTTTAATCTGATATTTTCCTTAAAACCTCTGCATCATCAAAATATACTTTTTCATCTCCTAGGTCTTGATACAGCTCGTGCCCTTTTCCAGAAATCAATACAACATCCCCTTTCTTAGCCAGCATACAGGCTTTTTTTATGGCTTTTTTTCTATCTAGTACGGTCAGAGTACGTTTCTTATCTAATTCTGTTAACCCTTTTTTCATATCATCCACTATGGTATTAGGATCTTCGTAACGAGGGTTATCCGAAGTAAAAATGACTATTTCACTGTTCTTTAGCGCAATATTAGCCATTATAGGCCGCTTCTTTTTATCTTTGTTACCACCACAGCCCACTACACATATGAGCCTATTAGTTGGCTTTTTTATTGCATTGAGAGCCTCTAATATTTTTTTTAGACCGTCTGGATTATGGGCAAAGTCCACGAAGCAGTAGTATCCATGTGACGCAGGAACCATTTGTATTCGTCCTCTAATGGGGGAGAGGTGATGCATTTTTGCCAAAATCTTTGTCGAATCCACATGTAAAAGTCTTCCGACAGCATAGGCCGCTAGTAGGTTATAAGCATTAAAACTTCCAAGTAATTTACATTGAAGTATGGTATTATCTATGCTCAAAGTCAAGCCATTCAAGGACTCCTTGATTATTTTGCCTGTGAAATCGGCCTTATTACTGATTCCGAAGCTAAAGCTTCGGGCTACAGTATCCCTCACTAAGTTTTTGCCAAACTCATTGTCAGCATTAAATAGGGCAAATGTGTTGGAGGGAAGTTGATCAAATAACCCTTTTTTTGCCTTGAAATAATTCTCAAATGAACCGTGAATATCTAAATGGTCATGAGTAACATTTAAAATGGCTGCCCCTTTAAGGTGTAAGCCTTCTAATACCTTTTTATATTCAATGCCATGTGAATGTAGCTCCATAAAACAATATTCACAGCCCCCATCCACCATTCGATCCAGTGCCTTATTGATACTCTCTTTGTACTTTTTTCGGACGCCCGAAGTTCCATTTATCTTGATACCGAGTGTACTTATTACGCCAACCTTGTAATTCAGCTCTCTGAATAGCTCATAGAGCAAGTTCACAACAGTAGTTTTACCGTTGGTCCCCGTGACAGCTATTAGGTTCAACTTTCTAGAAGGCCAATCATACAAATTAGCATCAATTATGCTCTTTGCACTATACAGATCTTTTACCTTGATGTAAGTAACATATGGATACAACTTAGATGGAAAATGTTGGCAAACAATAACTTTTAGCTCGTTTGATGTAATATCCCGGATTGATAAAGGTCGTTTTCCGTCATATATGAGCAGACCTGAACCTTTTGACTTGTTGTGCTTACGAGTCTCATTGCCCTCTATCCTATCAAGTATTTCAACCCCGGATAGCAAATTAGATAGAGCGATAATTTGTTTAGACATTTTTGAAGTATGATGTGCTAGGCCTGTTCACCTACTTACTTTGTTGTATGAGGCTTCTGGTGTGCACTCGGCAGGCTCTACATTTTTCGCATAGCTAAAATACTCTCTGGGGTATATTTTTTTCTGTATTCCACATACCATTTTATAATAGTAGGTTTTCCTAGCGTATCGTAAATATACGATAACATCCTCTCTTGCTTATCTCTCTTTTTGCTTAACGTTTCAATTCTGTTTGTGCGCAAAGAACTTTTAAATAATTGTTTTTCCTTATACGTTGTAGGACTATGGTGAATAACCGTAGAGAAGTATTTATTACAAAAATTATGATATGGCCTTGTGAAAAGAATGAAGGTGTGCCACATTTTGTCAATTATTAAAATTGAATCCTCAATCACCATAGATACGTCAGCATATTCAGAATTATTATTACAGTAATAACATGCCCAAAGCCACTTCTTAGTTTCATAGAAAATAGAATCTGCTTCTTCGTATGGAATGTCAAATTTTTCCATAAAACTATAGACAACATCGTGATTCGTATATGCTAGCACGTCCTCTAGTGATACTATACCTGTATTTTTTAAGCTCATGGTTTCAGCTATTTATTTCGATGGTATACTCCCCTATATAATAAAAATGAAAAACAATTTGTCATTTATTTTTAATGCTCCTCCATTACACCTGGCCAGCTTAGAGCGTTCTATGTGCACAAGAATACGCTACAACATAAGTAGTTGACCCTTAAGAACTCTTTCTTCAGATAAACCACGCTCTTTTTTCAAACGGATATGGCGCGCCCACTGCCAAGTATGTGTACAGCATTGAAGCATAGCGGCATTTTCTACCATGTTACGCCTATAACAATTTAGCCAAATTGCTTCAAGGTCTGTGTCTTTACTAAGCGGAATTTTTTGCAAGGTTTTGGCGCATATCGCCCAAAACCTTGCAAATTTTTACCGCCCTTATCTGCCATAGTAGAGCACTTTAACC
>CAWUIH010000108.1:0-3611 GCA_963922495.1 uncultured Coxiellaceae bacterium | reverse complement strand
AATACACCGCTTTACAAATTATTCGGTTAGGCCAATACACAACTTTTAGTGATAACTCCCTGAATAATGATGTTCGCTTTATGGGGTTTTGTGCTGAAAAACCCGTATTAACACAATCACAGCAAGGCTCACCCATGGCAATATTAGTCGTTTATACACAAGAGTTAATTAAAAGCAAAGAACCAATCAATCAGGCGCATCGCTGTGTTTTTTTTGGCAACAAGGTTGAAATGATCGTAAAGTTTGCTTCAACAGGTCGTCATATTCATTTACGTGGTTCGTTACGATCAAAAGTGAAAGGCAGGATCAGCGACACTATACCAGCATTTTGGTTGAAGAATTCAAGGCGGCGCCTCGTCAAAGTGTAGCGGCTTTAAGAGATACACTGCGCGAAATTATCGATGAAAACAATATTACAGAATATACCCAAATTGGCATATTAGCTGATGATGGCACAAAAAAAGAATAAGATTTCATGGATAGGTTAATAAGTAATCGTAAACTAAGTATGCCAATAGATAGCTGCATAGCCGGGCATAATAGTTTAAAATAGTAAAATAAGGTCTATTTTTAATAGACTAATAAATATAATACTAAACTATTCTTGCTTTTAGTTCGAAATAGGATATAATAGTCTATTATGAATAGACTGAAATCATCAAAGTTAAACTATTTGCTATCTGAATGGCCAGCCGGCGTTATTTTGACATCTACTTGGCTAAAAAATAATGATTATTACAAACAGCTGGTTAAATTGTACTGTGATCATGGTTGGATAAAAAGCCTTGGTAGAGGCGCTTATGTACGCTTGAATGATGAGATAACTTGGTCTGGTGCAGTAAAGGCATTACAGTCTCAGCTCGATATGCCGGTTCATGTTGGTGGGCTAACTGCGCTACAGCTCTATGGGATATCTCAATACATAATGATCGACGACCATAACCCGGTTTTTTATCTTTATAATAGCGTTTTTAAGAAAATCGCCTTGCCCGTATGGTTTCAACAATACTTTACGAATTGCCACTTTGAGCAAAAAAAACTATTCGATCATTCAGAAGGGTTGTCAAAAAAAATGGTTAATGGGGTGGAATTAATCGTCTCTGCCCCTGAGCGTGCTGTGTTAGAGGTATTATCCCTGGTGCCAATAAAAATAACATTACCGCACGCTGAAGAGTTGATGGAAGGTTTAGATCGATTAAGAGGACAAATAATGCAACACCTATTGAGGACGTGTCATTCCATCAAGGTTAAACGTTTATTTTTGTATTTGGCCGAAAAAAATAATTTAGCTTGTTTTGATAACTTGAGTATAAAGGATTTGGAATTGGGTTCAGGTAAGCGGGTGATCGGTGAGGGCGGTTCCTATAGTGCAAAATGGATGTTGAGTCTCCCACAATCAGATGAGCTCAATCAACAACAAGAGGAAGATGATGAATAGAGATCAGTATGTTGCTCAGGTTGAATTATTATTAGATTGCCTACCTGCATTAAAAGAGCAAGAAACTTTTGCCTTAAAAGGCGGGACGGCTATTAATTTTTTTATTCGAGATTTACCAAGGCTGTCGGTTGATATCGATTTAACGTATCTAAAGTCGGAGTCAAGGGAAAGCGCAATTAAGAAAATAGAATCTGGACTAGTCGATCTTGGTGGAGAGATCGTCAAGCGCAATAAAAAAGTTCAAATAAGAGAATTAAAAACGAAAGAGGGCCAATTGCGTAAGCTTATTATTGCAAATGCTGCTACTAAAATAAAAATCGAACCTAATTTTATTATGCGCGGCACACTCTTACCAACAAGAGAAATGGATATTTCCAAAGCTGTAGAAGATAAATTCGAGTACAGTATTAAGCAAATACCGGTGTTATCAGAAGAAGAACTTTTCGCTGGAAAAATATGCGCGGCGCTTAGTCGACAGCATCCACGCGACTTTTTTGATATACAGGTACTGTTAGAAAACCAAGGTATTACCGATGGTATTCGTCAGGCATTTGTTATTTATTTACTTTGTTCACCAAGACCTATACACGAATTACTACGACCAAATTTGATTGTTTTAAATAACATATTTGAAAATGAATTCATCAATATGACTGAAAAACCCGTATCACTGGAAACACTATTAAGTACTCGTGAAGAGCTCATTAAAGTGATTAACCAAATGCTATCAAGCAGTGAACGGGAGTTTATATTGTCAGTGAAAAAAGGTGATCCTGATTACTCCTTGATGCCATTTGATAATTTAGAAGACTTGCCTGCATTAAAATGGAAATTAATCAATATTCGAAACATGGATAAAGCGAAACACCAAGCTATGCTGAAAAAATTAACCATTGTGTTAGAGAGATAAAATGTTGTTAATATCCCATATCAAGAATTTTAAAAATCACGGCCGATATCTTTTTGCTTGAATTTAAACTTAGCGAATGCCTGTAGTTTTTCTACTAATTTCGGCGCTAACTGCTTAAGATTCTCAGTTTTGCGTTTGGATCTCAATATATCGAGCGCTGTAGTTTCAAGGCGGTTAGTTATCGTTTTTATTTTCGATGACCTTTTAGTATTTTTCAAATTATCATAAAACTTAACGAAATATTGAATGGATTTTTCTTTGCATTGCCGTAGATTATCAAATTCAACGCTATATTCATCAGATAGCCAATTAATTTTAACCTCTTTTGGCGGCTGACTGATTTTCTCAAAGGATTTCGCTAGATTCGGAGCAACTGTTTTGACTGTCGAAAATAATTTTTCTTGTTTGCATAATGATTTGACTGCATTCTCAAAGCCACGCGTTTGGATCTCGATACTCAGCGGTTTACTTGCTTTTTCAAGCCTCTCCTTAGCAATCAGCATACGATCAATAACGTGCGACTTGATGGTTTTTAAACGTTTCCATTCATCGGCAAGGCTGTCTAATCTATCATGAATAAAATTCTCTGAAATAGTGCCATGGTTCTCGCGCTCTAAAAAATCCTTTGATGGAGTGTGATGTTGATGAGCCAACACATCTAAGCCAATTTGTCGAATAATATTTGCAGACGTTAATCCTTGTTTTTTTGTCTCAAACATAATGGCTGAGAAGTGTTTGTCTAGATCAGGTTGTATCTTTTGTGCGATTTGATGGCAAAGAATTTGTTCCCCTTGTTGATAGTAGGTAAGGTATGATTTCACATTTAAATAACGCTGATGATCACTCGCCATCTTTTCTAATGAGCTTTTGTGGAGTCGATTTAGCGTTAAGGCTTTTTCAAAAAGATCATATTGCGCATTAATTTCAAATGCCAACTTATTTTTTAGTAGAGTTTTTTCATACCACTCAAAATAATCATGATGTTGATATAATTTCTCATTGGGTTTGAGATCCTGTCCCATTAAACGGGCAGTAGCACCTAAACTATTTCTTAGATCGATAAAAAGCGCGACTTTTTTCGCCATCTCACGTCGTTCTTCCTTAGTTTTTTGCAATTTTTGATATGTGCGGCTTGTTTTAAACGCGGCATAGTTCGTCACAAATAACCACTTGTCGTGCATAGACTGTTTAATACCGGCTACCTTATCGATGGGTTCTGTCGCAACTTTTTTGGTGTTGCGCAAAAACCTCGGGGCGAGTCTA
>CAWUIH010000107.1:0-3661 GCA_963922495.1 uncultured Coxiellaceae bacterium | reverse complement strand
TTAAAATGATTCCATTTTAATATGATTTAGACTTGACTCTTAAGACAGTATCTCAACTTTTGCAAATTTTCTTCAAATTATTTTTGTACAAATATTCTACTAATCAGCGGAATTGGTTTCAAATCCTGTTGGGACAATCGTTTTGTTTTTTGCAGTACCATAACGCTCACGTGAATCAGTATCAATGTATTTGTCAGTGATACTGCTATTGCTATGTCCAGCATCATCACGCACATGTTCACGTGGCCTTATCTTAACATCATCTGAGATTCCAGTGTGACGTAACCAGTGTACGGTTGCATGCATTAATTGCTGTGCATCTTCTTTAAATCCGTCTTCCTTTAATCGAACAACAGTTTGATCAAAACAGGCTTGTACTAATTTACGAATAGGCCGCGTGCTTGTTATTGCGCCTGTACCAACTTGTTTTGGGATTAACGGTGTTGTTTCTCCAGGGGAAGGCAGTGCTGTAAGTTTTAAATGTTTTCGCCAACGTTTTAGTGCTGCTAGCATAGACTTGCTAACAGCAATATGACGTTCTTTATTGCCTTTCCCTAATGTTTTAAACCACCACAGCCCATCTGAGTCCCTGTAAAAATGGCCCATTTTCGGCATCCAATGATTATTCGCTGCTAGTTCTGATATTCTTAAATACATACCATATAATGCATTCATGATAAATAATGTGCGTTCATGTGCATCATTTTCTTTTGCCATTACATACGCAGTTTCAATCACATAACCCCATTGGAGCTCAGGTAACTTACGCACTATCCGATTAGTTTGCTGTTTTGAAAAATACTGACTTCTTTGCCGTATTTGGGTTACAGGGTTAATTTGTGTGTAATCTTCTTGTATTAAGAAATTAAAAAAGCTAGTCGTCACTGTAAATATGTCACGTAATGATTTTTCTGATAAAGTGTAATCTTCAATCTTTGGTTTTTTGCCTTTAGAAAACTGTGCTTTTGAAAGGGTTGCAACAAAGGGTTTCCATTCTGGATTTGGTGTCCGAGTACCATTTTTATTGACAAAACGTGCTACTTTTTTCAATCCAATCCAGGACTTTAAAGGCTTTTGGCAGAATCGAATATATTGATCAATATCATAACGCCGTAGTTCTTTGATGGTTTTATTAGCTTTCAAGTGACACCACTGCAATAAACGTTCAATTTCACGGCGGTAAGCCACGAAAGTCATTGCATTGTCTTTGTAACATAATAGAAATTGACGTGCTTGTTGAAAATCTCGATTTTGTGTTGAAGTTAAACGTGATATTTTAGTTTGATTACTCAAATTATCAACGTTATCAAATAATGGTATGGGTGTTTTTGTTCTAGGCATTATCATCATCCGTGACATCAGCTGGATTTAGTTCTGCCTCAATTTCCGCAATAGAGGGCAGGGCAGTTTTAAGTTCTTTTGGCAGTGCTTTTGATAGTTGATATTCAGAGACACCAATGGGCGCATCTATTTTTTTCAATGCATATTCTACAATAATTTTGCTTCTAGATTCGCATAACAAAATACCAATAGCGGGATTATCAGATTCGTGTGTGAGATGTTCATCAACTGCTGATAGATAAAAACTTAGTTGACCCAAATCAGCTGGTTTGAATTTTTTGGCTTTTAATTCACAAACGACATAGCAGCGCAATTTTAAATGATAGAATAAAATGTCAATAAAAAATTCTTCACCATCGACTTCTAATGGCACTTGTGTTCCAACAAAGGCAAATCCGTTCCCTAGTTCTATTAAGAAATCACGGATATGTGTTGTCAATTCTTTCTCAATTTCACGTTCATGTGCTGGGTGCGATATTGTAAGAAAGTCAAAATTATATGGATTTTTTAGCATCTCATGTGCTAAATCAGACTGTGGAGGAGCAAGCTTTTGGTGGTAATTTGAAGTTTTTTCTGAGCCTAATGCCTGTCTTTCATATAAATCAGATTTAATATACATACTTAGAGTGGACCTAGACCAGCCATTCTTAAGGGCCTGAGTCGAATACCAAAAAAATCTTTTATTATTAGATCGATACTTATCGAGCAGTAGCTGAATGTGGGCCCATGGCAATTGCGCAGCAGGTTGCTGCGTGAATTGATCCCATGAGGGATGTACATTTGCTAGCAGGCGCATATACTCCAAGTTTCGTTTGGAAAATCCTTGCATCCCTGGAAATGCATTCCGCATGTCTTGAGATAGCTGATCAAGGAAACGTGAACCCCAACGTTTGCTCTCTTGTTGCTTTAAAATATCGGAACCCAGCTCCCAGTAAAATCGAATTTGCTCGGTATTGACCGCCAAAGCTGCTTTTGACTGTGCGTGTTTCAGCTTCTTTTTCACTTGAATTAGAAAGTTCAGATAATCCTTATCTAAGAGTAAATTTTTACCAGGATTCAAAGAAGATGCTTTCGGTTTCTTATCAGATGACATGGTCCATGGCCGTCAATAATGAATTGATGTGTAGCATACTTTACTTCAATCAATTTGTCTAGTAGGATTACCTACTAGATTTTATGGACTTAAATTTCATGAAAAGCAACACTAAAAGTAAACGTTTGAGTATCCTATCATCTGAAGAAATCGAGTTATATTTCGGATTACCGCAATTTTCAGATACAGAGCGTTCTCATTATTTTTCATTGACAGATCCAGAACTCAAGCTTAGCAGAACATTATCATCACACACAAAATGGTATTTTATACTACAGTTGGGTTATTTCAAAGCCAAAAAACAATTTTTCATCATTTCACATCGAAAAGTAAAATCAGATATTGATTTTATCGCCAGGACACATCAGTGCATAAAACCACATAAAGATGTAAGTGAAGATACACATCGAAAAGTACGCCAAATAATATTATCATGCTTCAATTTTAGTGATGATATAAACATCATTAAAAGCAAAATAATGGACAAAGCTAATGACACTGCTAGTAGCACCATCGATCCTAAAGCGTTGTTCAAATCATTATATGACTGTCTCACGGAAAGCAAATGGATTATTCCAGGATATTCCACCTTTCAAAATATTATCAGCAATGCACTAAAACAAGAGTCATTACGACTGCAAAACATTCTACAAAAACTATTGCCTCAATATGCAGTTAAGGCAATGAATAAATTATTGTCCGTTGACGAACAGTATTATGAAATAACATCTATCCAAAAAGATCAAAAGAATTTTAGATATAATGAGGTGCAAAAAATAATTGAACACAAAACTAATTATAATAAGCTATATCATTTATCTAAAAAAGTAATTCCAAAGTTAAAAATAGCAAGAAACATGATCACCTACTATGCATCATTGGCGAACCACTACCCTATTTCAAAAATAAAAAAACTACCAAAATATACGGCTTACCTATATTTACTATGTTATATTTCATCTCGTATTGAAAAATTCAATGATAATCTATTGAATTCACTAGTTTATTATGTCGACAAATACAAGAAATCTGCAAAAGAGTTTGGCAAAAATTGTGTATATAAATCAAAATTGCAATTAGGCCGTGAAGTTAAAACCAAAGTTCCAAAAATAATGAAATTAATCATTGGCAAGCCCTCCTCTGATAAAACCATACAGGAAAAAGCACTCAGTCTCAAGCATCCCCTCATTTTAAACCACCCCTATAATAGTCGTTAAATCCCTGCTT
>CAWUIH010000106.1:0-3689 GCA_963922495.1 uncultured Coxiellaceae bacterium | reverse complement strand
ACAGAATGAAATCATAATTCAGTTTAAATTGACACAGTTTCTAGAACACTCCCTTGCTAGTTCCTTATTTTCTTGAATTTATATACTTCCAAGAGTATTATCCATGCATCAAGTGGTCTAAAATGGATCGATATGGATATTTTTGTTTCTGAAACTGACCTTCAATTACCGGAACCACCGTTTCATTTACCCTATATTAGGTAGTTATACACAAAATACACTTGGGTGAGACTTTCATGAAAAATAAATTATTTGTATGCAGTGCTGCCATTGGTTCTGCACTATGTATTTCTTCCGTAGCAGTGGCTGATTATCTTAACAGCATGTATGCCGATTATCCGAATCAACAGCCACCCAGTATGTTGCATAATGGATTTTATATCGGTGGTGCTACTGGTTACGGTGGAATGGATAATGATAAAGTTCGGGCATTTTCAAAATATAATGGTCCTTTGAATCATTGCTATTCTTTAAATTTTACTACACAACAAAATCATTTTGCCTACCGTGCCAATGGTGGGTATATATTTCTTGTTGGTAATCATACTGAGGTTGGTCCTGAACTGGGTTTCAATGGTTACGGCAATACAAACTATGACGGTGCGTATTCAAATTCTGTTGAATCGACTTATTATATTAGCCACTTGAAAATTTCCTCTTACTCTTTTGATTTCTTGGTGGCTAGTAGATATTTCTTTGGTTCTCATTTTAACGTATTAGGTAAAGCTGGTTTTGCGCTAATGCACCAAAAATCCTCGATAGATTATTCACAAGCTACTCAATCTGGAAATACTGCCAGTTACCAGAAAATAGCCAATAGTACAGTTGAGAAATCAAAAATAGAACCTGAATTAGATGCTGGACTGGGTTATGATATTAATCCACATGTTGGTTTGAATATTATTTACAGTCACACTTTTGGTCACAAGGCGGTGACAGAAAATACTTTGGACCTTGATAACGTTGCATCAACTAACACGGTTTTAGCAGGAATGAATTTGAAATTCTAGAAAAAGTGCGTCGAATTTTTACAAATCCCGCACCACATCTATTGATGTGTTGTGGGGTATCTTTCTGCAATCTAGACTTTTTCAAAGTGCTTTGGCGCACTCTACTTTAAAGCTCGTTTTATTTGATTTTTCAATACATGTTTATCGCTTCCTGTTTTTCTAGGCTCATCAATATTAAAAAAACGCTTGCATAACCGACCTGCACACACCTCAGTAGCGTTTATAACGTCCAATTTCATTTATTACTATGACGATCTCCGTATGTAGTTCTCGGTACCTTAACGCCCTTCCCATTTGCTCTGGAAAGTGGGGTTGCTGAACAGCGCTCCACTGCTTTTTTTAGGATAATGTTTTCGCATCGCCCATTAGAAATATTTCTATGGGTAAGCAAATACAGGAAACCACCTAATCACACAGCAATAGGCGCTTTGATCGTTGGGTGGTGTTGGTAATTGATAAATTCAAAATCGGAAAATTGATACTCTGAGATTGACTGCGGTTTGCGATTAATCTTTAGTTTGGGTAGCGGAAACGGTGTGCGCTGCAGTTGTGTATTCACTTGCTCAAAATGATTTTTGTAAATATGGCAATCGCCACCAGACCAAATAAACTCGCCAACCTCTAGGCTACATTGCTGTGCCATCATATGTGTGAGCAGTGCATAGGAAGCAATATTGAACGGCACTCCTAAAAAGGCATCGGCGCTACGCATAGTCAGCTTGCAGGATAAAGTATTGTTGATGACGTAAAATTGAAATAACAGGTGACATGGTGGCAAAGCCATTTCCGATAATTGGCCAACATTCCACGCATTGACAATAATACGTCGTGAGTAGGGGTTATTTTTGATTTGCTCAATAGCGGTATCAATTTGATCTATGATTTTCCCATCTTTAGTTTCCCAACGACGCCATTGTTTTCCATAAACTGGACCTAATTCTCCATTTTCGTCTGCCCATTCATTCCAAATACGCACGCCATTATCTTGAAGAAACTGAATATTGGTATCTCCTCGCAAAAACCATAATAATTCATAAATGACACTTTTTAAATGAATTTTTTTAGTAGTTATTAATGGAAAACCAGCTTTCAGGTCAAAACGCATGTCGTAACCAAACGTAGAGCGTACACCTATACCCGTGCGGTCAGGCTTGTCGATACCATTTTCCAGAATATAACGTAAGAGTTCTAAATATTGTTTCATAAAAATACCTATATTGTACGCAACTGAGTGACGTTTTCTAAAATTTGCATAGCTAGGATGATGAATACTCGTCGGTGTTTTATTTGAATCATTGCTCGGAACCCTGTGTGTCGCTGTAAACGTAGTTGTTATTAGTAAAATTAACTAAATATGCCAATGGTTGCCATACAATATATATGATGTGCTTGCAGGTTTTATAAACCAAAAGACTCATGCCATACGACGCCAACAAAATAATTAATATAAGCTGTTTGATCATCTCAACACTGCTTGTGTCGATACACTCCCACTAGAGCAATTCCTCCAATAAGTATCATTGGAATTGATAATAACTGCCCCATTGTTAACCAGCCAAATGCAATAAAACCTAACTGAGGGTCTGGTTGCCGGAAAAACTCGACAAAAAACCGTAATATACCATAACATAATAAAAATAAAGCCGTCACGGCAAATCTCGGCCGTGTTTTTCTGGAAAAAAGCCACAAGATGACAAATAGTACAATACCCTCTAAAAAAAACTCGTAGAGTTCAGAGGGATGGCGCGGCAATGGACCGGCATTAGGATAAATCATCCCCCAAGGTACGTTCGTAACCCGTCCCCATAATTCGCCATTGATAAAGTTACCCAATCGTCCAGCGCCCAAACCGATTGGTACAAATGGTACTATAAAATCCAAAACATCAAACCAATTTTTTCGATAACGATGCGAAAAAATATACAATGCAATACCCACACCAATTAAACCACCGTGAAAAGACATGCCGCCGTCCCAAACCTGAAAAATGATCCAAGGGTGATGAATAAAGCCAGGAAAATCATAGAACAGCATGTATCCACAGCGGCCACCGACAATCACTCCAATCGCGGCATAGAAGATGAGATCAGCCACCTGCTCTGCATTCCAACCACTATTGGGTGCATTGGCGCGGTATTTTGCAAGTACCCAAGCAGCAACGAAACCTACTAGATACATAACCCCATACCAGTGCACTTTAAAATCACCGATTGAAAATATGATGGGATTAACATGAGGAAAATGTAACATAATATTCTTCTAGCGAATTAGTAAATCAAATCCCGCCATTAGTAAAACGATCGAAAATACCTTGCGTAAAATTTTAACTGGCAGGCAATGAGATAACCGAACACCCAATGGTACAATCAATACGCTGCCTAGAGAAACGAAAAACCAAGCAGGTAAATACACATATCCAAGGTTCCATTTCGGTAAATTTGCAGAATGTAGTCCCGTTAAGATTACGGTCATTGTGCCTACGATGGCAATACTAAAGCTTGCTGCAATTGAAAAGTAAATAGCTCGTTGCATTTTCATACCGGAGAAGGTTAAGAAAGGGATATTAAAAATACTACCACCAATGCCTAACATACCTGAACAAAAACCGACAAAGCCCCCAAATATGTAAGCCCTCGAGAATCTCCCCTTGGAATTTGAGTGATCATGATAGTCCTCAAC
>CAWUIH010000105.1:0-3805 GCA_963922495.1 uncultured Coxiellaceae bacterium | reverse complement strand
TCTTATCTTTACCAAATGATTGTGTGGACTCGTCGATGTTTTTATCGCTTAGGTTTAAAAAAAATCTCTTGTTTTAAGGTTCCTATTATCATTGTTGGAAATATCACTGTCGGTGGAACCGGAAAAACACCACTTGTAATCTGGATTTGTAATCAGTTTATTGAAAAAGGTTATAGAGTTGGAGTTGTAAGTCGAGGTTATGGTGGCGCTATTGGAAAAAAAATAATCAACGTTAAAGTTGGAGCTGATCCTGCAGTTGTGGGTGAAGAAGCAATATTAATTCAAAAAAATACGAATTGCCCGATGGTTGTTGGTGTTAATCGTTCAAAAGCTGTCAAAGAATTATTACAGAGTTATTATTGTGATATCGTTATTTCTGATGATGGTTTACAACATTATGCATTATCTAGAGACTGTGAAATTGTCGTTGTAGATGCTAAGCGTGGTTTTGGTAATCATTTTTGTTTGCCGGCTGGTCCACTACGTGAACCTGTTTCACGACTTAAGAGCTATGATTTTGTGATTGAAAATGGAGATACTATTGCAGAAAATAAAATATGTATGATTCCTCGTCGATTAATTAATATCACTAATTCAGATGACATTTTAGAGTTAAAAGAAATCACTGGAAAAACGGTTCATGCTGTTGCCGGCATTGGCAATCCTGAGCGTTTTTTTTCGGCATTAAAAAAATATGATCCTAAATTAATTAAACATATATTCCCAGATCATTATCATTATTCTTCTAGTGATTTTAAGTTTGCCAATGAAGGTATAATCGTGATGACTGAGAAAGATATGATTAAATGTACTGATTTCGCAACAGAAAATATGTATTATCTAGATAGTCAACTAAAAGTATCAGAAGATTTTTTCAATAAAATTGTGGATCACCTGCGAAATAAGTCTTTAATATAGCCAGATGTAATTGGATAGCGTCTATCCTTTCCAAAAGCGCGTTCTGAAATGCGGATACCAATAGGTGCTTGGCTACGCTTGTATTCGCTCAAGTTGACCATTTTTACAACCTGCTTAACGGTTTTCAAGTCAAAGCCTTTCGCTACTATAGCTTGTGGGCTTTGGTCGAGGCGTATATATAAATGTAAAATTTCATCAAGGATCTCGTAAGGCGGTAAGTTATCTTAATCTTTTTGATTAGGTGCTAACTCAGCAGATGGTGGGCGTTTGAGGACGCGCTCCGGTATAATTGGATTCAAGGTATTGCGGTATCTGGCTAAACGATAGACCATGGTTTTATAGACATCTTTTAACACACCAAAGCCACCTGCCATATCTCCGTATAATGTGGCATAACCAACAGCCATTTCACTTTTATTACCTGTTGTAAGCACAATAGCATTTTTCTTATTGGAGATAGCCATCAATAATGTACCACGAATACGTGATTGTAAGTTTTCTTCAGTAATATTTTGATCATAATTTTTAAATTCAGTCGCTAAAGCCGTCATAAACGATTGGTATATGGGTTCAATTGCAATAGTAGTTGTTTTAACTCTCAGTAATTTGGCTTGTAATTGAGCGTCCTCGCTACTCATGGGTGAATTATATTGGGATGGCATGATAATAGCGCGAACGTTATCTGCGCCGATGGCATCGACGGCAATAGCCAAAGTTAAAGCAGAGTCAATACCGCCAGAAAGACCAACTAAGGCACTAGGGAAATTATTTTTCTTTATATAATCACGGACACCTAGTACCAAAGTGTTATAAACTTTTGCTTCATCTATTGGTTCGGGAGGTAGAGGTTCTGGGGAAATTAATTCTAGAGTATCGAGATTAAACCGACTGACCATTAGATCTTCTACTAAATATTTTCCTTGTTGCACCACCTTGCCTTCGCGATTGACAGTCATAGAACCGCCATCGAATACCAGTTCGTCTTGCCCTCCCACCAAATTCACGTAAACAATTGGAATATTATTTGCAGTAGTTTGTTGTTGCAGTAAATCACGGCGGTGGTGAGATTTGTCTTGAGCAAATGGTGAAGCGT
This sequence comes from uncultured Coxiellaceae bacterium, assembly GCA_963922495.1. Taxonomy (GTDB): domain Bacteria; phylum Pseudomonadota; class Gammaproteobacteria; order Coxiellales; family Coxiellaceae; genus CAWUIH01. The sequence continues at coordinate 1,794 of CAWUIH010000105.1, read as the reverse complement.
TAATAGAAACTACTAACTGCGCACCTGCTGTAACAACATCTTTGATGGGGTTTGGTTTCCAAAGATCTTCACAAATCAGCACACCTATTTTCGTGTTTTTTATATTAATAATACATGTTTCCTTGCCGCGGCTGAAATAGCGTTTTTCATCAAATACACGGTAATTCGGTAATTCTTTTTTGGCATAGGTTGTGATAATTTTACCATCAGAAATAATTGCTGCTTTGTTGTAGTGTTTTCCATCAATTAAATCAGGATAACCGACGATTAATGTTGTATTTAGTGATTCCTTACAAATTTTTTCTAGTGCGTCATATACACGGTGATAAAGTGCTGAGCGAAATAATAGATCTTCTGGTGGGTAACTGGTGATAGAAAGCTCAGGAAATAGTACGAGGTCAGCGCCGTGAGTTTGGCATGCTTCTTTTGCCGACTCAATAATACGTGTGGTGTTCCCTTCGATATCGCCAACGATTAAATTAAGCTGTGCAGAAACAATAGTTAATGTTTTCATATTATTCTCTTTGAATTAACTATTCAAGGAATAGTCCCGTGGTGACTGCGCGACCTTCAGAAATTAATGCGATATAAGTTCGACATGCCGCTCTAGTATTCATACACTCTACTCCAATATGCTGTTGATGAAACAGTTTTAACAAAGCCTGGGGTAAAAAGCGTTGTTTGTTGCCAGTACCAATAATAACCACTTTGGGGTGCGTTGCAAGAATTGGATCTAGTTGTAATGCTTGTAAATCTTCAATTGTATTAACATCCCAGTTAGCGATGAGTTGTGTTGGTGAGACAATTAAGCTTTGAGAGTAGGGTTTTTGATTAATATAAATCAAACCGCTTTCATATGCGGTTATTTGATATTTGCCTGCACCATTATCTTGGATGAGTTCCACGGTGTTTATCGCCTCAGTATGTTAAAAACTTACTGTAGGATAATACACTATTCGGTACACTGAGAAAAATATTTGCGTTACTGTGTTTTTGATAGTTTTAAGGCTTTGATTATATTTTAACTTTTCTTTACTGTAGTTGATTTATGATAATGATTTTGCTGTCGGTGAACAACTTGGATTGTGCAAATGACAAACTATTCTATTGTCATGACTATGACACTCTATTTCTCTGGAAAAGGTTTGTTGTATCACATAATCAAGTTGAATAAAGTGTCACGATTATTGACAAGTTGTTTTTTTTCTGAGTGTGACAATTTCTTTAGCGCGTGTTCAATTTTTAAAATATCTGACAGTGTCATATCAAACTTCCATGATGCCGCAATGGCAATTGGAGGAAAGCTACGAGTGTATTTGCATTTGGTGGTACCCGCGCAATGCTCTCTGTAACGCCTGTTTAGGTTGGTAGTATAGCCGACGTAAAAAGAATTATTAGAGCATTCTAGGATATAAATAAAATAACTCATTCATGTCAGCTCGTTATGGCTTCAATAAAACCAAAGTATTTTAGGTCTTTTATACGATGCGGATATAATATGCCGTCAATATGATCATATTCATGTTGAAATACTCTGGCATGCATATCTGAGACGACCCGTTCAATTTTTTCTCCAGAAGGCGTGTATCCCGTGTAAGTTATATTAACATAGCGAGGTACTAAGCCTTTCATGCCTGGCACACTGAGGCAAGCCTCCCATCCTTCAGTTGTTTCCTCTGATAACGGAGTAAAGCTGGGATTGATAAGAATCGTAAAAGGAATAGCGAGTTGGCTGGGATTAAAGTGGACCCCATCGTCAAGACAGCTAATCGGTTATTTTAAGATAAAACATCA
>CAWUIH010000104.1:0-3909 GCA_963922495.1 uncultured Coxiellaceae bacterium | reverse complement strand
TTTATCCTTTGGTTAATTTTTATACTGACAGGATTAGCTCTATTATATGGCGTTTCTTACTACAGTTTTAGGGACCTATATTAGGTGGTGTAGTCACATTCCCATCCTTGAGCTCCATCGCGACAATCTCAAGAGCTTATTGAAGGTGGGCACCTCTCGGTTGGCGCAACTGAAAGCGCAGTTGGTTGCACAGACGGAAGGGAAGACAACGGTGCAATCTCTGGGAGTCTGATTCAGCTGCAACACAAAGAATTGCACAAAGCATTTTTACAGGCTAGCAGTGTTCGCCATTTAGGCTCCGTGCTGTCTGATTTAAAACGGAAAAATCATTTTTATCACTGATAAACCTATTATCACGCTTTTAATAGGATTGGATGCGGTTTATGGTTGGTTTATGTTTTATCTTCGTTAAGCATTCTCATAAATTTCTCACTATCCGTTTGAATATCACGTATTTTGTCTTCACTCATCTTGCTCAAAACTTTGTAAATCATTGCGAGCCGTGGGTTATTTTTTAATTTTGATGAATTTTTAATTAAAAAGTTCCAATAAAGATAATTAAATGGGCAGGCTTCTACACCTGATTTTTTCTTAAAGTTGTACGTACAATGAGTGCAATAATTTGACATTTTATTGATATAAGCGCCACCAGCGGCATACGGTTTACTGGCAAGTACTCCGCCATCTGCAAATAAAACCATCCCTGTGACATTTGGGAGTTCTACCCACTCAAAAGCATCTGCATAAACAATTAAATACCACTCGTTAACTTCCTTGGGATTTATTCCCGTCAGTAGCATAAAATTTCCTAACACCATTAAGCGCTGTATGTGATGTGCATAAGCGTTATGACGTGTATCGTTAATGCATTGTTTTAAACAGTTGAGTGAGGTTTCACCTGTCCAGAAAAACTTTGGTAACTTACGCATTGCGCTGAAAAAATTATTGTCTTTGTATTTCGGCATCAAAAGCCAATAAATACCTCGAACATACTCACGCCAACCTAAAATTTGCCGTACGAAGGCTTCGACTGAGTTCAGGGGTGCCTGTTTTTTTTGATAGACGGCTATGGCTTCTTCAATGCATTCTATAGGATTGAGTAGGCCACAATTAAGATAAAAACTAATCATGGAATGATACATGAAAGGCTCATTTTGCATCATTGCATCTTGATATTCCCCAAAGTATTTTAATCTTGATGCCGTAAAATGCTTTAATTGTTTTAATGCTTGCTGTCGTGTCACTGCAAGATTAAAAGGTGATATTTCTCCAAAATGTGTTGGAAAATTTTTTTCCACCAGTTCTATTACTTCCTGCGTTATTTCATCTGTTTTAAACAACATTGGTTTAGATGGTGATAGTTCAGGAGTTGGTGGTTGGCGATTTTCAACATCATAATTCCATTTCCCACCTGCTGGAGTGCTTTTATTCATCAAGATATCATATTTTTTTCTCATTTCACGGTAGAAAAATTCCATCCTTAAATTTTTTCGGGTATTTGCCCACTGCTTGAATTCATCTATTGAACACAGATAACGGTCATCTTCTCGAATTTCTATGGGGAGTTGAAATTTTTCCTCCCAGGTTTTTATATCAACTAGAACACGATATTCACCGGGAAAGGTGACAATAATTTTTTCAATTTTTTTCAATGAGATTATTTTTTTTACTTCGCTGAAAAATGAAGTTTTTTTTGATGTTTCATCTAATTTGATATAAATGATATTGTGTTTTAATTTTTTCAGATTTTCGGCAAAATGCCTCATGGCAGAAAATAGAAATACTATTTTTTTCTTATGATGTTTAACGTAAGTGGCCTCCTCCCATACCTCACACATAAAAATAATGTCGTTTTCTTTATCGCTATCTCTCAGGCTTGAGATATTTGTATCTAATTGATCGCCCAATATAAGTCGCAGTGTTTTCACGTTACAGCCTATTAATTTTTTATATTGTCATAAGCGTCCAGAGCTTGTTTTCGAGTAGCTCTGAGATCAATAATTGGCTCGGGATAATTTTGACCCAACTGAACATTGGCTGCCTGAAGTATCTCCGGTGGAGCTTCCCAAGGTGCGTAGAGATAGCGGTTAGGTAATTGTGCCAACTCAGGTACGTAAAATCGAATATATTCACCCTGTGGATCAAATTTTTTGGCTTGTAAAACTGGGTTGAAAATACGAAAAAAGGGTGCGGCATCGGCACCACAGCCAGCAACCCATTGCCAACTAGCACTATTACTTGCCAAATCAGCATCTAGTAAACTATTCCAAAACCATTGCTCTCCTTCGTGCCAGTGAATCATTAAATTTTTTACTAAAAATGATGCGGTGATCATACGTACTCGATTATGCATGAATCCTGTTTCCCATAGTTCTCGCATACCTGCATCAACTATGGGGTAGCCAGTCAAACCTTGTTTCCATAAATCGAGATGTTTAGTGTTATTTTTCAATTGAAATAGATTAAATTTTTCTTGTAAATTTTTGATGGGCAATTCAGGATAGTAATAAAGTAGATGATAGGAAAATTCTCGCCACCCTAACTCACTTAAAAAAGTATCTGTGTTTTTAGTACCATGTAACTTTTTAATTTCATACCATATTTGATTTGGAGAAATTTCACCCCAATGTAAATAGGGGGATAGACGTGAAATATTAAGCTGTGCTGGGAAATTTCGCCCCTCTGCATAATCCGATAAACCTTGCGTAATAAATTTTTTTAGGCGCTCTATTGCTGTAGCCTCCCCTACTTCCCATTTGCTCATTAACTTTTCCCCCCAGGAATGGTGAGCTAGTAATTTAAGAGAGTCGACGGATTTACGAAGTTCTTTGGGAGAAAAATATTGCAATTTTGGCGGCTTAGCAAGTGGTACTCTTGGGGGGGCATGATTGAGACAGCCTTTGCGATAAAATGGTGTGAATACTTTATAGTTTTTTCCATTTTGATTTTTAATGTCTTGTGGTTCCCACAATAATGAACCGTTGTGACTCTTAACCAACAATCCCAGTGATTTGAGTTTTGCTTTTAATTCTTTGTCTCGTTTTATTTGCCATGGTTCGTAACAGCGATTCCAGTGCACTTCATCGATCTGGTATTGCTTGACAAGTTTCAAAACAATATCAATAGGGTCACCGCTACACACAATCAGTTTTTGATCGAGAGTGTTGTTCAATTTTTGCAAAGAATGGTGTAGCCAGCATCGACTAGCCTCCCCTATCACAAATTCTTTGGAATGTGTCGTGTCAATTATGAAAAGAGGTAACACATTGCCAGTTTGTGAGGCTGTTATTAATCCGGGATTATCACTCAAACGCAAATCCTGTCGAAACCAATGAATAACTTTTTTTAACACTTTTATCGACTCTTAATCTTGCTGTCAAAATAACTATTTGATAAAAAACTAGATGCTTGCTAAAGCATTATGATATCATCTTGCGACGTATTGATACATAGATTAATTTTTTTTGGGGGTTACAGTGGCAACTACTGTTTTTGTCGGAGCTAACTCTGATATTGCCAAGGCGACTATCTCAGCGATGGCTTCTGAAGGTCATGATTTTGTACTATTAACTCGCAATAAATCAAAATTACCTACTGAACTCAGTGAAAAATATCAGTCAATTACATGTAATCCTTGTGATCATCAACAACTTAATCAGTGTTTTGAAACAATTACGGCTAATACAACAGTTGAAGCAGTGGTGAACTTTTGTGGTAATATCACATTAAAATCAGCAGCAACTTTGAGTTTCTCTGATTGGCAACAGACAATTGACATTAATCTTAACACGGCTTTTAATGTCGCACATGCAACAGCGAAGTACATAAAAAAAGATTGTAGTGTCGTATTTTTTTCAACATCTGCAGCACATATCGGCATTCCTAACCACGAAGCTATCGCTGCAGCTA
>CAWUIH010000103.1:0-4031 GCA_963922495.1 uncultured Coxiellaceae bacterium | reverse complement strand
GAAAACAAGAATATCAACGATTCTACCAAATCTATCCCTCAGTTGCGACAGAACCGCAAGTAGCGGTAAGTAGACGCTTTCATCCATTGATTGGCAATGGTTCAGCGGCTGATGCCTTTTTCCCTCTAACACTAAAACCATCGCATGGGCTCAATACCCATCAGCAAATTCCAGGCCTTTTTGCCCGGAGGCGTTGACTGAAAGTTATAACGCACATCAGTATCGCATCCATTGGAACAGGTATGCACAATACAGTCACCCTCGATACAAAATTAACCTAAATTTAAGCATATCTTGGGCTTTCAGGTCTTCGTGTCAGTCCATACCGATCGCCCACTTGAGGGCGAATACTATTTGTCTAGAAACTCGGTAAATACACTATTTGATACTTAACGCTCATTTGTGGTTGGGATAATATCACAATAGCCTTCAGCGGCATGAAACACCATCATCGCATGCCCGGATTCAAGTGCTGCATGCAGTCGGGCTTTTTGGGTTTCAAGAGACACGTCCTGCTGGCCCTCTTCGGTGCCGCCTCGCAATGCGATGTCCGTGAGCGCGTGGTTGAGCGTCTCCGGTGACAGTTGGCGGTGATCAATTTCAATCATCTTCAGGGTATCCTAGAAAAATTTACTGCGTGAGTATTATGGTAATCATTTTTTTTAACGCGTACCACAACTTACATCCTCGCCGATCCCTGCCGAGTAAAAATGCCGTGTATCGATTGAGCGAGTGCGCTCTCAACGTCGGCATGGTGCGGCAGCAATAACGCCTGCCATTAACTCTGCTCAGTAGCGATACCTATTATCATAATCCCAAACCACTGGGAGGTGCAATGCAGAGTCTGTTGCAACCAATACCTCTCACATCACTTCTCTCTCATCCTTCATTGTTGGGTATGAACCCCGTTATTTCATCACGCAACGATCCACTGTGATGTCTCTCAATTCTGCTCACTATACGTCAGTTAATGAAACTTTACACAGGGATCATGACTGGATAGAGGATACCGGATGATCTTAATTAATACAGAGCGGCCCCGTGGCTATCGATCGCCGTACACAATGGCTATTGACATCCTGCATCGGTTCGCGGTATACCCATTGATCATCTACTCAAATAACGGAAGAATCACCAATGAGAGCATCACAACCGTTTGGTCGCGGAATACCAAACACAATGGCCGCCATTAAACTGAAGTTATCGTATCAGGAAGATGAGTTGAACGCATTATTTGAGAAGCTCTTTCCCAATACTGAAAAAGTCACTTTATACTCGACCCTGACATCAGTGTTGAATAAAGTATTACAGAACATCACCTCACTCAGCAAGGCACCTTTGCCGGAACAGGATCCCATAAAAAAGTCGGTTCAGTCATTGCGGACATTTATCGAAAAAATGAGTCAATATACGCTCGAAACCCATGAAGCATTGCTTAAAGCCAGTGAGTCTGCGCAGCAAGCTTTTGAAGCGAATAAGCATAATGCGTCATATGCCAGAGCGTTTGTGCAAGCAAGGAGAAAGCTAAACACATTTTATACAGATCACACCCTCTTCACAAAAATGTCGTATTTTACCGAATGTTTAAAAAAATTTTGTGAGGATCTGGCGGCGAGTATCAAAGAATTTGCAGCGGCATCCTACACGGAAAAGAAGCTCAGATCCGATATGACGGCGCTGACTTTGATAACAACACAAGAACGACACGGCTTCGGCCCTGCCACCAGAAATCGTCATATCGTGGATCATCCCACCGGCGGTGATGCAAAGCGCTCGATCAAGGCACTACCTAAAAGCGTATTCTTTAGGGAAAATGCTCAGCTATTGAAAAGTCAACAGCCGATGATATCGGAACTCTCAGCAATTCACGCCTTATTTTCGAAAATGTCCACGTATTTCTCTGACAATACATACCGTCCATCGGGTATCTCATTGCGCTGATTGCGTAACGAAGTGGTTGAAAAAGCGGCGAAGCTTTTCGTTCGCCGCCCACGTTGTCTAAGCGACTCAAGCGAGGCATCATACGCTGACAGATCCAAACACTGCAGCTGAAATGACGTTTCGGCTTTGAATAAATCGCAAGATCACTGTGTGGTTATGGTAATTTTAGTGAAGTCACCATCCAACACGCCCTTCAAGGAATCGGCTTCTTTCTGGCCGTACAAAGGGCCGGTGACCATCTCAGGGCACAGCGCGGCTATTCTGTTAATTAAGTAATCATTAACTCACACCAAAGGCCACCGACTGGCTTTACAGATAGAGCAAAAAAACACCACAATCGCCTCCAGAGGAGACAATGTGGTGCGATTTCGAATGGCGATACCGATCGTGCCGTTTCCTCTGCCGAACAATGTAAAAAATACGAGGACTCTCCCCAATGCGTAAAAGACCCCGAAAACAGCATACGGATTCATTACCCACGCCGGCATCACAGCGCCGGCGTGTGAGCTATGGTTCAAAGAAGGCAGTATCTACCGCGACCAGCAAGCATCATTCGGGTCGCTTGACATTGGATGAAGACGGCGTGCTACTGCGCCTACCCGAAGGCCTCTCGCGTGAAGATAAACACTGGATCGACGCCTTGATTGGAAAATGCAAGCACACTTCGGTACAGACTCAAACCGGTCTGAATGCGGGCGTGACGGTGGGCGATCGGGCCCGGGTGGCGATACAGCAGCGGTTCACGGGCATCACCGTGACAATCATCCCGCGTGCAACACCCTATCAAGTTTCAGTCAGCACTGCCACAGACGACAAGAAACAGTCGTCATCCAAGACGCCAACCTATGCGATACACCAACGGGTACAGGCAATGCAGCAGGAGGGTTTGGACGCGGATACCAGGGAGCAGCGGCTGAATACGCAGTTGCAGCTGGACACTCCAGGCCAAAGCAGCCCAGGAGGATCCGTCCGCATTTGTGCGTTGTCGTCAACTGGCCGCACAGGGGGAGGGGTTGTTACGACACGCGCAAGCGCACCCAGCCACCCGGTTAGGGGTGGGGCCACACACGTTAGCGGCTTGGCAGCGGTTGGGGTTGCTCCAGCTCTACGTGTTGCAGCAGCCGCTGGCAGCACGAGACTGCCTACAGCAAGTACGGGCTATTGTGGCGCAGCACGATGGCCCCAACCATTGGCAAACGGCAGTCACCCTGACCCATCTCGCCATGGCTCACGGTGCCTTAGGTGACTCAGTATCGAAAAAATGCCTATTGGAACGTGCACAGAATATTTTTAGAAACATACCGGGCTATACCGACAGTCATCCGAATATCCAATTCGTGCAACGTGCTCTCTCTACCATGGCCAGTGAGCCAACAGCCGTTACGCCAACAAATTATGGAGTGAGTAAAACTCAAGCGCATCTGCCGGAGCAAAAAAGACAACACTCCTCGTCCAGCCCACGACTCTTCAAACGATCCCACCGTGAACGTCACCGTGACGAGGGAGACGAAAAAACATTCCATGAGGTACGGTACAGGACATCACCCTAAGTTGAGTAATGGTATGGACCCACCCTCTTTAAAAGAGGCTCTTACATTGGCCAAAATAGTTATACTAACTATTTCACTAAGTAAAGGAGATGGATCCAATGGCTCATATTAAAATAATCGGAATAGATATTGCAAAAACTGTTTTCCAACTTCATGGCGTAGACAATAAGGGCGCATGTGTGCTCAGTAAACGATTAACACGAATCAAACTAACAGAATGTGCGGATAAAGCCTATCTCTGAAGGCCCATCATTTATCTCCTCTTCTTCTAAGGCTATACCATACGGAAAGCCAGCGGATGTATGGCCTGCAATGAAGTAATTGTTTTTATAATCAAAGCAAAAACCCTCTGAGTCAAGTTCACATTTCCTTTTCACCGCTGCTTTCTTTTTTCGCAATACTGTTTTTTGTTCAATGCTACTTAGAATACGGTTAACATAATCTTTATCTAATTTAACCTGCCGTATACTCAATTCTTTAATAGCACAAGTTAAATCCACACCAAACCATTTAGCATACCCCTTGACAATATTCTTACCA
>CAWUIH010000102.1:0-4074 GCA_963922495.1 uncultured Coxiellaceae bacterium | reverse complement strand
CACCATGCAAGGTTTGCAGTTCAACTAAGTCAGGGTGTAGCGCACTACCATAAGTGCTGTCAATGTTCAACACGATTTTTGAATACGTTATTGTGAAAAGCCAGCCAAGCAATGAGTGCTAAACATATTAGCACAATTGAAAGTGGAATCTGATTATTTTCATGTAAAATAGCCACAACTGCTGAAACTAATGCTGATAGTAGCATTTGGAGGCAACTAAATAGTGCTGCTGCAGTTCCAGCGATATGTGATAAATCTTTCAGCGCACCCGCGATACAATTCGACCAAATCAAAGCTTGTCCTAAAGTTGCAAAAAATAAAGGGATAAACGTCACATAAAAGTTAAATACGTCGAACACAACTTTAGAAGTTAATAAAGAAATCCCAGAAAGTAATATTATTGCCAATCCGAATTTCATTATGAGATTGATTCCTAATTTTGTAACTAGAGCTCGATTGATCCATGTCCCCAAATAGTATGCAATGGCAATGAATAATGTGATCCATCCATAGAAAGAGGCACTATAGCCTAAAGATTTTTGAAATAAGAAGGGAGCCATAGTGGTGTATGCGATCACAACGCCATAAGCCATGACACCACCAACGAGGAAGGATATGAATCTCATGTTCTCTAAAATAGATAAAAATATTTTCAAAAGATGAGCTGTATCGTCTTTGCGATTTTTTTCAGGAAAATGCGTTTCTGGTAAGAATATCATGAAAATGATCAACAAGGCTGCCCCAAAAAATAATAAAACCACAAATTCAGCACGCCAAGAAAAATATTTGATTACCTGCCCGCCGATAACCGGTGTCAATCCTAGCCCAATTGCGAATCCTGAGGATAAATACGACGCTGCGTGAACATATGCCTTGCCTTCAAAACAGTCTCTGAGCACAGATCGACTCAACGTCATACATGAGCCTGCGCCAATTCCTTGAATAATTCTTGAAATAAACAATTCAAGATAAGTGTGTGAGAAAATGCTCCATAAACAACCACATGAAAATATAAACATTCCAAATAGCAGTGGTTTTTTTCTACCGATTTTATCTGATATGGGACCATAAAATAGTTGTGAGACACCAAAACCCAGCAAGTATGCCATTAAGGTAGTTTTAACGGCCGCTGCCGTAATGTGCAATTCATAGGAAATGTTTACAAAGGCGGAAGTATACAACACAAGGCCAGCTTGTGTCATAAACGCCATCACCACGAGTAATATAATAAGAGTACTTTTTCTGATCTGTTGCATTGGTATTCCTATCACGTTTGCCGCGAATTTCTATTCTGTGAAGAATCGATCATAACATAATTTTTTGCTAAGAATTTAAAAGTATTTCAATTTGCATCCTGGATGCGGTTATCATTTAATATAGTATAAATACTTCAATAGCTTACGGTTTGAATTGCCTTGCCATCATGGGTAAACATACTCAATAGTAATTGTAGCCATGTGCGTGCACTAGAATACTGACATTGTTACAATAGCGTAGCTGTGGTGGAAATAATTTTTTCACCCAAGAATACCATTATCTAAAAATATATTTAGCACTCTTAAAATCTTATGTAACTTATTTTTATTGAGTGTATTTAACCGAAATTTACAAGGAGACGGACATGAGAGATAGTAAACAACCGGCTGCGCAAAGCTCAGCGCCCGCAGAAAATGAAGGTTGGCTATTGGTTTTTAAACAGTTAATTGGTGACAAAATTTCCAAAGAAAATCTCCAACAATTGCAAGTGCTTTCTAATTCTGATGAAATCACTATTCGCCATCCTTTGCCAGACGTGTTACGACAAATTAAAACGCATTTGTCAGATTTATTTCTGCGTCCGGATTTAGTTTGGAGGCATTTAGACTACAGGCTACAATCATCCGAGCAAGCTGATCGTAAGGCGTCACCGTCACCTAGTGAAAATGCCGAAATTGTGATACGACCAGCTTCCGACGTGCTCCCACCTACTCCGCAGCAAGCGAAACAAATCATGCAACGATTTTTTGGAAAATCTGGAGTCAAAACGGGTATTCAGTTGAATTTGTATGAATTTTTTAAGTCTATAGATGATGTAGATGCAACCACTCTATATTCAAGACCACTGGAAAAATCAGAAGTAACACTTTGGAAAAATACGTTATTGCCACTTATTCTAAATAAACTTAAAGAGACTCCGTTAGCAGAGTTGCGTCGGAAGTATGTTGGCGATGATACTCAATCTTTGGGTAAGAACCATTGTCTTCAAGCTGGGTTGTTTAAAAAATGTTTATTCGTCCAGAAAGCGCGTGATGGTCAGTGGCGGATTGTGTTCGACGCCACATTATTTTACCAAATTTTGTTTCCACCACGATTTCAATTTTCATCAGCTCACTCTGAACATAAAGATCAAAAAGCATCTCCAGCTGCAGCATCGCTAAAGGTAGTAAAATCGCACCTAACTGCGGCATTAGCTCAGACAGTCCCACAAGGCGTATTAATAACACGTAAGGAGGAGAAGCGTCGTCCTATTTTATTACCAACACCGGCATCTCAGGCGATGCATACAGCAATTTACCTGATACTTGATATATCGCAAAGTATGTACTCGTATCAGGAAAATTATCGGGCTCAGGTCTTAAACTTTATTAATCAGCTAGCGACTGTATTCAGACCAGAAGATAAGCTGTATATTACGTTATTTAATGGCAAGATAGTTCAAATGAACGAAGCTTTTACCATTTCTGACCAAGATGGCAAGCAAGCAGCACAAACTTTTATTAACAAGGAGTTGCAATGCACAGGAGGGACGCGACTCTACGGTACAGTTAACGATGTAACGACCAGTTCAGAATTTACAGATCAAGACAACAATAATCAAGTGGTGGTGTTATTCACCGATGGTGCGGATAATAAATCAGACGATCTCTCAAAACAATCTGTAGAATACACTCTAAATAGTAAAGACCCAAATATATTCCGGACTTATACCATCGGCCTCGGTAATGACTGTGATGATGCATTATGTAATAAATTAGCAACGAAAACCGGAGGCAAGTATATAAAGATAGATCAAATCGATAATTTCAAGGAAATTTGCGAGCACTTACAATCCATGTGTCGTCTTCGAACCTTGAGACAGTTTTTGGACCAAACCATTGCTGTGTATTCGAATCCGAGACCGCTAAATATTTCGATAACTGATGGTCAGCAAGTGCAAATTGACGGAAAAGAATATACCTTAAATGAGAATGCAGTCGCAAGGCCAGAATATCGTGATCCAGAAAATAATGATACTTCCTCATCGGCTGCAATATTGAGCAGTGTATATAATGCTTTTCAATGGATGTTAAGTTCCGGTAATATATTCCGGTTGTTTCCATCTCAACGCACTTTAATGAATCCGCTTTCCTTGTGGTCTACACCGCAGACTCAACCAAGTGATACACCTACACAGCAAGGTGACGAAATGAATAGTAAAGCTGATGATCAAAAACCACCTTCAAATTCATAATCTTTTGAACTAAGAGTGTACTATCGCCTGGTAAGTTTACTGGTAGCCGGGCGATAGATAACCAGCCAACCAACTTTATAACAACTCAATCAACTGACCATGGGAGCTCAACTTGTTGGGGAAGCATCTTATTTATTGCGATATATCAGTTTTTATGTCCTGCTGCTTTTCTTAACTGCTACCTTTAAGGAGAACCACCATGTCGACTACCCTGCGGATAATTGCTCAACAAATTGATACCAAAACGAATGAAGTGATACAGGAGCACAGGGTTTATGATAAATCAATTGTGGCACCTACAAAAATTAATAATTTAGGGTTTTCACATAAAGAACAAATTAAAATTCTTGAACAGTCGCAAGAAGCAGAAATCAATAGTAAAAATTTATCATGCCCAGTGTGTGGAGAAAAAGCCAAAAAGAATGGGAAGTTTACATCAGCGTTCCATTCTGTTTTTACTGATCATAAAATCACACTACGCCGCACCCAATGTGCCTGTGGCTGGAGTAGTAAAATTAGTATTGACGGCACTTATGATAGTGCGCTACACCCTGACTTAGTTGAACTGCAAACCTTGCATGGTA
>CAWUIH010000101.1:0-4145 GCA_963922495.1 uncultured Coxiellaceae bacterium | reverse complement strand
GAGACTATGCCAGAAATCGCGTTCAACTGCTTTTTCTAGCATAATGGCTATGCTACACAACGCAAAACTGCTTCCACAGCTAGTTTCGCAGGTAAACTACACTACTTTACCTGCACAGCGAACCATAAAAAACCAACAAATGTTTAGTTATCATTCCCAAACATCGGGGGATTATCAGCAATCATGGTTTTAATTGCCCGAAATTTAATATAACATAAAGGTACTTTGCATTGTTGCAGAGGAAAAATGAGAAAATCTAGGAAGATAACCTGCGGCATGGTAGCAGCCACCCCACTCATCCCAATCTATTCCGGGCTGATTCTTTAATGATTAATCGCCGTAGTAGATTCAGGAGCCAACAACTTACCTATTGCCCTGGTGTAACGCTTTCCTTGGGTTTGCTATCACAATATATGCTGAGACGAGGGATATCTGGTGAATCATAGTATCTATCAACATCCACGGTTTGTGTTGCTTACAAAATTAACTTTTATTGTTTCGTTACTATTTTTACTGCAAGATAATGCCCTACATGCAATTGAAACAAGCATAAACTATCAAAAGACACCTCATTACCATTCACTACTCGAACTCCACAATGACTTTAATTTATCTGCAATTTCAACTTCATGGCAAAGCTTGCTCGCACAGTTACTATTAATAGTAATGGGTTTGCTAGTCTTTATTTTAGCGTTTTGGGCTTTAATTCGAAAGCGAGTATCTGCTTCACAACCGTTGCTAGTCCCCTGGCTTTTAGTACTAACTAATGTAATTTATATTGCTATTAACAAAAACTTATTACTAATATCAACATCAACCACACTACTAGTCAATTCTTTATGTCGTCTTGCAATACTCGGCCAACTGTGGTGGCTCATTTTATCAACGCAGCGACGCACATTGCCTCCAACCAGGCCACTGAGGGCATTACGCATTTTTGTATTAATCGCGTTGATTTTTTTTGTATGCGACCATTCCTTACAAATTATTCATAATAGAAATTTGTTACATCATAATTATTTATACATTTACTTTTATATCAAACTCACAACACTACTATTTATCAGCATATTAGCACTTTATATATTAACAATAAAAAAATATCGTCTTTATTGGCTCAACGCCACATTTTTACTGATTGGAGTAGTTTTTTTCAGCTTCTCAATACTAACGATGCCTGGCAACCTCTCCCACATTTTTTTCAATTACTTGGCAGGCGTCTCTTTACTCATTAGTCTATTAAGTTTGCTTTACAAGCTTTTTGCAAAAAATTGGGAAACTATCTTATAAAACATGATGAAAACTGTGACCATTCACGCCATAATTAGCGGCAAAGTCCAAGGAGTTTTTTTTAGAGCCAATACCCAACAACACGCACAAGAACTGGGCGTCAATGGTTGGATCCGCAACAAAAACAATGGTGACGTTGAATGTGTTGCCACTGGTAATGAAGTAATAATCGAACAATTTTGCGAATGGCTCAAGCATGGACCGCCAACAGCAACAGTGGATAGCGTTAAAATAAAATATATTCCAGTACGTGACTTTGAAAAATTCATTGTAAAATAAGTTTATTAACAAATGACTGCAAATCATCACACACCACAACATTTTTTGAAAGCCTTTGGTCCGCTTCTGTTTGTAAGCCCTTACCGGTGCGAACCAAAGCAGCGCGACACCCTGCAGCATGAGCGGCTTCTATGTCACGTAAACTATCGCCAACCAGAATACTATTAGCAAATTCCTCAGGAAAATCTTGTTTAATTTGCAACAGCATTCCAGGTTTTGGTTTACGGCATTCACAATTTTCATCAGGCAAATGCGGGCAATAATAGATACCGTCCAATGACACATTGAGTTGTCGTAAGCTCTCATTCATTTTGGCGTGTATCGCATTCAAAGTTTTTAATGTAAAAAGCCCTCGCCCCACACCAGATTGATTAGTAGCTACGGTTACTAAATGGCCTGCCTTTTTTAATGCGACAATCGCTTGCAAGCTACCAACAATAGGCTGCCATTCCTGCGGGTTTTTAATATAGTACGGTGAGTCATGATTAATCACACCATCTCTATCTAAAATTACTAACATTACTTATCCAAACTGGGTTTTACTCGGTTGTAGTTGCTGACAATACGCATTATAGAAGTCTGCTGCAGATTGCATTTTTTTTCCAGCGAGTTGGCACCGCAATAAACGCACCACACCTTCGCCACAGGCCACATCAATACCCCCCTGATTAGCAACAACTAACGTTCCAGGATCGAGCATGTGCTTCTGATGCAATGATATCGCTTTCCCAATTCTCAGAAGTTGACCGTTGAACTGAGTAAATGCAACAGGATAAGGATAATACGCACGAATGGCGTTGACAATTTCTGTTGCAGTTAAGTCCCAAGCAATATGAGCATCGGCTTTCTTAATTTTCGCCGCATAAGATGCTTTGGTATTGTCTTGAGGCATACGGTTTTGGAAACAGTAGTCGTAATTTTTTAACGTTTCCAATAGTAAATCCGCACCGAGGGAAGCTAAACGATCATGCAAATCTGCCGCCGTATCTGTAGCTGCAATTGGACAAGCCTTGGATGACAATACATCCCCAGTATCTAAGCCCTTATCCATTTGCATAATACTCACACCGGTTACTAATTCCCCATTCAAAATAGCCTGTTGGATCGGTGCTGCCCCACGATTCCGCGGCAACAGCGAGGCATGAACATTAATGCACCCCAACCGTGGAATTTTTAAAACTGCTTTTGGAAGCAACAAGCCATAAGCAACCACCACCATCAAATCTGCATTGTAAACAGCTAGCTGTTGCTGCTGTTCGATGGATTTTAAATGTTCAGGCTGAAAAACAGGAATATGCTGGGTCGCAGCAAACTGTTTAACGGCGCTCGGCTTCACTCGTCTACCTCTACCTGCTGGTCGATCTGGTTGAGTGTAAACAGCCATCACTTGGTGACTCGAAGTCACTAATTTGCGTAACACAGGTACAGCAAAGCTTGGAGTACCTGCAAAAATAATTCGATAGCTCATATTTTTGGCTCTTCAGGATCTGATGTGGACGTTGACCTGTTTACCCTTCCACAGACAAGACGTATCCGGATAGATCATGTTCTTTGGAATAATCACTAAGTATCACCAACGTCGTAATCACGTCAATTCATTACATTGCATTGCCAATTTTTTTGCAACATAGCTCAAATGATATCATGAAAAATAAAACTGACTATTTTTTAATGTGTTTTTCAATAGGTCGTTCTGAGGACACATATTGCTGTGACCCGAGTTTCGAGTTTAATAGTTTAAGAAACAAAGAGATAAGTTGTAGAAGCATTTAAAAAAAAGCAGTTGATCCGCTATTCTGTTCATTTTCTAATCTTGACAAGAGGAAATGGGCCATAGAATTAGCGAATCAACTGATCTCTATTTTTATTTTTTGCGAAGTGGATGACTGTTGCAAGAAGTTGGACGAGCATATGAAACACCCATTACTCACAAGCCGGGAGATAGGAAAGCGTGGCCCCAGCGCGAGTTGTCTGCCGATGTGCCACTTAACCTGAATATCCCATAAAGAAGTAAGGAGTCTACAAAATAGATGCCGGTTTTTTCTCCTTTGAGAGTTTGCAGAAAAACACAAAGGGGGACGATCATGGATTTCATGAGCATTACAAAACGTTCATAAGAGACTAATTGGGAAAACAGAGGCTGTAGATGTCGTTTGACGTAGTCCAGATAATAATGTTTAAAGGTACGATAATGACTTTGGTGGAAATGGATGCAGAGGGTCATGATTTCAGCCGGGCTTAATGGCGTTTCTCGACGACGTTTCTTTAAGCCCCCTTGAAACAAGGGCGATTCCCATTGCGGGAGAAAGTCACGACAAAATTCATCGACGAGACAATATAAAACGAGTAAAGTACCTTCCATAACGGCTCTCCTAATTGGTTTTGATTGTAAAAAGTGGATTAATTTGCATATCAAAACAAAAAAGAGCCGTTATTCCAACTCATTACAAATTTCTTATCCATTATCCACGTTAACACATACAAATTTTATGCCCTGTCAATCAGCGAGGGCAGCGTTTCACTTGAGGAGTCTTGTTCGCGTCATTCTATGAACAATCGGGGAACTGTTGATACTA
>CAWUIH010000100.1:0-4148 GCA_963922495.1 uncultured Coxiellaceae bacterium | reverse complement strand
ACTGCCATTATCTTGTATTTTTAACGATACGCTGTCAGAATTCGCCTTTTGAAAATCACCCGAAAGATTTAGGTAAAAATATGGACATAACTCAGCGAAATGATCACACATTAGCACCACTTCCCTTGGAACTTTTGCTAACACCGGCTGAATTGAGTGGCGAATATGGTAGCAACCGTGCCCCTTCATCTATCAACAAACAAATTGAGGCAAACAACGATCTTCAAGCCATACACACCTGGCTTGCTGAATTTGAATATTCGCCACAAACACAGCGCAGTTATCGCAAAGAATCAGAGCGTTTATTGCTATGGTCACTGATTGAAAGGCATAAACCATTATCCAGCCTAACGCGCGATGATCTGCGAGACTATCAAGCATTTCTTGCTAACCCACAACCGGCTTCACGGTGGTGCGGGCAGCGAAAACCGAGAAATAACCAACAGTGGCGCCCCTTTCAAGGGCCGCTGAGTGAGAACAGTATTGCGCAAGCCATCACCATCGTTAACGCTCTGTTCTCTTACCTTGTCGAAGCCGGTTATCTCTCTGGAAATCCACTCGGGCTGATGCGCCGAAAAATTAAGCAACGCACAGCCAATAAAGATCTCTTAGCTGAGCGGTTTTTAGAAAAAAGTTTGTGGCAGATTGTTGTCAATTATATTGAGTCATTGCCGAAGAAAACGAACCGCGATAAAAAAAATTATGAGCGTATACGCTTTCTATTTCATGTGCTGTATTTATTAGGCCCACGCGTGAGCGAAGTTGCAACAGCCAAAATGCCTGATATCAAACAAATTAGGGGACGTTGGTGGTGGCAAATTACGGGTAAAGGACAAAAGACACAATTGATACCTATAAATGACGACATGTTAAATGCGCTAATACGCTATCGACAATTCTATGGGTTGTCTGCCTTACCAAAACCAGATGAAACCCAAGCGTTATTTATGAGTTTAAATGGCACAAAAAATATAAATGCCAATATGGTTTATCGGCTTGTTAAACAGGTATTTACTGAGTGCGCAAAATCCATTGAAAAAGAACGTCCTGATTTTGCAGATAAGTTAAAACAAGCGTCTACACACTGGATGCGTCACACATCGATCACCCATCAAACAGATGCAGGTATCGAACTTAGATATATTAAGCGAAATGCGAGACATGAAAGTATTGAAACAACTATGTTGTATCAACATGCAGAGGAAGAAAATTGGCACAATGCCATGAAGTTGCATCGGATGCCTGGAAATAACACTTAACCAAGAATAAAAAGCATATGGCAGCAATACATGAAACAGCTTATCCGCGGATAAAATCCAATCTTACCAAAAAAGAATTGGTAGAGATCTTTAAGCCAACAGAAGAAGAGCTGAATTTGCTTGATGCTAATACGAAGAAAACACTGCATAAGACTCGTCTTGGATTTATGATGTTGCTCAAATGCTATCAATATTTAGGTCGAATAGTAACAGTCAGTAAAGTTGATAAACCAATCAAAAAATATATTTGCGAACAGCTGGGTATTGATACAAACATTGATTTATCTGATTATGATTATTCGGCAAAAAAGCGCCACATAAAGATCATCAGAAAGTTTTTACATATCAATCAGGATAATAAAGAACGCAAGATCATTATGAAAAAAGCAGCATTTACCACTGCAAGCAGTAAAGGGAATTTAGCTGATATTATCAATTACATTATCGATGAGCTAATCAAGTCACGATTTGAACTTCCTGGTTATCACCTATTATTAAGATTAGCTCGCGCTGCAAGGACTGTTGTCAATAACAATGCCTATGAAAAAATCACAGGCGAGTTGTCTGAAAAACAAAAGAAATTGATTGATGGAATAACGAGGCTAACCGAATCTGATCAAAGTAACCCTGATTTGCTATCTTGGACCCTGTTGAAACTCGAATCAAAGAAACCGACGACTAATAACATCAGAGAATACATACAATATGTCAACCGCATGTGTGATTTACTGGAGCAGCTGGATGTTAATGTGGATTTTATTGCGCCAACACGCCTTGAACAACTACGGGATGAAGCGCTAGCCGCAGATAGTGATGACATTCAATCCATGAGAGAAGTAAAAAGATACGCACTCGTATGCATATTCATTCATATAAAAACAGCTTCAGCGATTGATGATTTGGTAAAGGTGTTAATCACTTGGTCTAAAAAAATAGAAGCGAGCGCCAAGAAAAAATTAAAAGAATATCGAATAGCAAATGCGGATCAAACTGATAGGCTTGTTTTGCAGTTTTATCACACCTTGCTCATTGTTAAAAATCAGGATGGTCAGGCAGATAAAATTCGTGCTATAGAAAAACAACTGGATGGTAAAACAGATCTCTTTATCAACCAATGTGAAGAGCATCTTGGGTTAACCGAAGACGATCATATTCAATGGATGCTAAAACCCTATAACAACAAACGACATTTATTTTTTAAATTACTTGATGCTTTAACGATATCCTCATCCAATCAAGACAAAGGAATAGAGAATGCTATTCAGTTTATTAAGCAGCATCAGAGCACACATGAGGAATGGATTAATTTAGATGAGGATGATGCGGTTCAACCTGATTTAATCCTGTTATCGAATGCTATGTTTAAAGTGGTGACAGGCCTAAAACGCGAAAAAAACACGATTGTTAAAAGAATTCATCGCCATTATTATGAATTAGCTGTTTTCTCAGTATTAGCACTTGATCTTAATTGCGGCGATGCATTTGTGGAAGGCGGGTATATATATGACGATCCCAACAAACAGTATGTTTCGTGGGATGAATTTCATCGAGGACTAGATGATTTTTGCGATATTATAAAGGTGCCAAAAAATCCTTCGAAATACATCCAATATTTGAAAAATAAATTACGCGCTACTGCTAAAATTGTCGATGATTATTACCCTGAAAACCCTTATCTTGTGATCGATAAAGGGTCGCCTATTTTGAAAAAATTAACGAAGAAAAAGGAGCATCCCGATCTTGATAAAATGAGACAACTCCTCGAAGAGGAAATGCCACAAAAATCAATTGTTGATGTGATTGTTGACGTTGAAAACTGGCTGAGATTAAGCGTGCATTTTAAACCACACTCAGGGTACGAATCCAAAATTGCAAATTATCCACCACGATTTGTAGCCACTTCTTTAGCCTACGGATGCAATATGGGGCCAACGCAAGCTGAACGCTCCATTTTACAATTTACACGTAAACAAATTGCATTGCTGTTTAACCATCACGTTACCGATCAAAAACTCATTAAAGTAATACAAGAATTGATTAACAGTTATAATGGTTTTGATTTACCAAAAAAATGGGGTGCTGGCGATAGTGCTTCAGTGGATGGTACGTTTTGGGATATGTATAAACAAAATTTATTAGCAGCCCATCATATTCGTTACGGCCGTTATGGTGGCGTTGGTTATTATCATGTATCTGATCAATACATCGCGTTATTTAGTAATTTTATCTCAT
This sequence comes from uncultured Coxiellaceae bacterium, assembly GCA_963922495.1. GTDB lineage: Bacteria > Pseudomonadota > Gammaproteobacteria > Coxiellales > Coxiellaceae > CAWUIH01. Next base: position 657 of record CAWUIH010000100.1, on the reverse strand, counting down.
GTGGATCACATGAAAGTATTTATTTACTTGATGGCGTTGTTAACAATGATTCTGATATTAAAATTAATAAGGTACACGGTGATTCATGGGCGCAGAGTGAAGTTTTATTTGGCATATCACCGTTGTTAGGTGTTGCAATCATGCCTCGCATTAAACATTTTAAGCATCTACATTATTACAAGGCATCACCAGATGATTATTATGACAACATCAATGAGCTTTTCACACACAAACCAATTGATTGGGAACTAATCGAAACGCATTATCATGATATGTTGCGTGTAGCGATGTCTATTCAAAAAGGCAAAATCAAAGCTTCAACGGTACTGCGTCGCTTGTGCTCGAAAAGCCGTAAAAACAAGTTGTATTATGCGTTTAGAGAATTGGGTCGTGTTGAGCGCACAGTGTTTTTGTTAAACTATATCCATGATCCAGAATTGCGTAGAACCATACAAGCAGCCACTTGTAAAAGTGAAGAATTTAATCAATTTGTTGCCTGGATTCGTTTTGGAGGCGGTGGTGTTATTAGTGACAATATGAGGCCAAATCAGAAAAAAATCATTCGCTTTAATCACCTGTTGGCAAACATGATCATATTTCACAATGTCGTGTACCAGACCAAGGCTATTAATAAGCTGAGGTCACAAGGCATTGAAA
>CAWUIH010000099.1:0-4336 GCA_963922495.1 uncultured Coxiellaceae bacterium | reverse complement strand
AATCTAAAAGAATCCGTAGCATTAGATAATCATTTAATATGAATAGCTGTATGCACAGTTTTCTTAATTTTTTATCATGAAGTCAATTTAAGTGGTGATCACTTAAAAGGAAGCGTAATTAGTGCTTAATCTTTTAATTTTTTCAAGGAGAAAATAAATGCGAAATACAAACACTAAAAATACTATCCTGATAACTGGCGCAAGCCGAGGCATCGGTAAAGCTACAGCAAAATTTTTCCAATTAAATAATTGGAATGTCATTGCCACCATGCGTAGTCCAGAAAAGGAAGAAGAACTGAATAAGTTAGAAAGCGTTTTAGTAGTAAAATTAGATGTACAAGATAATGAGTCAATTAAAAAAGCAATCGAGTTGGGAATAGAAAAATTTGGGAAAATCGATGTTATTTTAAATAATGCAGGATACGGTGCTTTAGGTTTATTGGAGGCAACGCCCGTTGAGTACATTACTAAGCAATTTGATGTAAATGTTGTTGGCCCACTGAGAGTTACTAAAGCGATTCTTCCACATTTTAGAAAAAATAAAAATGGAACTTTGATTAATCTTTCTTCTGGTGGAGGAAAAACCGCAAATCCACTTGCAGTTTTATATAATGGGACAAAGTTTGCCATGGAAGGCTTCTCGGAAGCGCTAGTTTATGAGATGAGCATGATAAATTGTAGAGTAAAAATCATTGAGCCTGGCGCAATTAAAACCAGCTTTGAAAAAAATACAGTTTTTAGTAATAATGAAAGCATGCTAGAGTATCAGCCATTAGTTAAAAATTTTCTTGCCGCTTATAGCGCTATTTTCGTTAACGCCACTCCTCCTGAAGAGGTGGCTAAAGTTATCTACAAAGCAGCTACTGATAAAAGTGATCAATTACGGTACGTTGTTGGAAAGGATGCTCAAGAACATATTAAAGCTCGGGAATCTCTCAGTGATGAGAAATTTATTGCTGCCACAAAGCAAAAACTAGGCATCACAACTTCTGAAATCAAAAAAACAGGGGCCAATCCTTTTGCTATATTTTCTGTGAACACAGATGAAGGAACTACAGCTTCAGAGACTAAAAATCAGAGTATGACGTTTACAACTAAATAGCAAATAGTTTATTTTTGCGGAGGATATTGCTATGTACAAGCGGTATCCTCTGCATAATTTTTCAGATGATCATACTCCCTCAAACACTCTGTAGGTGTTTGATCAAACTCTCTTTTAAATTCACGATTAAATTGTGTTGTACTGCCGTACCCTACCTTTAGCGAGGCTTTGCTAACATTATATCCGTAAGCTAGCATTAGATATTTTGCCTGAAGCAACTTCGCTTTTTTTATGTACTGAATAGGTGAAAGGCCGGTAGCCCTCTTAAACAGAGCGTGAAAATTAGATTTACTCATGAAACATTGTTCAGACAAAGCACTTATTTCAAAACGGCTTGAAATATTATTCTCAATGTATTTCATTACGTTAATTATACAAGATAAATTACTTCTGTGGTCTAGTAAATGATATAAGGGAGCTAATTTTTTCTCCTTAAGCATCTCATAATATATTGCTTTTATTGTATCTTTACCTAAAATTTTTGCCTCTTCATAAGATTGTAATTGGAAAGCAAGTAGCTCTAGTAATGACGTCATTCGTGGTGTAATTGGCGCAGTGTATGTCAATCTTGGCGCAGCATCATCCAAGTCATTAGTGTAATTTTCTATATTCATTTCATTAATTATTTGTTGAAGCAACAATAAATCTACATCTATAGTCAGACCTAAAATAGGCTCTCCAGGCTCGGCAAAAGCTTCACTTTCTACTGGAACAGAGGAGAGAGCAACAAAATAGTTACTGCTATCATAAAAAACTTTATGATCCTTAAAATAGCAAAACTTTTTACCAGACAGCAATATGATTAAACTGCGCGCATATAGATGTGGCTGTTTCTGGACAGAAACGTCGCTTCTAAAAATTCTAACTGAATCGAGGCTCGTATCAAACAACCCATTTTGATTTTTGGTTAACTTTTCAATAAGTTGTTTAATATTATTTTTCACAAAATTATCCTAAAACTAGGAGTATGCTCAGCCACATCAGACTACAAACGTCGAAGTCATGAAATAAGACTACATGTACTTAAACGCATTCACGAAGAGCCCAGATCGTTAATAGCCCACAAATTCAGTATGTCACAGCAGCAATGCAGAATGCAATTTTAACTCTTTATGAGTGGTTTAAATTACTGGGAAATGCAGATCCTCGACTAACATGAAAACGCAAAACTCGGGTTCAATACAAGTCCTAAAACAGTCAAAATTAACTTAAGCAGCCTGGTATACGCGTGCTAATTTCAAACTGACATACCGGTTTAAAGACACACCGGCTTCTTTAGCTTCTAGCGCCAGTTCACGATGCAATTCTGGTGGAACTCTAACAACAAATTTACCACTAAAGTGTTTTGTAGCGATGGCCTCAGGAATCGGCTCATTTTGCTGATCCAGGTCTTTTAGTACCTCAGCAACCAGCTTGCGGATACCTTTAAAAGCCATATCTTGCGATTTACCAAGCCAACTCAAGCTTGGGAATTCTGCGCACAGACCGACAAATTCGCCATCATCATCTGACCAAGTTACTCGATAACTGTATTTATCTAGCATTTTTTATTTGCTCCAATTTATCGATAGCTGCTAATACTTGTTTTACTTGGTAGACCTTAACCTTACCTTTATCATTTTGAATGTTGACTCTTGGGTCACCCGACCAGGGCATTTTATAAACGCGGTGACTGCTTCCACTGTGTCTTGGTTTACCAAAATAGTGATCACAAATTCTCGCCAGATCATTAAATCGCACGTCTTTGGGGTGAGTGCGTATCTTCTCTATGATGTCGTCTAAGTTTTTCCCCACCCCTCAATCTCCCAAGAAACATGAGGAGAAACAATATCAATAATAATACTGTTTATCAAGTCAAACTTTGGCTAATGGGGTCTGGCTCGGCCGAAAGACCGTTGCATATTTTAAAAAATTATCGCAAGCAATTGATTTACGGTACTTAATCCCAAGTTGATGTATTGATACAGCAGGACTTCGAGCTGATCAGTGGCGGGTAGTTTGGGATCATTCAGGGGTCTTGCTACATTTCAACAAAACGTTCTATGAACATCTGGTGATAACGGGTGTCATCGGCTGAGGTGTTGCAGTATTATCTCTACTAATCAATCAAAACTAACAGGGAGTCTTTATGAGTATCTCAAAATCATCAGCTAATGCGGTCATTGATATTCACCATCACTGAGATACTGAGGCAGGTAATATCGTTCAGTATATTCATCGACCGCTTAATTAAAATAAACAGCTTAACCATGAACACAGACATCACCTTTCTCCCAGACACCAAGCAACGCGAATTGCGAACAATTACGCAACTCATCAAGTCCCATGAACTGCCGGAAATGATTATTTTATTTGGTAGCTATGCGAGAAACGAGTGGGTTGAAGAAAAATACGATGATGAGCACTACCGCTATCAAAGTGACTACGATATCGCGGTGATTGTTGACACCCGGAGCGAATCTAAACAAGCACGCCTGGAGGGCGAGTTTGAAAAAATAATTGACCAAGAGGATTCCATAACCACTCCCGTGTCCCTTATTGTGCATGATATTGCGTTTGTGAATAGGCGGCTTGCTAAAGCACAATACTTTTTTTCTGATATCAAGAATGAAGGGATTTTACTCTATGATTCCGGCAAAAACCGCCTAAGAGAGCCCAAAGTGCTTTCAAACCAAGAGAGGGCACGGTTAGCGCAGGAAGATCTCGATTACTACTTTAATAAAGCAGAAAAATTCATAACCTTATTTAATTTTTCGCTCTCTGAAAACTATTATAACGAGTCAGCCTTTCTATTACATCAAGCCACAGAATGTTTATATACAGCGATTTTGTTAGTCTTTACCCGATATAAACCCAATACTCATGATTTAGCTATTTTAAGAAAATTAGCGAATTCCATCCATAGCCAAGAGTTAGCGAAGATATTCCCTCAGAATACATCAAAGGATAGGCGACTATTTAAGCTACTGAGAAAAGCATACGTAGATGCTCGGTATAAACCGAGCTACCAAATCACTGAAGATGATCTAAGAATATTAATTGCACGAGTAGATGCGTTGAAAAATGTTGGCGGTACCCTCTGTCGAGAAAAAATTAATTGCTGGACTTTAAAAACTAATCCACCGAATAGCCCTGAAAGATAATTCCTTACATGAGAAAATACTTTTTTCTTAACGAAAAGCAGGAGGTTCTGCCCAGGCTTAACCAAGTCTAGTATTAATAAATACTGGTTTA
>CAWUIH010000098.1:0-4436 GCA_963922495.1 uncultured Coxiellaceae bacterium | reverse complement strand
ACTACCACTACGAACATAGAAATTATATCTCAACAAGGCCATTCAGATAAAACTACAGTCGATGGTGACCTTGTGGTTAGTCAGGTGTTTTCAGCTCTAAAAGAATTCAATTTGAAGACCAGCAAAGATGTCAGGATATCAAAAATTGAGTTTGTTAAAGATGATACCCCTTCTTCATATATTTATAAGGAGCTAGCCGCCGCAATAATGTATCGCATATTAGAAAATAAAAAATTTGATAGTATTTCTTAGGCCTTTCCAATTTCTAATATTTATTTCAATCAGTATCAACGGCAAATCCGATAGAGAAATAGGTGGGAATTTAAGCGACTGGGCAAAATACGCAACACAACCTTTCCATACAAAACATGGATTGGTTAGAATGCATTTCTGTTATAATCCCGTAATTGACAAAGCTTACTATGGCATGGACTATAAATCTGTGTATGATCATCACGGTAAATGGGATCAGGGGGCTCAGCCAAATTACGATACAAGGACTAATAGTCCTTCTCGACGTTAAAGGTATACCATGAAAGTTAAATGTATTAATATTTTTAATGAACATATACAAGAATTTGAACAGGAAAGTTACTGGCTAACTATCGGAAAGGAATATCTTGTTATCTCAATTGAAGTATATCCTAATAGAACTGATTATAGAATTATTGATAACAGTCCAAATAATTCACCAGGGCTGCATAATGCTACCCAATTTGAAATTGTTTCTCATACAATTCCTTCAAATTGGCAGCTTATTTCAGATCAGAGCTATGCTTTATTTTGCCTTAGCCCCAAAGCTTGGGAAGAAGTTGATTTTTGGGATGCCTGTTATGACAATGATCCAAAAGCTTTAGAAATTTATCGTCGAGAAGCAAAAATCATTTATGAAAGTGAGGGATTAGAATTTTAATTAAAAAAATTACGAATTACATCTTTTAAGTGCTACTTAAAATATCACATAAAGTATACACGCTAGTTAAGCTGACAGAGTGTTTGATTAGGGAAAGTGGGCCCGACTTCATCAATATGCCACTGTTTGGGTTGCGAAAGGCTATGTTGAATCATTCTCAAATCCTTTGGTGTAAGGTACTCAATATAAAAATCTTTTCCAATAGCGGGGGCTGTGTTAGTGAAATAAGTGGGGCGAAGACCAATATTTGCGACTACGTCAAAAATCCCAGTAACAAAACAATAGAGCCGGGAATCCAGCGTTGTTAATCGGCCTTGTTGTAAAAAACCATGTTCTAAAACAAGTACTTTAGCATCAGGGTTACATCGGTCTAAGCACGATATAAACTCTTCCCAACGTGATTTTAAATTGACATGATGCAGCACCCATCGAGCGATGACGATATCAAAAGGAATCGCTATGTTACGAACATCCTCCAATGATAAATATTCAACAGAAGGATTTTTTCTAGCGTAAGGATCAAAACCAAACAATTCCACATTTTCAGCTTTACTAGTTTGATAGAGATATTGAGCAATTTCCATCTCGTAGGTTCCTTCATCAAGCCCAAATCCCAACAGGCGAATAGTTGACTTTTTTGGTAACAGATCTAATGCCCCTTTAATTGCACGATCAGATAATTGATTATGTGTATTAAATGATTCGAGAGTGCGACGCGAATCCAAAAATATATTATTTGCAAAAGCAAATTGAATAAATTCGGCACAAATCGTATTTAATGGTTTCTCATCTCGAAAATATTGATGTAACGCAGGTGTTTTCTGCTGCGCATATCGGCTCATCCAAAATAAGAACTGGTCATAAAGATAATGAGTTTCCTGAAATTCGGAATTTTCATAAAAAAATTTCACTAATTTTTTATGATCTCCTAGCCATTGAATGACTTGATCATCACAATCTACCTCTGAAAATGTATTTCTCAGACGATATAGAAATTGAGGGTTGCCTTGATAATTCGGTTGTGAACTGAGTGTGCGTTTAAATTCTCGTACAAAGCGGTGTGGATTAAACATTGGCTGAGTATATGAGCGAGTGACATTAAAGAGTCGCATGATTTTACCTTTGTATTGGGTTAGAAGCTGATTCGTGGGCGATCCAGTCGATGTTTTGAAATTTTCTATATGATTTTGATTCGATTATATTAGGTAACTTGTATTTTAGCCACTGGAGTACAATTATTTTCTGTATCACTGGATCAAGAACAAATATTTTTTTAGCTGTTGTTCTATTTTTTATAAATTTTGCCGCTTGAATTATGGCACCAACGACCAGTGCTCGTGTCAATTGAATATCTTTTGCAGGGACGGATTCACCAGAATTATCAAAATTAACAGGAAATCCTCCCCTAATAATTCGAAAACACGTATTTTTCGAAGAAAAATAAAAAACATCCTCCAATACATTTTGAGAATGATTTTTTGAGAGGTAAGATTTGCCGTGCATTTTTTCTAGGAATTTTTTTTGCTGAATTTGTTGAAGTAGTGATTTGAATTCAATATCTCCTGAAGAACAGCTTATCCACACCGTGTCACTTGTCATTTTTTCTAGAGGGTTCCAATTAGCCGTAATATCGTGTCCCGTACAGCCAAAAATTACATCAACTTCATTCACTAAACTAGTGATAGAATCACAAATCTTAGTGTTGGGTGGCACTTTACACGGTCTATTTTTATCATATACCGATACAGATGCACCTTGTAGAGAAAACTCAGATAACAAGGCCATTCCTATCGTGCCCAAACCCACTATACCAACTCGTTTATCAGATAATTGATTAAAGGATGGTAGTATGGAATATACTTTTCTCAATACTGTTTTAACAATGTACGCTGACTCCAAATGTTTTTTTGCAGCACATTGGGCAACATTAATCAAAGGCAAAGGACATACACTTTGATGCTGTAACTGAAAGATACCCTGAGTAGTCTTTTCAACAGCTACTAAACGAAATTTTTGAACTTGTTTAAATGGTGCATTTTTTATCAATGATCCCCCATGATCTAGAATAATAATAGATTCAATATGTGCTGGCATATTCAATAACGCTTTTCTCCATAAAAGTTTAGCGCCTTCATTAAAAAAATTTGAATAGCTTCCCACAGAATCTGGAACAATACTTGGGATAACATTTATTCCCTTTTTTTTCAGTTTTCGAATAACTGCAGGGCTATCAGAATAGAATTTCCCCATAACATACAATTGATTTCTTGGTAAACCAAGGAAATAGAGGGCATCCCACACAGCAATTGATGTTTTCAAAAGATGGCTCACGCAAATAACGGTAGCGTTCTGGAGAACAGCCCGTAGCGCTGAAAGGTCTGGCAAGAAGTGATTAACCAGTTGATTGACAATGGGTAAGTCTGTATTACAACTTGTCGAGCTATCATCCTTGCAGCTATCAGAGTTAATTAGCGGAACACTGGCCATCATAACAAATAATTTCATATCTGTGAGATTAATATTCTTAAATAATTTAAGTAGTTAGAACAGGAATATTACCATGTAATTAGCGTCTCTGAAATAGTGATTAAAAAATTGTTATTCAACAACCCATTGAATTTTATAATTTTATACTTTTTATAATGAACATTTTGGTGTCGATAAAATTCTACAATTTATCTCAATTTATTATTTATTGACTAAATTCTTAGTAACTTATTGATTTAGAATAAACTAATCATAAATGTAAGCATATACTTACATCAACTAAAGTATATATCCTACATATATGTCTTCAGTATTTCTTTAGAATATTTTTTTGAATTATTGGTTAGTGTTACCACTTAACTTAATTCAGACATCAAAAGTAGCAACCCTGAATTAATTAATAGCATTTTTATCAGAGAACAATGTACAAAAAAATCAAACAACTTGAAAAACGAATTGCAGAATTAACAGAAGTTATTAATGAACTACCCGGTGACATCTACTGGAAAGATTTAGATGGACTCTATAAAGGTATGAACCATCATGGACGGATGAGCTTGAAAAAAATGGGCTATCCCTACCACGAGGAGGATATCTTACGAAAAACTGATGAAGATTTATTTGGTACCGAAGCGGCCATTAATTTTCGAAAAAACGATTTAGAGGTTATGAATTCAGGGCAATCATTTACTAGAGAAGAAAGTGTCGTTTTACCAGATGGCACTCACATTACACAATTATCCACAAAGAAGCCACTCTATGATCCTGAGGGTAAAATAATAGGTATAATCGGTAACACGGTAGATATTACCAAGCTAAAGCAGTTACAAAAACAGCTTACAGAAGCCAAAGAAAGAGAAGAAGCCGCCAGCCGCGCCAAATCCGAATTCATTGCCAATATGTCGCACGATATCCGCACTCCGATTACCGGTATCCTGGGTGTGATGCAAATGTTCTTGGATGAAGCCGAAACTGCCGCGGCACAACTCAAACAACCGCAATCATCGATCAAACCCAAAACGCTGTTGCAACGATT
>CAWUIH010000097.1:0-4629 GCA_963922495.1 uncultured Coxiellaceae bacterium | reverse complement strand
GAGGTTTTCTTCATTGCCAACAATTCCAGCAATACCATCTCCAAAATTTTGCTGTAGTTTATCTAAATCAATGACGTTTTCTTTTGTAAAAACACCTTCAAAGTTGTCAACAGCAATTTTAAGGTTAGGGGAAAAAAAACCATCTCCAACGTTTTTATGTTGAGATCCTTTTATATAAATTCGTATAACGTGATGTTGAAATGAATCTCTAAAAGAATTTTCTAACTCTTCTTTTAAATCATCTGTTGAACCTGTCCCACCTAAAAAAATGGCTAGTTTGTATCTCGTAGCTGTCATAACGATCTCTTGCTGTTAGTTTTACGTTAGCATTTCTATAAATGAATCCAATTCTGTGCTTTGAGGCGTCAAATATATCTATTGATTTTAGCTAGCAATATTGACAAAGTCTACCAAGGTAGAAGTTTCGCAGCAGTCCTTGCTCAGCCTAAGTTAACGCCTGAAAATCAGGTACAGCAACAGATTCAAACTACTGGTTGATAACAGGATGTCCCCGTCGGTACCGATATGAAGGCTAGTAAAATTGGCTTCGACGTTTTTGCAGTTTAGTGGTGAAAAATTTATGAGATTTGAAGTATAATATGTCATCGTGAAAACACTGGCCACTCTATTTCAAACCGCTGAATTATATGCGATAAAATGTTTCTGCTTATTCTTTTGTGGAAGGTTTGGGTCGTAGTCAATAGTGACCAGTCTTAATTTAAGAAATACTCATCGGAAAAATCAACAATGTGGAATTTTAATAAGCACCCGAAATATTATCCTTTATCTGACGCTCGTAAGCATCAGGGCACTATAGCACAATGGCGAGCTTTTATGCGTGATATCAAACATATGGCTAAGCGAGCAACGCCAGCAAAAGAATATGTTTTATCAAAACAAGCGGTAATCACTGGTTTGCAGCAAGCATCTCAACAGGATTCATTGACTTGGTTAGGACATGCCAGCTTTCTGCTGAAGTTGAATGGTAAGCATATTTTATTTGATCCATTTTTAGGCAAGCGTGCTTCTCCTTTAACATTTATAGGTCCAAAACGCCACACACCGCCTGCCTTAGTTGTGGATGAATTGCCACCGATTGATATCATCATGTTGAGTCATAATCACTACGATCACCTTTGCGTGCGCACCTTAAAGCGTATTCGTAATAAACAGCACTGTCAGGTGATTGTTCCTAAGGGGCTAGGCGCTATCATGCGGTCCTGTGGTTACAAGCATATTACTGAGTTAGGTTGGTATCAATCACATATCATTGCTGATATTAAGTGCCATGTGTTGCCTGCTTATCATTACGCGCAACGCGGATTATTTGATAGAAACGCTGTCTTATGGGGTTCACTGGCTTGTGAATTTAAAAACTTTTGTATATTTTTTGGTGGTGATACCACCTATGGTAGTGAATTTAAAAAAATAGGCCAATATTTGAAACATGTCTCACATGCTCTGATTGGTATCGGTGCATTTAAACCAAGAGAATTAATGCAACATGCACATGCTTGTCCTGAAGAAGGACTATTAATTGCGCACGATCTTAAAGCAAGAATATTTTTCCCTATGCATTGGGGTTCGATTGTTTTGACACCTGAGGACGTTTTAGAGCCGATCACTGAGCTTAAATCTTATCTTACGAAAACACCTTATACTGGAAAAACAGTGATTAGTAAGATGGGCCAAACGCATATTTTATGATTAATGAAACTTTAGTTTCGGATAAGTAGCTGGAGTTCGTGCTGATACCATCCGTATTGCCGCCAGTGAAAAGTAGAAAGTAAATACTTAACTATTTGATTTATATTAAGAAGAATTTAGATACATTGTAGCTAATATTGAATATGTTTTTAGGACTTAATTTTGACAGCTCAAGTTTTCTCTGGCAAGTTGTTGTTAAGTAGGATAATATAAAAGTCCTAACTTACATGGGAGTTTTTATGTTTTCAGGATTATTTTTTAAGAAAATCTTTCAGTATAGATATTTAAATATCCTCACTGTTTTTTTAATCCCAACAATATTATGCAATGTTGCGTTTTCTAATTCCCATCATCAATTAGGTTTAAGAAAAATTGCTTCTCATTTATATGATTACAGATACAGTCGTCTAAGAAATGGGAATACAACCGTAGACGCATGGCGTGTATTAAATAAACATGGAGAAGCAGTTGCCCTAATTAAATGTACTAGTGGGAACACAAATGCTGTTGGTGAATACATGACGTATAAGCTGGCAGAATATTTAAAATTTCATATTTATCCAGCGACTACTTTGATTGATGTTCGTGGGGAATTAGCGAATCAACTTGGTGTGAAACCACAAACTTGCGCACTAAAAAAATGGATTTATGACTGGTCAACAATTTATTGGAGAGCGCAACGTAACCTAACAAAAATTGTAGCGGCAGGGAAACTAAACAGCTATAAGGAAAAGAATACATTTCTCAGTGGTACAGGGTTTGCGCGCAAATTAGCTGATACTCTTATGTGTACTAATACATTGCAAGACATTAAACAACAAAAAATTGTGTTAACCTCTATTAGACCCACTAAGAATGGTAACCCACTCATTTGCAACAAGCGAACTTTTTTTGTTAGTACACCAGTAAGCTTAGTTGCCGTTGCAAAAGATATGAGTAATATAATGCTACTAGATGCTATTGTCGGTAATGGCGATAGATTTCCAGGGCTTAATTTTGAGTTTCGCTCCCAAACTAATACTGCGAAACAAATTGGAAAGTACAGAATTCAACTTTCAAATCCACGTTTAATGTCATTAGATAACGGCTTAACTTTTAAAGGGTGGTCCAGTAGCTGGGGAATTCAGGAAATGCGTTATTACTTGCGGCGTTTTGACCCTGACATGGTTCGTAAATTAAACCAACTATATAGCAAGTTGAATACCCTGCCACCAGAAAAATTGAAAAAAGAACTACCATTTTTGACTTATCCAACGCAAATGAACGCAAAAATCAATGGGATAAATTATGTTAAAAATAATTTAAAGCAGGTGTTGTCGTGGATTGATGCTGTAAAACAACAAAAACAGAAGGAATACATTCCTAATAAGAATCCAGTATGTAAGAATCCTTGGTTGTGAACAGCGATGACGCATCCAAATTTTGCTTACTATATTAGGAGTTAAATGTTTTCTTTCTGTGGCTTTTCGGGTTATTCTATGAATCAACCCGTTACATCGATGTTATTTTTCATGAGAGGTGTATGTATCGATGGTGTATCAAGAAGCGCATAAACTCCAAATTGCCGCAATATTTGCGATGGTACCACTGTCGGTACTTAGAGTTTATCATTCGATGTACTATCGTCGAAATGCGGGATGCGTCATCGAGGAACTCTGTGCGCAAAGACTGCAATCAGAGGCTGTCTGGGGGCCATTTGCAATGAAACAACCACTAATTAAATTGAAGGAGAAAGAGAGATGCCTCCATTAACTGGAATAACTGACGAAAATATCGTGCCGAAAGATCTCCAAGAAGTTCATAACCTAATATTAGACAAAAATGGTGGTCATAAACTGAAAAAAATTATAAAATCATCGCTTCATGAAAAAAGAATTAAGTCAGTAATATTCTGTGGTGCCGGTGATTTACCTAATAATATTTCTGCAGTTTTTGCATATATTGGAGATGAGGTATATGTTTCAAGACAAGAGGTCAAAGGCCATTTAATTCAGCAGGGAAAAAACGTTATCATCTTAATTGTCCGCCCCTCTAGAGATAGAAGTTTCTCTGTAGAAAGGTTAATTGCACACGATTGCAATGGTTCTATAAATAGCAACCCTACAGAATTTCTAACTCCTGAATGTCAAATGGCTTTTTTACCGTATCTTCCTAAGACGTTGTTGCTAAATTTGATAGATCGTGAAATTATATCTGAAAGCATTAAAAATAGAGTCTTAGAAATGGCTGATTTGATGACTAAATGGGATTATAGTAGAGCCTTTCTGTTAACAAGACCGCGTGCTAAGTTACTCAAATGTATGTTGAATCAGATAAATACCCCAAGTAATTCTATAGAAAAGATTTACTTTTTGATCTTAAATTATGTTTCAGGTCTACATCTTTATAGCCGAACATTAAGAAATTCTGAAAAGTATAGCTCAGAGGGGTGTTTAAAAGCAGCTTACCTTTCTATGTTAAATGTTTATAGCCAAGTAGTGAAAAGCTTTAACAGAAGAGGGGCTAACTCTAGAGAAAGTAAAAATTCAGGAGGATATACTTTATTACGTACCTTTTGTGGAAGTGGTAATTCTCAACCCCAAAATTCAGGTGATTTTTACGAAAAGTTGGAAGCAGAGGAGATGAAAAGTCAAATTTTGCTAGCATGATTTAAGAGGATTTTGCAGTGCACTTCTGTCACTCTTCATAATCTTTAATCAGCACTATCGCCTTAAACTGGGTTCTAATAAAAAATAAACCCCCTCTTTTTCCTTTCCTGTAATTAACAATTCTATCCTTATTATTAATTATGCCAGTAATCGTGATCCAACTGCTTTTTCTAGGATTATATACTTTGTGAATTATTTAGTTTTTGTAATGTCTTTTTTACTCGACTATCAAGTTTTTAGATTGTTGATTATGCATTCATCGGTTGTAGAGCTC
>CAWUIH010000096.1:0-4846 GCA_963922495.1 uncultured Coxiellaceae bacterium | reverse complement strand
GAAAAGAAGGCCTCAAATGGAAAATATATCCTTTTAGGTTAGCGCTTATGGGGTATAACCCCGTCCTTACTATTGCAATCCTTTTGCCAACACATAGTCTTCTCCTGAGGTTAACAATGCCCACATAATACGTACATTTTTATTAGCCACGGCTACCGCTGCTTTATTGACTCCACAGCGTTCTTTTTTATCTTTTATCCACTGGCTCCTCGCATCTTTTTTCTTGTCACAAACACTGACCACCGAACGTCCGCCATGAATGAGTAAAGTGCGAATATAATGATTTCCATTTTTTGTAATGCCTAATAATCGTATTCGATTGCCACTGGAATGTTGTCTCGGCACTAACCCTAACCACGCCGCCATTTCTCGACCATTTTTAAAAACACGGGCATCCCCCACGGCTGCCATAATAGCCGTTGCACCCAGAGGACCGATACCTTCTACTTTAAGTAGTCGTTGACATCTTTCATCCTCGCGGGCAATTCGCTCTATTTTTTGAGTGTAAGCATCAACTGCACGTGTCAATGATGTCAGTTTTTTATATAAATCAGAAAATAGGTCTCGTGTCATCCCGGTCAGCTCATTGTCAGCATCTTCGACTATAAAAGGTAATTCTCGGCTGATGTGACCAATTCCTTTGGGAATAATAACGCCATATTCCGCTAACAGACCTCTGATTTGATTCGCCAGCGCTGTGCGTTGTTTGACTAACTGACTCCGAACACGATGTAACGCTTGAAGATCCTGTTGTGTAATCTGCTTGATAGGAACAAAACGCATGCAAGGTCTCGATACGGCCTCACATATTCCAGCCGCATCGTTAGTATCGTTTTTATGGGACTTGATATAAGGTTTAACAAATCGAGGAGCCATCAATTTCACGGTATGTCCCATGGATTGACAGTATCGTGCCCAATAATGGGCACTAGCACAAGCTTCCATCCCAATTAAGCAAGGGGGTAAATTCGCTATAAATGTTACTAATTTAGTGCGTGTTAAGCGTTTACGTAACACCACGTTACCGGCCTGATCAACGCCGTGTAGTTGAAACACCGTCTTTGCTAAATCAATGCCCAATGTTGTAATATTCATCTTGGATTCCTCCTCTTTATGTAAATGATACAAAACATCATTTTGGCCCATTGCGAGGCCGGATTAAAGGGGTGGGGTCCATACCATTACAGCTGCGTTCGAATAAAAGTAAGCCACTAAAAATTAATAAATCGGTTTCTTTTCACACGATAAAAACTATGGCGCTAGAGATTTTTTTTACAGAGTCAGACAAAGAAAAACTGTTTGAGAAATTAGAGCAGTTATTTTTACTCAATCCAGTGACGGTACGAAAAGATCGTCGATGGCCTCGAAAAAAAATCTCAGAGCTTGTTCAAAGTTTCTGGACTAGCAATCTAACGAAAGCTAGCACCACCATTTGCAAACTGGTATTCATTTTTCTTTCGCAATTTTTCCATAAACGTCGACATTTTTCTAGCCAAGCAAAGGAGCGTTCAACTACCCAACGCTTTGGGATCACAGCAAACTTATGCAGCTCACTTCGTTTAGCTATTTCTACTGTTGCACCCAGCGTTTCTTTTATTGCCATTGCGAATGGATCGCCCGTATAACCCCCATCTAATAAAAGATTTTTAACCTCGGATAAGTGCTCTTTTGAACGGGTCACCATACTAATAGCACCCTCACGATCAGTCACATTCGCTGTTGTGACATGGATAGCATGCGGTAACCCTTGTGTATCTACGGCAATATGACGCTTAATTCCCGAAACTTTTTTACCTGCGTCATACCCTTTGTTTTCGGCGGTATCTGTATTTTTTACACTTTGCGCATCCACAATACAAAAAACTAGTTTTCTCTGTCCGACCCTTGTTGATACGGGCCTGGCCAACTAATTTTTTTTAAAACTTGTTCGAGTATGCTGGGTTGGTCTTTTTTCTTTTCAGTCCAAATTTGAAAGTAAGCATGGACACTGCGCCACTTTGGGAAATCGTTCGGAAGTGCCCGCCATTGGCAGCCTGTTTTCAGTAAATATAAGACTGCACAAAACACTTCGTACAAATCCAGTTTCCTTGGTGCCGTCTTTTTTCTGGCGCTTAAAAGAACGGATTCGATGGCTGCAAACTGCGCGCGTGTAATATCACTCGGATAGCGTTTTCGCATTTCAACTCCCTTTTGAAATTTAAAAACACACAGCCTACCATACTATATAAAACTTTGAACAGACTCTCAGAAACAAAGTCAATGAACTATCACAAAAGGATCAGAAAACATGTGTTTTAAATAGTTACGTTCTTAAGTCAATGGCAGTGATCCCAGTATCAGGTCCGCAATGTCGTGGTACTGGGAACGCCAACGAGGCGGTCACGTACTCACCTTATACCCGTAAAGTATGTTATATTATTTAGAATATTTAATTAAGAAAAAATTAAATGTCTTTTATCCCTCCATTTTCATTAAAAATTAGCATATAAACAGACTACTGTCTTTTTGTTATCTTTAAATTTAAGGAAAAATAATGAATCAAGCTAATCGAAAAAACACAAATAATTGGTTAAAAGCCGCTTCGACACTTGCCAATGTCGATAATATCACTACCGCCTTTTCTAAGGGAGTTGAAAAATTACAAATGACAACTGCCAATAAATTATTGGGTAGTGGTGAAATAGCTGCTTCTGGCTTAGCGCTTCTCTGTTTATTAGTTGCTCTTTGCAAATGTGAAGATAGATCAAAATTACCTCAACTATGGATGGGATTAATTGCAATTTCGTGCGCAACAGCTATTGTTGGCAGTGCATTGGTATTAAGCGATATTGAGGAATCACAAGATACTTATTTGATAGGAAGTTTTTTAATCGGTTTTAGTAAGATTTTTCATCCCCTAGTTACTTCAGTAATCGATTCGGATGGCCCAATTGAGGAGAATGAAACGGCAGCGGATGATGGTAATTGTTTAGTTGCAAGGTAGAGATACTGTTTTAAGTGTCAAGTCTAAATCATATTAAAATGGAATCATTTTGATTATGAACGCTTTCGGCGGTTATTCTAAAAAGAGGCCAGCCCCTTTTCAACCCCACGATATTTATGGAAACAATATAGCAAGCGCAAGAGCAGCAATACTGCTCTTGCTATACCGTTTCACGGCCATCGCCTTCGCAGGCTGTACCGCGATCTTAGAGTCACTGAAAAATAATCAATGACACGATGTAATTTAATATCCCATAGACAAAAATAAAATTAATACTCGTATGTCCAGTAGATTTATTTTGTCTTTGTTGAGGTTATTTCACGAACAACAAAGAAGCGTAGGATCAAAGTATTTTTGTGATTTTAATACATCATAAATAATATGAACTAACTTCCTCATTACCGCACAAATAGCCACTTTTTTTGCCTTACCTTTATTCACTAATTTCTCATAAAAAGCTTTTATATTAGGATCACGTTGAATAGCCACTAGTGCTGGCATATAAAACATTTTACGTAACTCTGCATCACCTGTTTTTGACAAACGTCTATAATTTAGTGATGTTCCCAATTGTGATTGTTGTGGGGTCAGTCCAATAAACGCAGCCATTTGTTTAGCTTTATCAAAACTATTTACTTTATCGTAAGCCCTCGAGAATCCATGCAATTACCCACAATTACAAGTCATTGCTAGTTATCTATTGGATAAAAGTTTCATTTATTCAGAAGATTGTATAAGATAGTATCTGTTTCAAACAGGCAAAAAAGGATAGTCAATGAGAGATAAAAATGAACCGTTGAAGCCTAAATATAAGCATATTCCCACAGAACTGACTGAAGATCGGGTCTGTAAATCAGTTTGTGTAAATAGCGCTAGTCAGTTTTTTAATGTGCCAAATTTTATTTTAGCTTGATTACTATTTACGATAGCAGATTTTTTTTTAACATAAAAATAATTTTTCCCCTTCTTTAAATAATTATACTCACATGATTGAGGATAAACGTTCCCCAAACATAATCGAAAATCGATTCATTGCAGCACCCCAATCCCGAATCGGCATCGTCCATTTCCTGGAAATGTTTTTTAACGCCAAGTAGAGCTGCTTCAAGGCGGCATCATCAGAAGGGAAAACACGCTTATTTTTAATCACCTTTCTGATACTCATGTTCAGTGACTCTATCGCGTTGGTAGTATAAATGACTTTGCGAATCTCATCTGGATACTCAAAAAAAGGAATAATGTTTTCCCAGCGCGTTAACCAGCTTTTTGATATCGAGGGAAATTCTTGATCCCATTTTTCAGAAAATGCTCTCAACGCGAGTTCCGCTTCTTCCACCGTTTTTGCGGCATAAATCAATTTTAAATCAGCAGCCACTGCTTTTTTCTTTTTCCAACTCACATAGCGCAATGAACTACGCACCATATGCACAATACAGAGCTGAACCTGCGTGTTCGGGTACACGGTTTGGATCGCTTCCACGAAGCCTGTCAGCCCATCGACACAGGCAATCAGCATATCGTCAAGGCCGCGGTTTTTTAATTCAGTGAGCACGTTCAACCAAAATTTAGCTCCTTCATTTTGGCTGATCCAAATACCCAATAACTCTTTCTGTCCTTGCGTATTAACGCCCAATGCCAAATAAAAAGCCTTGTTGATCACCCGCTTGTCTTGTCGGATTTTTATCACCAAGGCATCCAGATAAACAATTGGATATAGTTTATCCAGTGGGCGACTTTGCCAGGCTTTGACTTCATCGATGACTTCATCCGTCACATTGGAAATCAATGTGACGGAAATCTCCGTACCGTAAAGGTCCCGTAGCTGATCTTGAATATCTCGAGTGCTCATCCCACGCGAATACA
>CAWUIH010000095.1:0-5158 GCA_963922495.1 uncultured Coxiellaceae bacterium | reverse complement strand
GATGGGTTTGAAATGCGATCACCAGGAACCGGTTGATCTGCCATAATATAAACGGGAATGTTGCGACTATTATTTAGTTGCTGGAGTTTCCTTGCCAATAGAAATGCTGTTACTCCCCCCCTACTGTGACCAAAGATGAGAATAGAGTCGACATCAATGATAGGGTTTTCGTGACTGCCAACAATTCCAGCAATACCATCTCCAAAATTTTGCTGTAGTTTATTTAAATCAATGACGTTTTTTTCTGTAAAAACACCTTCAAAGTTATTAGCAGCGATTCCAAGGTCAGGATGAAGATAGCCATTTCCAACATTCTTATGCTGACATCCTTTTATGTAAATTCTTATCACCTGATTTGTAAATTCTTCCTCAAAAGTATCTTCTGCATATTTTTTTAGTTGATCCGTTCCGCCTGTTCCACTCAAAAAAATGGCTAGTTTTTTGGGCATTTTAATTTCTCCACAATCGAGCACAACAATTTTTTAAAGAATTATTCACGCTGCGATGCGTTGTGATAATAGTTGCTGCATTTTTGATCGCATTTTCAGTCTGAGATTATAATTTACATTATTAGTTTATGTTGATTATAACATAATTTGAAGGAGTTACAAAACAAGTGCTCACTACTGGAGTCAATGCATTGCAGTATTTTATTTAGTATTCTTCAGCGTTTATTAGTTTTTTACTGAACAAGCTGATGAGTTTACTCTGGTACATCGGCAAAAAGAATGTTATGAATCTATTCACGACATTTATTGATAAATTCAGATGAGGTCGTGATTGAAAATGTTTGTATATTCCTGGTAATGGTAAAGGTGATTCAGGGCAAGCATTTCTTGTCATAAATACTGCAGCAATCAATAAAATTATCAAACTCTTTAAAAGATTCAAAAGACCAAGAAGCACTGCAATTTAAGAGCTTACAACAACTACGAACCAGAAAAAATGGATTTCTTGCTAAAAGAAACTCAAGTATTGCCAAATATATTACGCTTTTTTTGACTGTATGTTCAAATGGTTCAAATCCTGTATTGACTCATTTGCATATTGTGCATAAGGAATATAAAATTCAATTAAAACCAAGCTCGCGGCCGGATCAAAAAACAAGAAAACGTCCTTTAGGCTCTTCAGAGTATTCTGAATTACCGTCTCTGATGCTCACTGGTTCGTAGTATACTTAAAAAAATAGTTATTTTTTGTGCTAAAACTAAGTAATGCTAGTGTTTATATTATTGAAGGTGACAGCTAAACAATAACTTGGATACTTTTATGCTCACTGAAATTGTCATGAAAATGTTCTCTTAATAATCTTTTAAAGTAACTAGTTTAAACTTAAAAGCACTACAGAAGTACTAACTGATAGTGATAAATGCCTTTATAACGCTATTAGCACGAACAAGGAATTCAAGTATGCCGGGCTCTGATATCGATGCCTTTTTCAAAGATTTAAATTTGCTTTACTCTCATCCCAATGAAATTCTCACAGTGGGGAACCATTTCCCGGCTAATGATGAATGTCCTGACCTTTCAGGAACGGATAGTGCATTATCTGTACCCATTTTTGAGTATCAGAGTAAGATTTTGAAAGGATATATTCAAGTTACTGCAAGTGCTCTGTTGCGTGAGTCGGATTCTGAACGTCAAAAGTGTTTGGCAAAGGACTCCAGTGCTATTGCTATTAAAACGATGGCAAAGCACGCCAAGTCTATCATTAATAAAACTAACAATTTTTCAGAAGAAGATATGCGTAAATGTCTGTTGCGTACTGGCAAAGACACACATCAACATATGTATGGGTTTAGTCGATTCGACAAAAATCGTCACGCGCAATGTACTCTGGCAGCCTCGATTATTCTGTGGGATGAAAAAAACGTAGTGTGTACCTCAGGTGTTGTTGGCAATTTTTCTACATTGCTTGTCAACACCAAAAATACAGAGGTAGAAACAGCAATTAACAGTGAGTATTTTTGGGTAGATTCCACGAATAGCTTTATATCAGAAAGTATTCAGTCGGTTGCCTTTCAGTACCCAGATCGTTTACAAACTCACCAAAAACAACTGCAATACTCATGCGAGAGCGGAAACCCGTGGATGTTTTTACAACTTTCTCGAGGTGTTTCAGATTACCTGAATGCAAGAGAGATCGAAATCATTGATGAAAATCAAACAAAAAAATTAGTAGGAGTTATTGATGGTGCTAAGATTTCGGCTGAGTTATTTGAGACACAAAAAAAATGCTCACAAGATAGTAAAAATGCGCATCGTGAGTCTTTTGCTGGACATGCATCAAGGTTAGCAGTGAATCAAACATTACATCGTATGGTGGCGAAGAAACTAGCAGCGCCTCCGCAGATTTACGATAATCAAAAATTTTATGAGCGTGATAGCAAGAAAGAACTTTATCTGGGTGATGCTACTTGTTCCGGTATTGGGTTTCATAGCCTTGCCACTGAATACTTGCGTGCATGGATTAATGATTCTATTAATCGGCATCTCTATATTGATTATTTATGTTCTTTAAGTAAACAACAACTTAAGGAAACCTGTCATTATTTAAATGAAAAAGAGAAGCATATTCCTGGTAGTAACAATAATCCGGATTTTTTTGCTGAGGAAATTCCAGTCTGTGATCCAACAGAAGTTGAGCGTGCAAAAAAAATTATAAAC
The DNA here is from genome assembly GCA_963922495.1 of uncultured Coxiellaceae bacterium. Lineage (GTDB taxonomy): Bacteria > Pseudomonadota > Gammaproteobacteria > Coxiellales > Coxiellaceae > CAWUIH01. The sequence continues at coordinate 2,491 of CAWUIH010000095.1, read as the reverse complement.
ACTATCACGGAGCTAGAATTAAAAAAACAGATTAAAAATCTCTTTCAAGCTTTAAAAGATATTCCTGATAAGGAAAATCGAGAAATTTTTTCTTCTCGCCTCGAAAAGCTGCTGCAGAATACAGATAAAAATCATATAGTAAAAGACTTTTTATCTTTTGCAATGACTCTCGAAGGTCGTCCAAATCCAAGTCGCCGAGAAACTGGCTATGTTATAAGTACTGTCAGTACGGTATATGGTGGGGGTGGGGTTGCTATTCTCGCGCTGCATTTAGGTATATTATGTCCCCCTACATTAGCTATTTTGGCCGTAACTGTTTTTATATTGGGTTGTGGTATTGCCTGTTATTATTTTGCGCGTCATCGCGGTCTATCAAAGGCAGCTACAAAACTTGCGAATTCATTGCCATGTCGTTTGTTTCGTAAAAAAGAATCTAATGTATCGTCCCCTGTTCCTAGTTTCCCTCGAAATACAATCTCAAAGAGTTCCTAGTAAATTTCAGCAGTTTGTAATTTTTCGTAAAAACTATTGATTAGAGCGGCAGCGTTGGTAAGCAGTATAAGTTGTGCTAGAGCGATTATTACTATTTGTTTTTATTTGTTTCGTAGTAACTGTATCTTTGTAAACAGCGTTTGCCATTCGAGACCTAAACATTAAAAACCAGCCGTTAGTATGGCATTGATTTTTGTAGTTTTGTTTAAACTTTATTAGCGTACCTATTCTAGTTTGAATATCTTCAATTAAAGTATTAATTTTTCCTTTTGGAAATATATTTGTTAATGATTTTTGATTTTTTAAAGCATATCTTTCTATATTTGTTAACTCCGATTGCGTTTTATTGTTTAAAAAACTATCTAGATCTTCTGAATTGAGTATCAGAAGTATGAATATTGTGGGCTCTTTTTTTAATAAATTAATTTTTTCGATTATTTTACCTGATTTGATTTTAATATAATGAAATTTATCTAGAAGTTTTTCTTTATAAAGTGCTATGATGATACGAGTAACGTATTCTAAATTGTATCTTTCACTTAAAAAGATCCACGCATAATTTTCTAGTAATCCAGATTTTTCAAGTATGAGCATTGCTTCACAGAGTTTTGTATTATATCTATCTTCACCAAGATTTATATCAGAATTAACCTTATTATTTGCTAAGCAATCATAAGTTCCAAAGTAGAATGTATCAAATGTTTTATTAGGTTTTGGTTTGGTGGATTGTTTATGATCATATTTGTTGGAAGTTGGTATATCTATATTCCATAAGTTTCGAGAAAGCAACGCTAACTTTATACAATTTATGTTGATTGCTTCCTGATTATTACTATTATTTGGATCAAGAGAAAGGACACTATGTAGCGTGAAAAAAAATTTTAAACATTCATGAGTGCTAGGCCTTTTTTTGTAATTTTCATCCTGCATTCTTTCAATAAAACGTACAATTATTTTATGAATCGATAGAGGATATTGATCTCCGTTGGGTGTTTGCAATATACCTGCAAAGTCATAACTCTGATCCTCACAAGAATATCTATCTTTGAAGTTAAAAGGATTTGTTGCTCCTAATATCTTCAATATTATCGGTACTAAGGAGTATATATCTGATTTAGTTGAGTATATACCACTATTATAAATTTCTGGTGCTGTGTAAGTTTTAGTCCCTTTGATGTGATTATCTTTTATTACAGTATTGTCTGATGATTGAAGTAATTCTTTGGAAAAGCCAAAATCTATTGGCATTATTTCCATTCCTTTTGAAGTTTGTATAAATAATAAATTCTCTCCTTTAATATCCGAATGGATAATTGCAGGGCCTGATGTCGTTGTTGAATTGTGCAGCAAGTTAAACCAAGAGAAAAGTAGAGCAATCAACTTGACACGTTGTTTATAGCACATCGATTCAATTGCTGGATTTAGTGTATCGAAGGATGAGTGTTTAATCACGGGTTTCCCAGGTAACCAACTCATTATTATGTAGAATTTATCTCCAATTTCTTCAGGAGTCTCTGTCCAATAGTATTGTTTCAAAATACTATATTCTTTATGTAATTTCTCTAACTGATATTTTTTCTCAGTGTGGTTCTCTTTTAATTGTATTTCTTTGACGACTACAGGTTTTTTTTTATTTGGTTCTCGTCTTTCCAGATCATAGGGGTAAGCTTTATACACATTCCCAGATGCGCCATTTCCTAGAAGTTGATTTTTAGCAATCTGATAGTATCTATCTTTTTCATCATTGGTAACTTTAATAATATTTTTGGGCAAGTTCGAAGGATTTTTTCTCATAAATGGGACTCTCAATGCCTTGGCAACAACGAAAATCCATTCATAATAAATCATAAAGTTGTAATTAATTGATTACATCGTACTGTACTAATAATAAACTATAAAAGTTAAATTATTATTAAATTTTGAAGTATTGTTGTTTGGTTTGCTCTACAGTAGCAAGTTTTTGTTGTCATTAGAGTCTCCCAGATTATTTAAACGGATG
>CAWUIH010000094.1:0-5204 GCA_963922495.1 uncultured Coxiellaceae bacterium | reverse complement strand
CACCGACATCTGTCGAGGAAACAGAATCTGGAAAAGAAGCATGTTTAAGAATCTGATTTTAAAAAGCAGTGACGTGATGGACGGCGGCAATAATACTAGCAGTAAGCGAATTTCTTAAATCGTTGATACCCGATGCGGAACAGTTAAACGTGAAAGAAGAAATAAGACATGCTTTGTGTCGGGTATTTGAAAAATGTGTCTTGCCATTGGTGTTTTTAAAATTAACGGTGATGGTGGTTCGGTGAAGCTAACCGATAATTGCCAAATTTAATGTGAAAAAATGTGAATATAGGAGGTGGCAAAGCTGGTAAGGACCATGTGTCTACGTATCTTTATATTTTTTTAGTAAGATTAAACAGAATTGTTGCGAACAATATCTACTTGAATTACCGCAACTCTGATATTTGAGACGTTAATTTTATTTTTGATTTTATATACACAAGGAGAATAGTATGCCTAAGGACAAAAAAACTGGAAATGAGAAAATCTCTTACGATAACGAATATTTAGAGATTTTGATAAACACTGCCATCATGCAAAAGTTGGATAAATCTGATCGGGATGAGATAGAAAAACACATTAGAGATAAAGATAAATCAACGGCAGAAACAAGTATTAGGAATGCACTCACCGGTATCGGATCTTCCGTCGATGCGTTGAACGACGAATTAGAAGACATTGACGAAGATTATAGCCTCAAAGACATATTATCCCAAGCAATAAGGATCGAAAGCAATAATTCTATTCAGTCTCGTATTCGTATTAGGAGAGGTGGGGTAGATGCGATTCTTGATAAGGAGCTTACCATCAGTACACGCGATATTTCATTCGTTCGCCATGTGGAATCTATTGATAGACAGAAAGAACAGTCCCCTTCCCAATCTCAACTGATTTCAATACGTTTTGTAGATAGCGATTGCAGAGCAGAGATGCGTCTCGATAAAGAAAATACGATTCAATCGTTTAACTTTTATAATAATCAGGTAACGAGCGTGATGTCCGATTCGTTCGAGAGTCTTTTTGCTCATGTTAATCGTTCACAACCGAAGCGTATTGAAGTAAAGCCGAGGGATTCCCATGGGCATGAAACGCCGCTCTTCGATGAGGGTGTTTATGATTTGTCATTCAAGTCTTCGGAAAAACTTAGTCAAAATATGTTTCAAAAGATGGGAAACGCCATACAAACGCTAACAAGCAGGTCAGATGCAAAGTCGCGTGATGCTAGAGCACAAGCTCAACATTGTGAAACTTATCTCATGAAACATCATAATCGAATGAATTTTTTCTACACCCTTAAAATATATACTGAAAAATCTAACGTTCTAGCCGTTGATGTTGTTTGCAAAAATGCTCGCACCAGTTGGACCAGAAAAGTCACCTTGGATGATTTGAATAAAGTAAGTTGGTTTGACGATCGGCATCGTGTAGAACCGGACGCTGTTTTTTTAAGGGAAAGCACATTGGATCCAAAGCAGCAGGCCCGCCTAAAGAAAATTAAAGCTATTCATGACAAACGTGAAGAGCTGGTCGCACATCTGGCTAATAGTCATTTAGAATCCGATCTGATAGACCTGTTAAATCAACTGACCATTCATCATCAATTAATTGACAAAAAGTCTATTTCACAAGTTAAAAAAGCAGAAATTGATAAACTGACTGCTTCAAATAAATTAAGAAGTGATCCTAAAGTCACCCAATTGTTGAAAGGGATTTGTGTACTTTACAAAGGTATGAAGAACGTTACACCTGAATCTATCCTGATTCAATCTGTTCTGGATGCTGGTTATAAACAGGTTATTCCAAAAGATGATGCCATCAAGAACTTAAATACACTTCGGATATTGGAAGAAACCTTTGAGCACGTTGACCGTTTAAATGGGAAAGACCTGATCATGTTTTTAGGTAATACTGGAGCTGGGAAGAGTACCTCGATCAACTACTTTTCTGGGGTACCGCTGCGTGAGGTAAAAACAGATCACGGTGAGATGCGATTAATTATAGACGAGAAGAAACGTGTAAAAAAGAAAATTAAACCAGAACACTGCGCCAAAATTGGCAGCTCGCTGGGTGTTTCTGAAACAGTTCACGTACAGGGTTATCCCATAGTCAAACCACCAAAGAAGCCGGAAAAGGGAGACCACTCACTCGATTACCCAGGTACGTTACTCTGTGATACTCCCGGTTTCAGGGATACTCGCGGAACTGATTACCAGCTTTCTGCCAAAGTGAGTATCGAACAGGCCGTGAGGGGGGCACGTAATATCAGGGCTATCGTCTTGACCTTACCTTATGGATCTTTCTTAAATGAACGAGCTATTGCTGTCGTTGAATTGATGAAGGACTTAGAGCAAAGAGTGCCAGATATTTTGGATGACACATCTTTGAATGCTTCAATTTTTTTATTAATTACAAAGCACAGTGTGTATGAGTGCCCAGAGAAGGGGATAGATCACATATTGAACCAATTGCACACTGAAGCTCAAAATGAATTACGAAATTCCACTAACAAACGAAGTGACGAATTGACTGAACGTAGACGAAGAGTTGCTATTTGGACATTACTGCAACGTATGAAAAATCAGGGTCGTGTATGTTTTATTGATGCAACGAGTAGGATGAGTAGAGCAAACGTTTTACGTTCTTACATGCAGGCACGGCAAATTCCCAAAGTTAAATTTTCTCGTTTTTTAGATAGAGAAGATTGTGATGGCTTTAGGCTTTGCATCCAACTTATTGCTAATTCTTACTTAAAGTCTATCATGGAACCTTTCCTAACGACAATTCCAGAAGAGATCCAAAAGAGTGAGCAAAAGATTAAGGATGAAGAAGAAAAAATTTGTGAATTGAAAAAACAGAAAATAAGAACCAAGAGTAAGATACAAGAAGTCGAAAAGTATGCAGAATCCTTAGAAGCCCAATTAGCCGATCTTAAAAATCGTACAGCGCAGTCTTCTGACAAAATGGATGCAAAGCTTAAACAGCAATGGCAAGAGATTGCAGAAAAAAGCAAGCAAGAAGTGACCGAACGAAGACAACGTAATATTGCACAGTACAAAGAAGACATTGCTAGGCAAAAAATATGGATAGGAAAGAAAGAGAAGGCGATTACAAAACTGCAAGTTGAAATCGCTGGTATTGAGAAAGATATCAAAAATAGAGAAAACGAAATACGTGACTGGAAAATAGGTAGTGACGATATTACGTTGTGGTGCTATCGTGAACGTTCTACTGATGAAAAGATGAACTTGCAATATCTCAAAAAGGATGCCTTAGAAAACGCAACACTCGAATTAAGATATACTACGGAAGATGAAGTTGAAAGAAGAGAATGTGTCACCGCGGGTGAGTACAGGGGAAAGTTGACACATCAAGTGTTGATAGAGCGTAAATATCGTGTCATACCCAGAGATGAAGAGCACAAATCGCGATTCTTATCTGGTAAAAGTGCGGGAGGCTATACAGCGATTATGAAGGGACACAAGATGGTTATACATCCTAATTACCAACCAAATGCTACATCAGATGGTCAAAAAATGATTTATACAATGCTCTCAACGTGGGATGGTGAACAACCTCTACCCCATGGTGAGATTGTGCATAAAATGCCTAGACATGAAATTTATAGTGCATCCATTGTGAACGCACAAGGGGAGATAATATCTCTGACTCGAGCCTTGAGTGAGAAAAGAGCTGATTTGGTATCGGCAAAAGAAAATGAAAAAACTGAAAATGAAACGCTCAAGCAACTGCAAAAACAATTAAGCGATGAAATCGAGAAGGCAGTTACAAACACTGAAGATAATTTAACTCAGTCTCGTGAAGACGTCAAGAAAAGTAAAAATGATTTAGGTAAACAAGATGAAAAAATAGCTGAAGCTCGCAAAGTTATAAAAGCTACACAAGAAAAACGTTTATTCTTACAATGGAAGCGAAGGCGTCTGGCGTTGATCTTAAAGTGTCAAGGTCAAACTTTTCAATTGCTCAAAAATTTCGTTGATTTTATGTTGGATAAAAATAGTGGGATGAACACAACCTCACTTTCTCAAACACAAGGTCAAGCCAGACAGTTAGAAAAACAGTGTGAGAATTACAAAAAGTGTTATGATGCAAATATCTTAGAGTTAAAAAAGGCTTATGAAGGAAAAGGCGTCCTTGAAGAAAAAATTCCTGAAATGAAGGCGGGAGATACAAACAGAGAATGCCAACAAGAAACACGAGCATGTCAAAATGTTACAACGCGTGCATCTCTGCAGGTTGGACTATTCACTCCACATCGTGAAACAAGTACAACGGCAGCACAACCGGTTGAGTCGGAGTCGCCCCTCTCACCCAGCGCTTTGTAGCTTAAAGCTTTCGAAAAAACTTTATTGTGAGTGCTCAAAGATAAAAAGTACGACAAATTTTTGCGGTGCCTGCCCCTGCTTAGTGATGCTGATTCAAGGTAAAGCATTAATATCATGTAAAGCAAGATGGTTCAGTACGAAATTCTGTCGTCATCAGTGGGGTAAGATGAAGAAATTCGGATGCCATCTCCGATGTGCAACTTGGGATATCTAACGACGTAGACTTTGTTAAGCGTAGTGGTCTTTGATACAATAATAAACATTGTATTCTTTACAGCACTTTGTCGCAAACACAAGTTAATGGATACAAATGATTTAACCAATTTCCAACTGGAAAACACGCATGGCCCGACCGCAGAAAAAAGACCCGATACCGTTTGACACGTTAAGTTATGCCAAAAAACTGATGGCGGCGGGATTTACGCAAGAGCAAGCCGAAGTGCAGGCAGAAACCTTCTTGGCGATTGTTCAAGATCAATTGGTGAGTAAACGCGATTTAAAGGAAGTTGAAAAGACACTCGAGCTCAAGATTGAAACGGTTCGCAGAGAAACTGAAAATGTAAGAAAAGAACTAAAGATAGATATTGAAAATGTCAGAAAAGACCTCACGATTAAGATTGAGGTGGTAAAACGAGATTTAAAGATTTGGTTTGGGGGGATGTTGTTTGCAGCGGTGGCGGCGTTATCGGGGATCATGACGTTGATTGCCCACGTGTCGCATTGAGGGGCTGTCTGCTTTTTATTCAATTTGGCTGGGATTGATAATGACATTTATCAGTCCCAGCAATAGTGTGGCAGAATCTCGCGTGAAGTGCAACACTATTTCAGCTAAGTGTTTGATAGCTTCTTCCAGATTATCCT
>CAWUIH010000093.1:0-5323 GCA_963922495.1 uncultured Coxiellaceae bacterium | reverse complement strand
AGTTTGAGTGCCGCGTGCTTTACCGTTTCATAATCGACGCCATGTCTTGCCATTAGAGGTTCGGCCCCGATCCTGGAAATTTAGGGTTAAATCTCGACTGGCACGCCCTCAGCGACTAAATCATACTCAATTTCAGCGACTTTTTTCTCCATTTCCAATTGAAATATCCCAAATCGGTTAATGTGCTCTGTCCAATACGGCGAAATTCCTGCCAACACCTCATCAGGTATTTCAATGCCTTGTGACCTCAGCTTATTAGGGGTTGTGGGCAGATGCCGCAAAAATTCGTGTTTCAACGCACTACCGCCTGAGGTTCCCTATTTGTTTTGCTCCATTCATTATCAAAATTCTTTAGCATAGCTGATAATACTCGCTCAATATTAATGGATTCTTTTAAGCTAAAGTCATACATGCCAAGTAAGTTAATATGCTGCCATGCGATTGGTGATATCTTTTTGAGTAGCTCTATGGCCTCAAGATTTCCTGCCTTTTCTTTTGCAGTAAAAATGTTTGACAGTAGATAGGCATTGTAATAAATGATAGCGTTTGCAACAAGCCGGGCGCACTCATTCCATACCATTATTTCTATTTCACTCTTTCCACGAAAGTCACCACCGCCGGTGTTAACAATAGCTCGTTTAAGTTGGTGATACCCCTCACCACGATTTAGTGACTTTCTTGCACCATTCCTAAAATGTATATCATCCACGAAAAGTAATAAATAAATGCTCATAGAGATCCTATTGTATTCCCATATTGCATTTTTAGTATCACTATCACGCTCGTGAGACGAGAGCTTTTTAACAATGGTACTTTGTGATGAATCTCCTGATAGCATCGCTGCAAAAATGTTTAGAGCATTTCCCCATTCTCTGGCAATCAGTGATTCATTTACTTTTTTTGACGGTCGTATGACATAGGCTTTATCTTTATAATATTTTGGATAATTGAATCCACAAATTGTTTTAAGTTTTTTGCCTATGGATTTGTACCATGGTGCAAAAGCCACTGAAAGCAGTTCAAGAAATAAGAAATTCAATGAATTGCTGCCTTCTGTATCAGTTGAGAGAATATCTGGCCGTATGTTTGTCATGTTATTGAAAACAATATCAAACAGATAGTGACTTTCATGACCACCAATAATCATACTGTCGAGCGCTACATGGTTAACGATCATGCTGTAGGCTGAAACACCTTTCTCTTTGAAGTATTTCCTAAGATATCGACTTTTGAAGGTCTCCCATCTCACATCAAATTTTTGCCCGTCTGTGCTACCATGGAGTTTTCCATTAATGTCATATTCTCTAAAAATAGGCAGCCTAGCAGTTTTATCACAAATAGTCTTGTTTGCCTGTCTTAACGTTTCCAATCTGATCCTGCTTTGGTTTAGGTTTTTAAGGATATCATAGTTTAAATGAGAGCTACTGGCTATTTTATTAATACCAAGTCCTGTCGCATTTGCCAATATACACGCCAATAGGTATTCATATTCATATGATTTTTTTGACTGATACTCTTTTAAATGCAGAAATTCCTTACTATAACCACACTGCTTATCAACAAAAACCAATAAGTCAACAATATTTATTTTCTCATGATCATCGAAAAAAGGATCGTTAAATGCAGTCTCTATTTTAACATACGGAATGGTCACTTTCGTTTCACCATTATTAACTTTGACTGTTACAAATTTATTTTCTCCAGATAGGATTCTATCGTTAACACGCTCAATAAGTGCCTCAAGGGTTTCTTTTTGCTCATTGAGTAGATCAACAATGTCTTTTTTAATCAATGGAATTTCTGATTGAGAAATAAACTTTTTATACGCTTTGGCTTTTGTCTTTAACTGCAAGTCATGCTCAAGACTTTTATAGTCTATTGAAGAATTGCAAAAGACGGTTCCCGCTTGAAATCCTCTTTCCAATTGCTGATAAACAAAGTATTCATAACGGAGTAAGTCAATCTGTTGTGATTTATTTTTCCCATCGTTATGTGACGCGGTTATTAAATATTGCATATCCTTGCTGGATATAAAATCAGTTGGGGTATCCGATATGTCAAATTGTGTTAAGGCCTTTTTTGCTTTAAATGCAAAACGCATAAAGCGTATAGCATCTTTCAATAAAGTTGAACTCTTTACGCAAGTATAGTCAATTGCCATAAATAATGGTCTGATATTTAATGCTGTACATTGATGATTTTCACTATGAAACTGCCATATGAATGATTGCCTGTTAAGTGTGCCAGTTCTAAGCAATTGCTTTACATTCCTCATATCATCCAGAGGCATGACTTTAAACGCATCTTTCTTAACTGACTTGAATGGGTAATTATCGTGTTGGCAAGTATCAAAGATATCTAAAATGCTAGCTATCTTCAGTCGGTGAGATTCAAACGGGGACTTAACTCTGGCCATTTGTATGGTCCCATATTCTTCACCCTTTTTATCGTAGAGTCTTACATAGTGAATGAATGCGTCAATAATATTATTCCTAACCTTAAAGAATTGGTTATAGACAAAGCAAATAATATAAAGTTGGTATTTTCGCCTTTTAAATTGGCGTAACTGATAGGCATCATAGTATACGGCTAGTGACGCATAGTAATTTTTGTTGACTGTTGATATATCGAACTTTGGCAATAATTTTCTAGCGAAGTTAAATATTTTATAGATCGTGTCGAATTTTTCTAGTTCTTTCTGCATTTCATGCCTGTTAAAACCTTTAGGATCTGATTTGAGTGCACTGATATGGTATAAGCCATCATCTAGCCGTAATAATTTCTCAATTTGTTTGTCAATATTTATGGATATACTGTTGGAAACCATGCGCATCAACCGTTTTTCTTCCTTTGATAAAGTCTCACCGAGCAATGTTTGCAATGTGCTATAAGCAGGGATAGGAATATGCTCTTCATACAAATAATTTAGTAAGCTTTTAAGTAAGTGAGTGGGGATAATGTTATTTTTTGCTAGTAGCTTTAATTTTGTTTGAATCTTTCTGCTCTGTTGGGAAGGGCTACCATTTTTAAAATGTGTTTTTATTATAACTTTTATTTTAGTGATGCTACTTGTCCCCGGATATTTTGTGGGGAGCTTTTCCCCAGGGAAAAATCTATTGATTAGATAGATGATATCGTTATGGCTTTTATCATAGTCTATTTTATAGAATAGACATTTTGCCTTGAAATAGCCGAACATCAGCATAAAATAAAGCTTGGTTTCAACTGTTTTCAGTTTTCGCAAATACTGCAGCGTTTTTTGCTCTGCATCAAAAATATAACATTGCTCTTCTGGAGTAAGTTCTGGATAGTCATAGATAGCATTAATTTCATTTTGTGATAGAACTTGTATTCTTTTATCCTGCATAGTACTCCCTTTACGTTGAATCGTTAAATGATTTTAATAATTGTGCAGCAGCGTTCTTATCAAATAGTTGTCCTTCTTCGATATATCCTCTTACGGTACTGTCATTTTTCCACCCACCTTGCTTTTTAATAGCTTCAAACTCGGCGCCAGTATGTGCGGCGCTGGTTGCAAAACCACGTCGTAGACTATGGCTAGATATTTCATCAATACCATCAAACCCACAATGTTTAGCGATGGTTTTGATCATGGTGTTAATACTTTCGGGATGTATTGCTGTAGATTGCAATCCACCCCAACGATTAATACTACGAAACACCGGGCCCTGAGTAATATTGGCTGCCGTCAACCATTTTTGTAACGCTTGTACGGGACAGATCTTATCTTGACCATAAGGGAGTGCCTTTACTTTACCTTCACCGCTTTGATCGGTCTTGGAGCGAGGGATCATAATAATCACCCCGTGTGGTTCAAATTGTAAATGCTCGTAATGGAGCGTGATTAATTCACTACGTCTGAATGCGCCAAAATAAGCAGTTTGAATAAGCGCGCTATTACGCCAACCCTTTAGAGTATTTTTCTGTTCGCAGTGCTCGATCATGTGTTGTATCTGTTTTGGCTGCAATGCTTTAGATTTTCGTTTTGGTTTACCCTGTGTGCGATAAATCCCTTTTAACAGCTTGCGTATACCCGGGGCTTGTGTCGGATCGTGTAATTCCTGGTATTGGTGCCAATGAGAAAGCGCCGTTAAGTGCAAGGATAATGTTCGTGGGTTTAAGCGCGTGGCTTGTTTTGTCAGGTAATCTGCTATCATTTGCGCTGTGGCAGGTAATTTGCCCCCACTAATCTCAAATTGCTTAATCGCCGCTTTATAAGCGCGTCGTGTGTTATTTGAGGTGGCTTGGTGAATATATTGCTTTTGCTCCGTTACGAAAGAAACGGAAGTGTCATTACGTAATGACAAAGCGTTGATCATTTTTATTTCTTTTAATGCCATTTGAAAGCGCTCTCTCTTGGGTAGGTTTCGTATACGTTTAAAGGGCGCCAAGTTTAGCATTATTTAGTCGGACTTGATAATAGCGTTTGTCCCGTTTGATCACTTGATACATTTCATTTTTCTGATATCATTTGATAACATTTCATTATGATTGATGTTATACATTACAAAATAAACAGGTAGCCACCGTGCCGAGACCAGGGATCACGTATTTTGATGTCGCTAAGGCAGCAGCTCAGCTGACCGAGCAAAATCAACGACCGTCCATTGAGGCTGTACGCCGAGTGCTGGGAACCGGTAGCAATAGCACGATCAACCAACACTTGCGACATTGGCGAAACAATCACGGTCATAAAATTGAATTAGAAAGGGGATTGCCGGAATCATTATTGGCGGCGGTAAGGGGGATTTATGAAGCGCTTTGTGAAGAGGCGAACAGCAATCTTGAAAAACTAACCCAGGAGAATAAGCAGGCTATTGATGAGTTACGTCTAAAAGTCGAGTCGTTAGAAAAAGCCAATAATCAATTACTTCAAGAAAAAGTGGGTCTTGAAAAATGTGTTTGCCAAAGGGAAGAGGAAAAATTAGCATTAGAACGATTGACGGATAAACTTAACAAAAATTTGAATGAGAGAACTACTGAAATTAACCGATTAAAGGAAAAGTTGGGCGATAGACATACTGAGATAAAGCGGATAACAGAACAAATTAGCCACTTTCAAGCTAACTTAGATCATTACAGGGAAATAATCCGTGAAGAAAGATTATCAGAGAAACGTGCGTTTGAAGGGGAAATAACTGAACTAAAAAATAATATCAACACGAAGGATAGAATAGTGCATCAATCTGAAGCAAACATCCATTCATTAAGCCAGCAGATCGACTGTTTGAAATATGAAAAAGATGTCGTGAAAGGTGAATTGGATCAATCACTAGGAAAGTACCATCAGTTAGAAATTGAT
>CAWUIH010000092.1:0-5502 GCA_963922495.1 uncultured Coxiellaceae bacterium | reverse complement strand
CTTGACTATGAATTTGATGGGCCAGTAAGCCGTTATCAGAATAAATAGCAACTGCTGTTTCATCGCAAGAAGATTCTATGCCCAGAATATACATAGCAATGTTTAAATTAAACCGAGATTTTTTACAATATCGCGTTCATGACGTAATTCTTCTAAAGTCGCTTGGAACTTTTGCTTACCAAAATCATTATGTTCAAAGCCTTCAAGTATTGCAACGCCATCATCTTGAGTGCGACAAGGAAAAGAAAAAATCAAACCTTCATCTACACCATACTGACCGCTAGAACACAATGCTACCGAGTAGCAATCGTTTTTAGGGGTGTTGTTAACAATGGCATTGACAGATTCTAAAGCGGCATTTGCAGCAGAGGCCGCAGAGGAAGCGCCCCTAGCTTTGATGACTGCAGCACCGCGTTTTTGTATCATCGGGATGAATTGATTCTCAAGCCACTGATGGTCACTGATAACATCAACTACTGGGCTGCCATTAATTTTTGCATTGTAAAAATCGGGGTACTGAGTGGCCGAATGGTTACCCCAAATGACCATTTGAGTAATGGTTTCAACTGTAACACCTGCTTTTAAAGCGAGTTGCATCCTAGCACGATTCTGATCTAGGCGTGTCATGGCAAAAAAGCGATTATTGGGTATATCAGGGGCATTGTTCATTGCAATTAAGGCATTAGTGTTGCAAGGGTTGCCAACAACAAAAACGCGAATATTATCAGCAGCATGATCATTTAATGCCTTGCCTTGGCTCGAAAAAATACCGCCGTTGATTTGCAATAAATCAGAGCGTTCCATTCCTGCTTTGCGAGGCGCAGAACCTACTAAAATTGCCCAATTGACATCATTGAAACCTTGATTAGGGTCTGCGGTGATGTCAAGCTTTCTTATTAACGGAAAAGCACAATCTTGAAGCTCCATGACAACGCCCTCTAGAGTGGGCAAGCTAGGTTCTATCTCAATCAAACTCAAATCTATCGTCGTGTTGGGACCAAAAACTTGACCAGATGCCAAACGAAATAATAATGCATACCCTATCTGACCTGCTGCACCAGTTACAGCTACTTTTACATGTTTATTCAAGAGCTTCCCCTATATTTGTTAAATAATTCAAGAATTTTTTCTTTTTGGTTGGAATCACCCATTGCTAAAAATGGTGGGTTTAGTAAAGATTTTTTACAATTGTATCTTAATTCGTCACCATTTAAATCTATTATTGTACCACCTGCTTGCTTTAATACACACTGCGCTGCCGCTGTGTCCCACTCATTAGTATCGCCTAAGCGAGGATAGAGGTCTGCCTTACCTTCCGCAATCCAACAAAATTTTAGAGAGCTATTTAATCGCTTGACGTGAGAAGATTTTCTAGATGAGAAACATTCCAATAAATGAGGCGACTTTAAATAGACTCCAAACAACACTTCAAAATGATTTTCATCGAATAGACGTGCGTTTATCGAGCAAAATTGTTGATTTTTTTGCTGCTTAAAAGCACCTCTTCCATCAATTCCGTAATAACATAGATCAAGCATTGGTGCATACACAACACCCAAAACAGGTTGATGGTTCTCAATGAAAGCAATATTCACTGTAAATTCATCACGGCCATCTAAAAACCCTCGGGTTCCGTCTAAGGGATCAATGAGCCAATAACAATTCCATAATTGCCGCTTAGAAAAGGTCACAATTTCACCTTCTTCTGATAAAATGGGAATCTCTGGTGTTAGCTGATTTAAGGCATTAAAAATCAGCTCGTGAGCCGCTTCGTCAGCTTTTGAAACCGGCGTATTATCCAGCTTGTGAAAAGAAAAACTTGCTGCACGCTCTGAGCCGGCCACAACTGCTTTAATTTTTTCTCCAGCTGCCTTAGCTGTTTCAATTGAAATCTCTAAAAATTGATCGTATTTACTTTCCACCACGAAGTCGCTCTATCAGTAACAATGCCGCAACACTGCGTGCCTCATGAAACTCTGGATTAGCCAACAAATCATCGATATTTTTAAGCTTCCAAGGAATCACTTCTATGGGTTCTGGTTCATCACCTTCTATCCGCTCTTCGTAGAGCCCTTTAGCCACAACAATATGCATAACTGAGTGCAAATAACCCGGAGAGGCACTCAAACGAGCAACAATTTCTAAATCTGCAGCGCCGTAACCAGCCTCTTCTTTCAATTCACGCAAAGCCGTATTCAGATAATCTTCACCAATCTCAACGGCACCCTTGGGAAAACCCAGGATATAGTCGTGCAAACCAGCACTGTATTCACGGATTAACAATACGGTATCTTGATCCAACATAGGAACAATCATTACCGAACCTGCTGCTCGACCACAAATACGTTTAAAATGTCGCTCTTCACCGTTAGAAAATTTTAGGTGTAACCTCTCAATATCGAATAACCGACTTTGTGCTAAAAGGGTTTTTTTTATAATTTCTGGCTTTTGGTTCATCACTAAATCCTTTTTATTCAATAACTTAAATGCTAACTCGCTATTTTTTCGAGTAATCAGATTTGCTTAGAGGCAAATTGATGCAGTTATAGTTACTAATAATGGTAATAGTTTAGCTGGAATCGGTGTTGTGCAAAAGCAAATGCAAAATTTTTTGCGATATAATGTCACCATGAATTCTATCCCGCTTAGTTTGTATATTCACATGCCATGGTGTGTTAAAAAATGTCCATATTGCGACTTCAATTCCCATGCCACAAAGGGTGAGTTGCCAGAAACACAATACATAGACTCCTTACTTAATGATTTAAAAGAAAAAACAAAAATTTCAGGATCACGCTGCATTCAAACTATTTTTATTGGTGGCGGGACCCCTAGTTTAATATCAGCAAGTGCTTATGAACGACTCTTTAAAAATATCCAAGATATACTGCAGCTCGCACCAAACCTTGAGATTACCATTGAAGCCAATCCCGGCACAGTAGAACAACAACGTTTCAATGCGTATCGTTCTATTGGCATCAATCGTCTCTCTCTGGGTATTCAAAGTTTCGATGATGCTCATCTAGGACAGTTGGGTAGAATTCACAGTGCCAAAACTGCTAAAGCAGCAATAATAAGCGCAAAACAGGCTGGATTTCATAATATTAATCTCGACCTTATGTATGGTTTGCCAAATCAAAGCATTCAACAGGCGATTAATGACCTTCAGTGTGCGCTGGATTATAAACCGCAACATCTTTCTTGGTATCAATTGACGTTGGAGCCCAACACACTGTTTTACAAACACCCACCATCGCTACCAAATGATGATATCACTTGGGAAATGCAAACGACTGGCCAACAATTTCTATCTCAATATGGTTATCAACAATATGAAATATCAGCCTACTGTGTTGACAACAACTATTGCGAGCATAACCTAAATTATTGGAGATTTGGCGATTACATTGGTATTGGCGCAGGCGCACACAGCAAAATTAGCAGTGGAAGTAATATCTTACGATTACATAATACCAAAAATCCACGATTTTATATGGACAAAGATCGTGCATTCGTTACAGAATCAAAATCCATACCACAACCAGAAAGGCCGCTTGAGTTTATGATGAATAACTTGCGACTCAATGAGGCAATTACCTATCAGCTTTTTCAAGAACGCACCGCTATTGCCGTTGAAAAAATATTTCCTTCCCTGCGATTACTAGAAAAACAAAACTTTATTGTTATAGGTCCTGATGCGTTTCAAATAACACCGTTCGGACATCGCTTTTTGAATGAAGTTCTCATTCAATTTTGATTACATGCAGCGCTAGATTCCATGCATAGTATAATGAGATTAATATTAATATGAAACCAGACTCAATAAGAAATAAGTGATAGTTTTCTGTTTTAATTTTACTATTTGTAGCAACAAATAAGTACCCAAAATCATTAAACCTAGAAAAAGCAGTTGGATCACGATTTCTGGCATATCATCTGGATTCACCTCGCTATATAAAAATTCTTCCCATCACCAACAAAAGTTGACTTCGACAATTTTTATTACATGATCTCAATCAATCGGTTACAGTATTTAATCGCGTTCAACCGCTTTTTCTGGGTTAACACACGAATGATTCTGATGATATTAAAGTGCGTTGCCAAAAATTTAAGAAATATTTTTATGAATTCCATCTACATAATACCATTTACCTGCATAGCGGTGAAACTCGCTATTTTCATGGATTTTGATTGGTTTTTTGCCATCGCGATAACTTGCAACAAATTCTACAAAACCAATTTGTTCTACGTTTCCTGTGCCTACTGTTACAGTGGAGATTTTTTTTATTCGCAAACCTAACCACTTCACGCGCCGTGACCAATCTTTTGCTGCATCGGCATTGAAGTTGGTACTGGGTTTCCCGCGCATCGTTTGTTGAATATAGCTTATGTTTGATTGGGTATATGCGGTATAACGAGAGCGCATTAACTGTTCGGGAGTCTCTGGTAACTGTTGCAAATCAATAAAGCGCGCACAACAATACTGATAAATTTTAGAGGAACCGCAGGGACACGGCTTATTCGACTTGGTAAGTGATTTCATAGCCTCCAAATTTCCGAATATTAATAACCCCTGTATCAAAAAGCAAATATTGCCCCTTAATACCCAATAGCTGACCCGCTACAGTTGTCGTTTTATCAAACGAAAGGCTTGTTATTTTCTGAGGATATTGTAATACAGGGTAATTCAATTTTAATAAATCTTGTGTATTTAATGGTAAAATAGCATCAGTTTTAAAAGCAGCAATCACATTGTTCAGCTTTTTATTGGCCTGCAGCATTAGATCGCGTTTTGCAGTAAATAAATCCACTTCTGCAATTTGATTTTTTAACATATTACGCCAATTAGTCTTATCGGCCACAAAAGCCTTCAATGCCACTTCAATAACGCCAGCTTGATAGCGATTTGAGGTTTGAAAGATCGGCAATGCCTGCACGGCCCCTTGATCTATCCAGCGAGTAGGAACCTGTGTTTCACGGGTAATACCAACTTTTAGTCCAGAGGCTACTGACAAATAAACAATATGAGTACGATAACATTGGCGGTGTGCCCAATCATCTTCTGGGCAAGTGCCCTGCTCTACTTGGCATCGCTCAGGATGAATAATACATAAATTACACTCTTGTAATCGCCTCAAACATGGGAAACAGTATCCTTGTTGGAAACTCTTCTGAGTTTTTCTGCCGCATTGAATACAATAGATATTTCCTTGAAAGCGGAGTGATATTTTTTTTTCAATAAGATCATTCAGATAGATTTCATTATCACCTAAGGATAAATAATATTTAATTGGATCATGAAATTCACTTTTGAGCTTTCGCAATATGCCAGTGGGATTATTCATAATTTCTGGGTGAAAATATATATTCTTTAACCGGTTGGCCATTAATAAAATGTTCTTGAATAATCCTTTCGAGAACTTGTGGTGTGCAAGAATGGTACCAAATATTATCAGGGTGCACTACGGCAACTGGACCTTTACAACAAATTCTGAGGCAATT
>CAWUIH010000091.1:0-5522 GCA_963922495.1 uncultured Coxiellaceae bacterium | reverse complement strand
CAGTAGCTCAATTGGCAGAGCGGCGGTCTCCAAAACCGCAGGTTGGGGGTTCGATTCCCTCCTGGTCTGCCAAACAGACGACTGACAGTGAGGCAGCATTCTGTGGTTGCAACAAAAACTGAAGAAAAAAGCTTTCGGCTTGATGCTTTTAAGTGGCTTGCAGTTGTACTACTGTTGATTGCTGGAATAATCGCTAACTATTTTTATTCAAAAATAGCTGCATGGGGTATACGTGCTTCATTTGGTATTGTGTTGGCTATTGTCGTTTTAGCGATTGCATCGCAGACAGCAAAAGGGTATAAAGCCTGGACTTTTGTAAGAAGTGCGCGCAGTGAGTTGCGAAAAGTAGTTTGGCCAAGTCGGCAAGAGGCTGTACAAACCACAATGATTGTTGTGGTGATGGTGGTTGTTACGGCTTTGGTGTTGTGGGGTATTGATGCCTTCTTTATGTGGGCAGTCTCCTGGTTGACCGGTCAGAGAGGATAGACTTGATGTCAGAACAAAGAAAGAGTGATTCAATGTCTGAAGATATTAACGACACATCAATACCAGAAGTAAAAAAACGTTGGTACGTGATTCATGCGTATTCAGGTTATGAAAATTATGTCATTAAGGCTCTGGGCGAGCGTATACGCTTAAAGCGCTTAGAAGCTTGTTTTGGTGAAATTATTGTACCTACCGAAGAGGTGGTCGAGGTGCGTGCTGGTCAAAAACGCAAAAGCGAGCGCAAATTTTTCCCGGGTTATGTGCTCATACAGATGAGTATGAATGACGAAACTTGGCACTTGGTGCGTAGTGTGCCGCGCGTACTGGGTTTCATCGGTGGTACCGCCGAGCGGCCTGCACCGATTAGTGACCGCGAAGCAGCGCAGATACTGCAGCGTGTTGAAGAGGGTGAAACTAAGCCAAAACCGAAAGTGTTGTTCGAGCCAGGAGAGATGGTGCGTGTTACTGAAGGTCCTTTTGCCGACTTCAATGGTGTTGTCGAAGATGTTAACTATGAGAAAAGTCGTCTACGGGTGGCTGTATTGATTTTTGGACGTTCAACCCCGGTTGAGTTAGAGTTTGGGCAAGTTGAAAAAAGTTAAATTTTTAGTGATGCTCAATGAGACTTGAGTGTCGTAACTTAGAGGTGGGGAGCTGAAAAGCGTTTGAACCCGGCGGAGACAGTAAAATGGTAGCAAAAAAGAAGATAGCAGGCTACGTACGTTTGCAAATTAAGGCAGGTGAAGCAAATCCAAGTCCTCCGGTTGGTCCAGCATTGGGTCAGCAAGGTGTTAATATCATGGAATTTTGTAAGGCATTTAACGGTAGAACTAAAGATATTGAGAAAGGTCTGCCAATTCCTGTAGTGATCACAGTCTATGCAGATCGCAGTTTTACGTTTATCACCAAAACACCGCCGGCAGCTGTGTTATTAAAGAAAATGGTATTGAAAGGTAAAAGTGGTAGTGCTCGTCCTAACACTGAGAAAGTCGGCAAGGTTACTCGTGAGCAACTTGAAGAAATCGCCAAAATTAAAGAACCCGATATTACCGCTGCTGATCTTGAGGCTGCAGTTCGTACAATCGCTGGTACGGCCCGTAGTATGGGTATCGAAGTGGAGGGAATTGAGTAATGCCAAAGATGACTAGAAAAGCAAAAACCTTCGCTAGTAAAGTTGAAAAAAATAAATTGTATCCGCTGAAAGCTGCGCTAAAGCTCGTCAAAGAATGTGCCACTGCTCAGTTTTCTGAAAGTGTGGATATTTCTATTAACCTCGGTGTTGATGCGCGCAAATCGGATCAAGCGGTTCGTGGTGCAACCGTGTTGCCGCATGGGACAGGTCGTTCTGTTCGGGTTGCTGTGTTCGCGCAAGGCCAGAAAGCTGATCAAGCTAAAGCTGCTGGCGCAGATATCGTTGGTTTAGAGGACTTGGCAGAAAGCATTCAAAAGGGCAACATCGACTTTGATGTAGTGATTGCTTCTCCTGATACCATGCGTGTTGTGGGCAAGTTGGGACAAGTGCTGGGTCCGCGCGGATTAATGCCGAATCCAAAGGTTGGTACTGTCACCCCTGATGTGGTGCAAGCTGTTAAAAATGCTAAACAAGGTCAAGCTCGCTATCGCACTGACAAAAATGGTATTATCCATTGCACCATTGGCAGTGCTAGTTTTGAGATAAGTGCTTTGGAAGAAAATCTTAATGTATTGTTGGCTGATATTAAGAAAGCTAAGCCGAGTTCTGCGAAAGGTGCCTATTTGAAAAAATTGACCCTTTCAAGCACGATGGGTCCGGGCATTATCGTTGATCGTGCTAGCTTGAGAGAGTAAAAGCTTTTGGTGCATTGATCAATATTGAGATTGATCATGATTGAATTTATCCGCCTTGAAGCGGAATTTCAGTGCTTGTGTGTAACAAGGCACTGAAAAAATAATGATTCGCGGTAAATGAATGGCAACGATGATCGTCGTCATTCACCGTCGAAGACCGTAGGTGCAGTGCGAGTTGCTTAATCTATTGAGAAAGTTTAGATCAATAAGCCTACGCAGATGGTGGCAAAGCGAGCAAGATGCGAGGCCTGTCACTAGGGTGAGAAATAGGAAACTATTTCTCTGTTCTACTAACCGGAGAAGAGATAGTGGCTTTAAATTTTGAGCAGAAAAAGGCAAAAGTTGCTGAGTTGTCTGTTATCGTAGGCCAGGCGGTCTCAGCGTTGGCAGCTGACTACCGCGGCTTAACCGTCTCTCAAATGACTAAGCTGCGAAAGAAAGCACGCGAAGCAAACGTGAAGATGGGTGTGTATCGCAATACTTTGGCGCGACGCGCAGTCCAAGGCACTGAGTATGAGTGCCTGAATGAGGCGTTAGTTGGCCCTATTGTGTTATTTTTCTCACAAGAGGCGCCTAGTAGCGCCGCACGCTTGGTTCGTGAGTTCGTTAAAGAAAATGACAAGTTAGAAGTTAAGGCGTTAGCGTTGAGTGGTGAACTGTTGCCTGCTCAGCAACTGGATGCAGTAGCTAGTTTGCCGTCACGCGATGAAGCATTGGCGCAATTGGCTGCGGTAATGCTAGCACCTATTACCAAGCTTGTTCGTACTCTTAATGAGCCTGTGGCGCAAACTGTTCGTGTTATAGCGGCAATTGGTGACCAGAAAGAAGCAGCTTGATCTTGATTAAATATTTGGAGTAAATAATGGCAATTAGTAAAGATGACATCCTTGAAGCCGTAGCGAATATGAGTGTTATGGACGTTGTTGATTTAGTAAAAGCAATGGAAGATAAATTTGGTGTTTCGGCCCAGGCGGCGGTTGCCGTGGCTGCCCCAGCAGCAGGCGGTGCAGATGCAGCTGCAGCCGAAGAGAAAACCGAATTTAACGTTGTAATGACTGGCTTTGGCAGCAATAAAATCGCTGTTATTAAAGTAATTCGTGCGATTACTGGCCTTGGATTGAAAGAAGCTAAGGCAATGGTTGAGTCAGCTCCTGCAGTTGTGAAAGAAGCTGTGAGCAAAGACGAAGCTGAAAGCGTTAAGAAACAGCTTGAAGAAGCTGGCGCTAGCGTTGAGCTGAAGTAAAATTCGATGATCTGTCGCTGGGTGTTTAAAACACACCTGGTGGCAGTGTTTGCTTATTTTTTATAGACAATGAGGTGCGTAGCTCGAATGAATGCCCAAACTCACAGCCCAATTTCCTATTCAGAAAAAAAACGAGCCCGATTAAATCTCGGTAAGCGGGATGTTGAGGTTATTAAAACGCCTTTTCTTATTCAAACACAGCTTGAGTCTTACGAAAGATTTTTGCAGCATTATATTCCCCATGACCAGCGTCATGACGTTGGGCTTCATGCCTCATTCAAATCTATATTCCCAATTATTAGTTTTTCCGGGCACTCACGGCTAGAGTACGTCAGTTACAAGTTGGGTGAATGTTTATTTGACGTTGAAGAGTGCAAATTACGTGGTATGACCTATGCTGCGCCGTTGAAAGTCAAAATGCGCCTGGTGTTACACGATAAAGATGCGCCTGCAGGAAAAATAGCCATTAAAGACATAAAAGAGCAAGAAGTGTATATGGGTGAAGTTCCGCTCATGACTGGCACAGGCAGCTTAATTATCAACGGGACCGAGCGCGTGGTTGTGTCGCAATTACATCGTTCTCCAGGTGTTTTCTTCGAACACGACAAAGGTAAAACCCACTCATCCGGCAAATTGCTTTATTCAGCACGAGTCATTCCCTACCGTGGTTCTTGGCTAGATTTTGAATTTGATCCCAAAGATTGTCTATTCGTGCGTATCGATCGTCGTCGCAAGTTGCCAGCCACGATTATATTACGTGCACTAGGTTATGATACCGAACAAATTATTGATATCTTTTACGACATTAATCACTTCGAATTAAATGCGACCAGTGCCACCTTAAAATTAGTGCCACAACGTCTTCGTGGTGAGTTGGCGGTGGCCGATATTAGAGACAAAGATGGTAAAGTAATTGTCGAGATCAACCGTCGAATCTCTGCTCGACATATTCGTTTGATCGAAAAAGCGGGATTGCAAACGTTAGAAGTTCCAGATGACTACTTGATTGGCAAAGTTATTGCCAAAGCTATCGTTGACACAGACACTGGCGAAGTGATCGCTCCTGCTAATTTAGAAATCACTGCTGATGTCCTCGCAGAATTACGTGACAAAAATATTAAATCATTGCAAACACTTTATATTAACGAGATTGAGTGCGGCCCTTATATTTCTGATACCTTGCGATTAGATACGACAACCAATCAGCTTGAAGCGTTGGTTGAAATTTACCGTATTATGCGTCCGGGTGAACCACCCACAAAGGATGCAGCTGAAGGTTTATTTGAGAATTTATTCTTTACGCAAGAGCGTTATGACCTATCAACAGTGGGTCGTATGAAGTTCAACAGTCGTGTTGGTCGTAAGCAGGAAGTCGGTACAGGTGTGCTCTCCAAAGAAGACATCGTGGATGTTATTCGAGTGCTTGTTGCAATTCGTGACGGTAAAGGTGATGTTGATGATATTGATCACCTGGGTAATCGCCGTATTCGTAGCGTTGGTGAAATGGCTGAAAATCAATTCCGTGTGGGCCTGGTACGCGTCGAACGCGCGGTGAAAGATCGTCTCAGTGTGGCCGATTCCGAAAACTTGATGCCACAAGATCTTGTGAATGCCAAGCCAGTCTCTGCAGCGATTAAAGAATTCTTTGGTTCTAGTCAATTATCGCAGTTTATGGATCAAAATAATCCATTGTCAGAAATCACACATAAACGACGTGTTTCAGCTTTAGGTCCCGGTGGCTTGACCCGTGAACGTGCTGGCTTTGAAGTGCGTGATGTCCATCCGACACATTACGGTCGAGTTTGTCCAATTGAAACTCCGGAAGGACCAAATATTGGCTTGATCAATTCCTTAGCAGTTTTTGCGCGTACTAACGAATATGGTTTTTTAGAGGCACCGTATCGTCGGGTTATTAATGGTAAGGTGACTGATGAAGTCGACTATTTGTCCGCAATTGAAGAGGGTC
>CAWUIH010000090.1:0-5532 GCA_963922495.1 uncultured Coxiellaceae bacterium | reverse complement strand
CCGGTATTTGCGACAAGGCATAAACGGGGAAATACAAACTCATGATATCGGCGATGGTCATTGTATCCACACCAATACTGTGTGAAATAGGGCCAATCAAAACACTAGGAACTGTATGTTGTAGATAATCAAGACCGTACAAGACAGCAGTGATGATCCAAAGAAATATGCCGTAGGGCAAACTTGATTTTAGGGTAGTTTTTGCAGACACAACAACTCAAACTATTGAAACATGCACTCGATTATGAACTATCTGAGTACACAATGAAAGCACTATTCTCATTTCGATTTAGACAAGCGTCGCCTAATCACTGTCCAAATACCAGGGGTAATTGACAATATGATGATAAATAGAATAATTGGCAACACATAAACCCCAATATTCGGAATGTAATGACCCAAAAAGTAACCGCCCAGCGTGAAACCACCGGCCCAAATACAACCACCAATCACATTGAACAATGCAAATTTGTTTAAGGACATTCGACCCATGCCCGCAACAACGGGTACAAAAGAGCGAATAACAGGGATTAGCCTTCCTAAAATCATAGCCTTACCGCCATGCTTAGTATAAAACTTTTCAGTATTCACGATGTACCTCTTTCTAAGCCAAAAAGAATCCGGTCGTTGCAACAACCAAGTGCCAAAACGTTCTCCAATCAAGTAAGCGATGAAATATCCGGCAATCACCACCACAATGGAAACCGGCAGCAACAGCTCAATATCAAATGCTCTTTGTGCAGCCAATAATCCGGCTGCAAACATCAAGCTGTCACCTGGTAAGAAAAATGTAAAAAAGAACGCCGTCTGCAAAAAAAGAATCAAAAAGATACCGGTATATCCGATGGTTTTTACCCATACCACAAGATTAATGTCATGCATATATTAAGCCTCTATTAAATATATCTACACCTCACTTGATGCAAAGCTATGATATGATGGTCACCATATCATTACATATATTCACCGTAGAATGAAATTTACGGAACATAAATAACGAGAGCACAATGAGAGAAAATAAGAATCTCGGGAAGCGAAAAAAAAGAGGCTCTCACGAAAAACAAGGCTCAGAAAGCTCTCTTTTCAGTCAAAGTTCTGGTGATAATCATCAGATCAAACGCCAAAAGTCAGGGGATAGCAATATTCTTTATGGCCAAACAAGCCAATTGGATTCGGAAGCATTTGGTTCAGATAGTCATTCACATTCACCAACACCGCAAAGTCAACCACTCGATTTCCCCGAACAATCGGATAGGGTGACAATTCCTAGAGATTCACTGAGGCAATTACAAACACAAGTTACCAAACTTAACGACGAATTAAAAAAAACAATGGCAGCGATGCAAGAAAAACTTACAGCAGTTGAAACACAAGTCCAAAAATTACTCGCACCGTCGTCTGAAAACCCACTAACACTTGGACAAGAGCAAAAAGAATCACTAAGACGAAATAAATCAATGGAAAGCTTACGTTTATCCTTGACTAACCCCGGAGAAAATTCTCAAGGGCTATTCAATAATGGGTCTGAAAGCGACGCATCAGCAACACTAGTAGATGTACCCACTCAAAAATCTCAAACAAACAAATAACTAAACAACTCACAACCATCCATGTGCACGTAAATGAGCCATGGCCGCTACTCTTTCACCTCCATTACACTCTTGCGAATACGTTCAATTTTATTACGGCATTTAGCTGCTTCTTCAAACTCTAGGTTACGTGCATGACGGTACATTGCCTCTTCTAGTTCGCGTAAGTACTTTGCCAGTTTTTTAGGTGACATTGCAATATATTCCGACTCTTGTTCCGCCACTTTTTGAGCGTCATTAAAAGCCACCACTTTACTTTTATAATCACTTGATCCTTCAATAATTTCATTAATAGCTTTTTTAACTGAGCGCGGTGTAATACCGTGTTTTTTATTGTAAGCGATTTGAATTTTGCGACGACGATCCGCTTCATCCATCGCTTTACGCATTGAATCAGTGATTTTATCTGCGTATAAAATTGCTTTACCATTAATATTGCGCGCTGCACGACCCATTGTTTGTATGAGTGAACGTTCTGAGCGCAAAAAACCCTCCTTATCGGCATCCAATACCGCAACCAAAGACACTTCAGGAATATCCAGCCCTTCGCGTAATAAGTTAATGCCAACTAAAACATCAAAGGTTCCCAAACGTAAATCACGAATAATTTCCACACGCTCGACGGTATCAATATCTGAATGCAAATAGCGCACCTTGACATCGTGCTCTGCTAAGTATTCCGTTAAATCTTCTGACATCCGTTTAGTCAACGTGGTCACTAACACGCGTTCTTTTTTAGCAACACGCTTATTAATTTCTGATAACACATCATCCACTTGGCTTGCTATCGGACGCACCTCAATTTCAGGATCAATTAAACCTGTTGGGCGCACAATCAATTCCACCACAGCATCGGCATGTTGTTTTTCATAAGCGCCGGGCGTGGCAGAAACAAAAATTGTTTGCGGAGACAATTTTTCAAATTCTTCAAATTGCAGCGGACGATTATCCAGTGCTGATGGCAAACGAAAGCCGTACTCCACTAATGTTTGTTTACGAGAACGATCACCGCGATACATCCCACCAATTTGTGGAATCGTCACATGCGATTCATCAATAATCAGTAGCGCATCCTTCGGTAAATATTCTATTAGTGTCGGGGGCGGCTCCCCTGCATTTCGCCCTGACAAATAACGTGAATAATTTTCAATACCCGAACAATAGCCTAACTCCAAAATCATTTCGATATCAAATAGTGTGCGCTGCTCTAAACGTTGCCGCTCTACTAATTTATTATTTTTTTCTAATTCTTCCAAGCGTTGCTTTAATTCGATTTTGATGTAGTCAATAGTTGCTAATAATTTGTCGCGTGGTGTGACATAATGAGTTTTTGGGTAAATCGTGGTGCGTGGCACCCGTCGTAACATCTCACCCGTAAGCGGATCAAAAAAACCGATATTTTCGACTTCATTATCAAATAATTCAATACGAATTGCTTCTTTTTCTGAATCGGCAGGATAAATATCAATCACATCACCATTAACGCGATAGGTGGCACGATGCAATTCTGTATCATTGCGTGTGTATTGCATTTCAGCAAGGCGACATAAGATAGAACGCTGGTCAATTTCATCACCACGCGAGACATGCAACAACATTTTTAAATACGAATCAGGATCACCCAAACCGTAAATTGCCGAAACCGTAGCAACCACAATGGCATCATGACGTTCAGTGAGTGCCTTAGTTGCTGACAAGCGCATTTGTTCAATATGGTCATTAATTGAAGCATCTTTCTCGATATATGTATCCGAACTAGGTACATACGCTTCAGGTTGATAATAATCATAATAAGAAACAAAATACTCAACTGCATTTTTAGGAAAGAATTCTCTCATTTCTGCATAAAATTGTGCCGCCAAAGTCTTATTAGGGCATAAAACGATTGCAGGACGTTGTAACTGCTCAATGACATTAGCAATGGTAAAGGTTTTTCCTGAACCCGTAACGCCTAATAAAGTTTGATACATCAAGCCGTCACTCAAACCCTCTGTGATTTTTTTGATTGCCTGCGGTTGGTCACCGCTGGGTTTAAATGGGGACACGACTTCAAAAGATTTATTCATTATTCACATCGCATGTTTTTAAAAAACACCGCATTATAACCGAAAATGCAGTTGTTTGTGACATCAGATTCCGTTACGCTTAATCGGCAAAATATGTGGAGAAACTCATGAGCCATTTCATCGCAAAACGAGCCCAACAGCTCAAATCGTCACCAACTATTGCGGTTTCTGATCTGGCGCGCAGCCTCAAAGTTCAGGGTCATGACGTGATTAGCCTCAGCGCCGGTGAGCCAGACTTTGACACACCAGAATTTGCTAAAAATGCAGCCATCAGCGCCATTCATAACAGCTTTACAAAATACACTAATGTTGATGGTTTTCAAGAATTAAAACTAGCTATTATTGAAAAATTCAAACGAGATAATAACTTAAAATATAGCACTAAAGAAATTATCGCTAGCTCCGGTGCCAAGCACTCTATTTACAACGCCCTGTTAGCAACTCTAAATAAAGGTGACGAAGTCATCATACCTGCTCCATACTGGGTCAGCTACCCCTCCATGGTGGAATTAGCAGAAGGCATACCGATTATTGTCAAGGCTGGCATCAAAGATAGTTATAAAATCACGCCACAACATCTTGAAAAAGCACTGACACCTAAAACACGCATGGTTATAATTAATACTCCATCAAACCCTACAGGCATGGCATATTCGCTTAATGAGCTAAAGGCTCTCGGCGAAGTATTATTGAAACACCCCAATGTACTCATTTTAACCGATGATATTTACGAGTTTATTTTATGGGGCCAAGAAAAATTTGCCAACATTCTCAATGCATGCCCCGAACTACACCCACGCACGCTAGTCGTAAACGGCGTTTCCAAAGCCTATGCCATGACGGGATGGCGTATTGGCTTCACAGCAGGGCCCGAAGAAATTATCCAAGCAATGAAAAAAATACAATCGCAAAGCACATCAAACCCCTGCTCTATTTCGCAAGCAGCGGCTGCGGAAGCGTTAAAACATGGAGCTTCAGAATTACAATACATGGTTGAAGTATATCATCAGCGCCACAACTTTATGCTACAGGGTTTAAATCAGCTTGCCGGAGTCCGATGCACACCAGCTGACGGCGCCTTTTATTTATTTCCTGATGTTTCAGAAGCAATGAAAACCCTTGGTTTTAAATCAGATATCAAATTAGCGACCGCGCTATTAGATGAAGTTAAAGTCGCTGTGGTTCCCGGTAGTGGATTTGGCTCACCAGGAAATATTCGCTTATCTTGCGCAACGAGTAGTGAAAAGCTAGAAGAATCTCTGATACGACTGAAACGATTTTTCGGTTAAGTACAAGAGACTTATGCTACGCACTATTTCGAGGCAACTCACCTTCAATTTTAAGCGGTAATTTATTGACGATTCCCAGCGATATCGCTAATATACGACGTTCTAGAGCATCCGTTCCTCGGTAGCTCAGTGGTAGAGCAGGTGACTGTTAATCACTTGGTCGGGGGTTCAAATCCCTCCCGAGGAGCCATTATCCTAAAAAAGCAGTTGGATCACAATTTCTGGCATACCCTTTTGATTCATCTTGCTATATAAAAATGCCGCTCATTACTAACGAGGTGATTTCGACAATTTTTATTACGCGATCTCAATCAATCTGTTACACCATTTAATCGCGCTCAACCACTTTTTCTAGGATTATACTTTTTTAAAATCATCGAATTAAAAAATTCTCCTCCCCTACTTTGTAAAAAAATCTTGTGTATACAAATACTATATAGACAATAAAGCAAAGAAATGGAAACCAAAGCTTTTTCTAGGTTGCAGTAGCCTCAAAAATTTCAATTCACTCACGCAGGTTCCTAATCGATTTGATCAAGCCAACGCCTGCCACTGGTCATGAAAGGCTCGTAGTGAGACTTTAATCGC
>CAWUIH010000089.1:0-5560 GCA_963922495.1 uncultured Coxiellaceae bacterium | reverse complement strand
AAGTTGTTGAGAGTTTACCTGACTAGGCATTTACACAAAACTATTTATAGGCTCTCTCACTACTTATTGGGCAAAAGTCGGCTTGTTTCTAACGGCTTAGCATCGTCTAACTCTTTGTCTCTAATGAATTTAAAGATAGAGCGATAAGCATCACAGCGTGCCTGTGCCTTCTCCTCATCACTACCACTTTTGCTTTCAGCAATGTAGTCTTCATTGGCTTCTTGGATACGCACAGGGGCTCTAATTTTCAAACAGTCATCACTTCTGTACCTTACACGATTCCCTTCTGGATCGAAAATATTTCCATCATCGTCCACGACATATCCCACGCAAGAGTCATAGCAGCTTCTGATGAATAATACGATACACATAAGCAAGAATAACAAGCAAGGCAAACAACATAGTCCCATAAGGATTATAGATGCCCCGATAAGAAACGCACCACCTGCATCATCCAACGGAACCGCATTTTTATCAGTTCGATGTAGAATAATATTCCCTAATGTGTTGGTAAATATTTGGACGCGCAAAAGAGGTAAGTAACAGTGAAAGAAACCAGTTTTAGGCGCCTTACCTTGGCAAATCCTACGACAGTCTATTAATATGTCCATAATAAGATCTACAGGTCTATTTCTGATAACATAATCTGGTTCATCTTCAGACACCTCCATACCCTCTTTTCTGTTAGCCCACAAGATCATTTGGAGTTCAGGAGAGTTAGCTAAGGTGTTTGAGAATAGTCCAACAAACGCGGTAAAAAAGCTATCTATGGATGAACCGGTGAAAGAAACTTTAGCTACTTTTGCAATGGAAATACCCTCATTCCAACATCCAAAACATGATAGGACGAATGCGCCTATGGGAAAACTAAGGCCGTTATGCACAGTTAAAATGAGATAAGCTATCAGGAATTGTGCTTTACCCCGTAGAAAAACAAGATTCGTATCAGAAGGTCGCAGCAATTTATTCTCTCTTTTAAGCTCTTCGCATAGTGCCCAGACACCATCTGGTGTAGTAAAAGGTCCTGTTTGACAGCGGCAGAATCGGTATATTTTCGAGAAAAATTCTCTGAAGAAAAATATGTGGCTTCCAATAAAGCTTAGTAAAGTCATAACGACAAGCATGAAAAAACTATTAGGAGTTATATAAGACATGACAAAAATAAGATAGTTTTTTTCATCGGGGGGGTGTACGTAATAGTTATCATCTGCATAAATTCCAGTCAGAATGACAACAGTAAACGGATAAACAATATAAGCTATTGCACTCAAAAACATGTCCATATTTCCAAGTCTTAGATGCTGATTGATTCCTCCTTGAACCAACATAATTCTGACAAATAGAGCACATTGTAAGCTATTATCAACTGTTTCTTGATGGGGATCGTTATCGGTATCAGGCTTCGATGAACTAAAGGTTTGATAGTTTATTGATGATACACGTTTATCGAGTTCATCCTCGTAGAAAGCGTGCATTTTGTTAACGTCTAACCCATCTAAGGCTAACTGCTCTGTTGCCTGCCGATTCCCCATGACTAGGACATCTTCTTCATAACTTTCAATTACCTTAACTTTGCCGTTACTTCCAATACCAATCGCACGATAAAAGTTGAAGCAGGGAATGTTGAGCGAAATATGCGCCACCTTGCCCGTACCAAGGTGTTTTTTCCAACATCGAATAATGACTCGGTTATGGGAGGCAGGCTGACTGTTCAGGAGTTCCTGTTTTGTATCAGTCGAACTGGTTAAGGAAGACATATGTTGATTAAGATCACTTATTATCTGCCAAGCGTCTGCGTCTTCTTCCAGTATTACCGCATCATAATGATCATGGCCGTTATAACGCACAAAAATTGGCGTTGGATGAGCAAAATGCCGTGCAACGACCTGCGGATTTCTCAATCCGCCGTTCGGTGATATGATGACAATGGGTCTTTTTAGTACACGCATCAACACTTCGATCTCTACATGATCGGCCCATTCTTTACCCTCACGAATCCCAGCAATGTATGCCTCGATCGTTTGGTTATTACGTAATTGTCCCTGCAGAAAAATCCA
The DNA here is from genome assembly GCA_963922495.1 of uncultured Coxiellaceae bacterium. GTDB lineage: Bacteria > Pseudomonadota > Gammaproteobacteria > Coxiellales > Coxiellaceae > CAWUIH01. The sequence goes on along the minus strand of CAWUIH010000089.1, from coordinate 3,503 downwards.
CAACTCTTTTCGATCGTCACCTTGTTCCAACCGAGTCGCAACCTCTTGTCTCAGATATTTTTGGTTACACCCTAAATAAAGGGCTACAGCATGATAAAGACAGTGGCCGTCACCCGGTATTTCCTGATACATGAGTCCAGCTGGAAGATTTAGCCTCGAGCGACGGGGCCTTGTCGAAACAGTTTCTACTTTTATATCAGGTTGCTCTACATCTTCCTCAGAATCAATATCACTAGCGCTAAGGGTTCTCATTTATTATCTCCGCATGAATTTTTACTTGCGCCCACCGAATGAGGCCTCAGCGGCCTCCCTATATTTTAATCAAGTTCATTTTACTCCCTTAATTTTTCCCACAGTGAACGAATGCACCATTGTTAGAAAAGATTAGTAGCAAAAACAGAAACAGATTATTGAGTCCCGTTTTTTGCTCAGGCCGCTTTAAATCTAATTGATGTATTCTTTCATTCATTTCTTCCTTGCAATTTTTGTTACGACACCATCGTCCATCTAAGTCCGTCGCTCAGAAAAAAAATTAAGTAAGATTGCTCTGGCACTAAATGATCGCACAATGGGTAAAGCGTGCTTTAGGATCAACCGCCACCAGTCCTGACAGCTGCTCCCACTTCTTCGGAACATACCGATCCCCGATCGTATGAACCACCGCCTTGCGTGCCCACCCAAAACAATTTTGCGTGTTCTCATCATTCTGCAACATCGACAGCTGCACATTAAAAAACGTCGGCCAGCTGGTCGGCGCATCTCCGTATAACTTCTCTTCCGCTTGCCGGATCCCCGCTCGCTTGACTTCCGTAGAGCCCGACATATCCAAGCTCTTGCCCACCGACCCAGCTGACGTCGATGGCCCAAAGCGCACATATGGCAAATTGTGCGTGTCATAATGCTGTTTCTGTGCCGTCACAAAAGCTAGCAATCGATCCTTCTCCGCCGTGCTAATAATCCAACTGTCCATCTTGCAGTACGTTGCAATACCGTTTAGTCGCGCATAATTGACGGCCATCGTGTCAATCATTCCGTAACGATGGTCGTCATATCGGTAGCCAAAGTGCGCTTCCTGAGCCACGCGCGTTCCCTGCGCATCAAAGCCTTCTACAACTACATACGCATGTCCGCCGTTGCGAGCTAACACCAGCGACAACTGCCACTGCCCTTCAGCTAATTCAGTTCCTTGAAGAATCGCTTGTCTCATCAGTATAATCTCCTTTAAACAGTAGTTAATTTAATAATTTCGAAGTTACATCACGGCGCAACGACAACCCAACGTGTGGTGCTTGGGCTTATCTTTGAACAAGTCCACCCACTTCACCGGATCTTCAATCCCTGCCAGCTTCAACTTCTCCATCGCCCAACTCGTGCAGTTATGTTTACGGCCTTCTCCTAACATCAGAGCAACCACTGAATGTTTCCCACGAAAATTATACGCTACCTTCTCTCCTGCTTGGATACTGTCGATCATCTTCTGTACTTCTTGCTTAGAACGTGCCACCCACGATCTGTTCGAAATGTAGTGACGCTGCTTATGGTGATGGGTATAAATTTCTTTCATCACCCGATACACACCAGCTTCTCTTTCTATAATATCATACGCTTGTGCCAAATGATAATAGCCGACAAACACCTGCGGAGGGGCTGGTTGAAAGATCATACTGGAACGATGTGTGACTGCACGCAACCCTTCCACTACAATCATAGAATGGCCTGGTAGTGTTTCTCCGGTACATACATGATGCACCAACCAAAAATTCTCAGTAAAAGCTAAACGCTGATGAAAGCGGCTGGTAGCAATGTAGAAAGGATTTTCCGGATCATCACAATTCAATGTGGGTTGTATGTAAGCGGTCTGATCACAGCGGTTACATACTTGATCTCTGCGTTTAGTATCGCTCAGTTTTTCTTCTGTCTGCATCAGCACTCCTTCCGGTTAATTCTTGCCGTAGATTGCAATACTATTTTCTTTATTTCAAAATCAATTAGTAAGTTAGCACCCTCACTGCAACAAGTCAATTTAGTATTTCTACAGCATGATAGTTTATGCAGTGCATCCTAAATGTACTGGACCTGAATTAATACATTTCGTCGATATTTAACAACGCCAGCTTCTTCATTATCAAGTACCGACGGGACGGCCCAATCCATCGACAGCATCATGAATTTTTGTGGATAAAACACCTCGTAAATGTCTTATCAATTCATCATCGCCGACTATGTTGGAATGTTGATGGGATTTCATCATGTCCATCTTGGAGTAGCCCCCTGAAAATGAGGGCCACTAAAGTGGTTCCGTGGGTATATTTTCCTTAAAAGTGACATCAAATTGACTATTTTAAGGCTACTATGCCAGAGATCGATTATGCGTCCAGTTGAAGTTGGGCATCTGTGTAGAGATCAGGAACTATGGCCTGATTGATGAGCAATCGGCATGTATTCCTCAAGCCAGAGAATCATCTGCGAATCACTACGCCTCAACCAGTTAGGGTGTGGGTTTGCGTGGCTATTCATTAAGAAAAAATTAAGTATTGGGATCATAGTATTTCTGCTTTACATCCGGCAATGGATAATCTAGTGTGATTTGTCAATAAAATCCAATACCTAAGGAAGGGATCCCGGCATCAAGCCTGCAATGACATAGTTGTGGTGCTGGGAACGCCAAACAGGCGGTCACGTACTTAATAAATATTAACGATGACAAGGAGATGCCCCCATGCGACCGAATGTTACCCAGCCATCACTGATCAACGACAGTTCTATCTCACTCAATAATACGTACTCAATCACGAACATCATGATCGATGGTGAGGTGTTGGCCGTGATGGATCCCAATACCTCAACTCATCTCCTTCCCCCTCATTCCATTTCCTCGGTCAGCGAAAAGCACCCGGCGTACGTTGCCGGAGAGTTTCTGCATCGCTGGGTGGGTCCAATAGTGCAGTTGGCGAGTGTGGCGGTGAGTCGTGTGATTGGGTGGCAATCCGAGATACCGGAATCCTCGTTGGGAGCAGACACTAAGTCGTCGGTATCGGCTGATGAAAAGTCCTCTTCGATGACCTTGGTGGTCCATACACTGGTGACCGAGGATTCCACTACTGAGGGTATAGATTTGGGAGCACTTACTCCGCGCCAAGGACTGGTGTTAAATAGCACTGTGGGTAACTGGGCTGGGAATTCGGTTAGCGGTTTAGGAGATGTGAACGGTGATGGGGTAGCTGATTTGATCGTTAGTGTTCCGGATACGCTTCAAGCTGTGGTGGTGTTTGGTGGGCCATCTCTCACTACTTTGGGTAATGTCGATCTGGAGTCGCTTGCTCCAGGTCAAGGGTTAATGATAAACAGTGCTCAGATAGGTGCTCAGACAGTAAGTTCGGTTAGTGGCGCGGGGGATGTGAATGGTGATGGATTCGATGATCTGATCGTGGGAGTTCCGTTTGCGAACCAGATCGGAAGAGCACACGTCTGAACTCCAGTCACTCCGGAGAATCGGGTTTTGC
>CAWUIH010000088.1:0-5616 GCA_963922495.1 uncultured Coxiellaceae bacterium | reverse complement strand
TAAATTTAAGCGCATTGCTGATGAGATTGAGTAATGAACGGTTGAGATAACGGCGTAGTCCGCGCACATACTGCGGCACCGTCTTCCCGATCTCCGCATGCAATGCCAATCCCTGCTGCGTGGCGACGGGTTGCAGCAACTCGATATTTTGCTGCACCAAGGCACGAATATCGAAGGCTTCGGGTTTGACGTTCACTTTACCGGATTCGATTTGCACCACTTCCAGAATTTCATTCAATAATTGCAACAGTTGCTGTGTGGCCGATAATCCTAAAGTGGCATCGTGTTGCACTTCGCAAAGGGTCTCCTTAAAAAGCTTTTTGAGTTCAGTAAAAGAGGGATTTTTATTAAACTCCGATTCAACGCTCTCAACGTCGTATATGAATTTTTGCATGACACCCAGAATACCCGTGATGGGTGTACGAATATCATGCGACATATTCGCAATGAATTCCGATTTGGCACGACTGGCCGCTTCGGCTTTTTTATTGGCTTTGATTAATGCGAGTTCAGCGTTTTTCTTTTCGGTGATGTCGACTGAAATACCCACTACGCCAATCACGGTGCCATTTTCATCGAATAGCGGCACACGAGTGGACATGTAGTAAATGGGTTCACCGTCTTCTGAAAACAGCGGCGGTTCCTCCACATTCACTTTGGCAATGCCCGTTTCCATTACCTCCATATCATCGCGTTTAAACGATTCGGCTTGCCCTTTTGTCCAATGAGCGAGTTGTGCCATTTCTTCGTAATTGATTCCAATGAAATCTTCCAAACGCTCTAAACCCACCAGCTTAAGTGTATTACGATTACAACCCATGGTCATGCATTGTCGATTCAACCAATATACGTTGTTGGGTAAGGATTCGATAATACGTTGAAAATATTTTCGGACACCGTCTGGGTTGTCAGGATCGTTGGGTAGTACCGTATAAAGTTTTTTTAAATCATGTTTTTTCAATGAATCAATCTCCATAGGTAAAATTTCAACAACCGATCGTTACCCCATTTTTTTAAGGGAAACTCCCGTAAATTGAGGTGGAAAAGGGAACAAACCGTAACATGACGGGTTAATATGTCCCTTTTTTGATCAGTATTGAATACAATTTGTACAATATTGATTTTAATTAAGTAAACATTAAATAATAAAACCGGTGCCCTAATCAACCCACGCCCCAATATTTTTTGACATAATGGAGTGTGATGTGCTTTCTTTCTAAAAATACATAATAATACAATAAGTTATGAAATACACGATAGAGGTTGTCAATTCAGGTGAACTCGAAACCGCCATGAAGTGGGCTGAAGAGGAAAATTGGAATCCCGGCAGATATGATGCCGGTGCGATCGGTGCCCTCAACACGCAATCGCTTTTCATTTTGTCGGATGATAAAAAGCGCGTGGGTTCGCTGGTCATTGTTCGATACGCTCCACACTTCGCCTTTATCGGATTATTTATGGTTTCACGTGCGCATCGCCGAGAGGGGCGAGGCACTGCTTTGATGCGCAAAGGCCTCGAAATATTAGCTGACGTGCCTTCTATTGGATTGTACGCGGTACCCAAAGAATTAAAACGCTATATTTTTTGTGGTTTTGCTCTCACGGGAGCCAACTCCCATTGGGTATTAAAAAATCCGGCGCATCGAGCGGTAACGAATAAAACCGTTGCGTTTTTCGATCACATGAATAAAAAAGTCATGGCGTTTGACAGCCGTCTCTGGGGCGCAAACCGCGAAAAATTGCTGGGTGCGTTGGTTCTGCAGCCTAACAGTTTTTTAGTGGTTGATAGAGATCTTCGAGATCATACTCTCAATGGGTATGGGGTTATTCGTGAGTGCTTAACCGGATTTAGAATAGGCCCGCTTTATTGTCGCCGGTTCGAAACCGCGCTATCACTCACCCGCGCGCTTCTCAACAAGGTCCCAGAAGGGGTTCAAGTCACTTTTGACATACCGTACGAAAATCCTTTTTTAAAACCGTTTGCTGACTATTTTAAATTGACACACGACAGCGCTGGAGACACGTTTGAAATGTATAAAGGTGTACCGATACCGCACCGTAAACACTGTTATGGATTAGCCTCCCTTGAAATTGGGTAATTATTAAACTGTATAACAAGAGACATTCAGACCATGTGTTATATCGTGAAGGGAAAAAAATACGCATACGATAGAACAGCGTCCGTTGGTGACGTCATCAAACACACCTTTAAAGAGAATGGTCAAGCTATAGCGCTTTGTTATAAAGACACACACATCACGTATCGTGATCTTTTTCGTCGGATTCGTGGTGTCGCGGATCAACTGAAGAGAAAAGGAGTGACTGACGGGGATCGCGTGGCACTGTACAGTATGCAATCGCAAGAAACCGTTATGGTGGCACTTGCTATACTGTTTGTGGGTGCTTGCTACGTGCCGATCGAGAAATCTTATCCGCGTGAGCGAGTGCAATACATCGCTCAAGACTGTCTGCCGCATCTTTTTATCCACGATGATGAACAATGCACACTCAAGCTGAATGCGAATACCGTACCCGTGCAAATTCAGGAGATCTGCTCACATCACATCGACACGCCGGATGATTCTTTCAGAGAATTTCCTGCCGTATCTGGCGAGCAGCTTGCCTATATTATTTATACCTCAGGTAGTACGGGACATCCCAAAGGGATCGCCGTATCTCATCGCTCCGTAAACAATCATATGCTTTGGCTTCGTAAAGAATTTAATTTGTGCCAGAACGATCGCTTTTTGCTTAAAACCCCTCTCAGTTTTGACCCCTCGATATGGGAGTTATTGATTGCTTTTTATGTCGGAGGGACGCTGATTATTTCTGATAACCGTCGAGGGTTGCTCAGTCACCGTATCTTGGATGAGGTGGACACACAGGCGGTCACTGTCTTACAAATGGTTCCTTCTTTACTGCATCAATTGTTGCTTCAGAAAACGCACAAACAATTAGACAGTCTCCGGGTTTTATTCGTGGGCGGTGACAGCTTGTCCGTGTGCACTAAAAAATTATTTTTTGAAAAAATGCCACACTGCCAATTAGTCAATTTGTACGGTCCTGCTGAAGCCACCATCGATTCGACCTTTTACGTTGTGGAAAACACAGAAAACACATTATCACGGGATATCATCGGCTATCCGATATTTAATACGTCATTGTATGTTGTCAACGATCAATCAAAATTATGCGGTATTGGTGAAATTGGCGAACTATGGGTTGGTGGGGAAGGCGTATCCAAAGGGTACGTCAATCACGATGAAAAGACCCAACCATCGTTTATGATATCGCCCTTTGATCATAAAACAAGAATATATAAGACAGGCGATTGGGTCAGATGGAATGAGAATCGTCTTTTGGAATATTGCGGTCGCGAAGATACTCAAGTAAAAATTAATGGGGTTCGCATCGATACGAACGCGCTCAAAGAAACGATAACCCATCTTCCAGGTATTTACGATTGCCACTTTCGTCGTCACCGAAATAGCCATCATCAGTATTATGCATTACATTGTTATCTCATTCCTGAAAAAAAAGCGTCGGTTTGTATCGATGCCATCAAAAACCATTTAATGCGTTTTTTCCCCAGTGACATGATACCCAGTCGTTTTTTTGTGGTAAAAGACTTTGATGTATCCTGTAACGGAAAAATAGTCCTACCCCGCTGGATCGATGAGGGATCAAGAGGTCACTTAACGACAAATGGTGGCATGAATGAAACAGAAAGAAAAATTCTTTCTCTGTGGAATCACATATTGGATATTCGTTTAACCCAGTTGGACGTTGACTTCTACGACGTGGGAGGCAATTCCATCAATAGTTGTATCTTATCGGCAGAGATGGAAAAGCGATTTCACGTTAAAATGGACTTTCAAGAGCTGATTAAATACCGAACCGTCCGGCAACAAGCACAATATATTGTGAAAGACAGAAAAAATATGCGCATAACGTTTATGAGTGGCCTGAATGAAAGCGCAGCAACAACGATCTTTGTTGTTCATCCCATTGGCGGGACAAGTTTTTGGTTTTTACCACTGGCTAAGCTATTAAACAGAACCATACAACTCTATGCGATCAGCGATCCCGAAATGTATGATGCAACCATCAGACTCAACAGTATTGTTGACATGGCAGAATATTATAGCGAATGCATTTTAGCGGTGAAGCCCTCGGGTCCATACCTAATTGGTGGTGCTTCTTTTGGGGCGACGGTTGCGGTTGAAATTGCAAGAATACTGGACAAGCAGGGGCATGACATCGATAGGATCCTGATTTTTGACGGTTGGGCTATTTATCCTCACCATTTGTTGGATCAAGAATATTTCAATCGCTCAATGTTGCGTCAACAACAGGAATGGAAAACCAAGTTTCATTGTCATGATGTCTTAAACAATCGCACGATCAATATGTTTGACGTGCAACGCAAACGATTAAGAATGCTTTTCTCATACGCAATGGATCCGATACCGTATCCAGTAGTGCTATTCAAAGCTAACACCACCCTGGACATTTTTCAATCGGTCGATGATCCCACCAATCATTGGGGTTCTTATGCTAAAAATATTCGCGTACACCGTATTGAGGGTGATCATGAAACGCTGTTTTTGAATCCCGGTGCCGCTGAAATAGCGCGGTATCTTCTGTCGGACAACAACCGCGCTATAGGCATTGAAAACAACAGTCAACGCCATAAAGAAAGTGGGTTACCAAACGTAATTGATGGGTGATTGGTGCAATCCTGCGTATTTACGAGTGTACTCGCTGTCCTAACAGCAAATAGATAAATTTTGAAAAAGTGATTCAGATGACTCCAAGAAGGTTGAAAGCAGATAAGCACTTTAAGCCATTTCCAGTATTTGAAGGGGATGAGTTTTATCCGAATGGAATTTTCGTGTTTAATATTACAAAACTTTTGAAATTTATAGCATCCAAGCCAGACGTTTTTCAAGAAGAAAAAATAGCAGTAAAAAGTGTTAGGCAATTTGTTCCAAGCGACCTAGACGAAGCAACAATTCAAACGGCGATGATTACAAAACCGATTCTTTTGGCTGAAATAGCCCCTAATAGATTTAACGTTATTGATGGTCATCATCGATTAGAAAAAGCTTACCGAGATGGTATAGACATAATTTCTGCATACAAAGTGCGAGCCAAAGATCAGGTTACTTTTCTGACATCAAAAGCTGCTTACGAAGCTTACATTCAATATTGGAATGAAAAAATCGAAGAAACTATGCCCACCAATAAACAAGATTAAGCTAAATTTAAGATTTAGCGCTTACGTTGACTCAGTATATATGAACAATTGGCGGCTGATAACACGAACCGTGACATCGGGTCTATGGAGAGAAAATACAATGGGCTGCCTCTAATGAGTCGCTGGCGCGAATGCAACAACGCCTCCACGTTTGTTAATTTGATCAGATATTTTTGAGCATAGGTTAAAAGGTGTAACACTTTCTCTGAGTAAAAAACGATTCACACTATCACATGACGTATTAGGCAAAATTTCTGAAAGTCTGGAGCAATTTGTATTTAACGGGTCTGCCATGAGATAAGAAAGTAAGCCCTCGAGAATCTCCCCCTTACATGGGATAAAATTATTTTTATCAT
>CAWUIH010000087.1:0-5740 GCA_963922495.1 uncultured Coxiellaceae bacterium | reverse complement strand
CTGAGCAACGCATCACAGATAATCAGCACAATGGGGCCGTTATAGTAGAATTTTAAGTCGTCTAAGACGTGGCTATGTAGCTCAGTCGGTTAGAGCACAGCATTCATAATGCTGGTGTCGGTGGTTCAAGTCCACCCATAGCCACCACCTTTTTCTGCGCCACATGTATCTGCAATACGCCACAAAAAATCCCCCGAGAGAGCGCAGCACAATGAAACTCAAGAAATAAGTAAGCAACAGGGCCATAGAATAACTATGAAGCGGAAAAAACAAATGCGCTAAAGTCGGGGTTAACTGCCCATAAATAGAAAAATCAAACCATTCTGTTGTCAGGATCACAAAAATATTCTCCATTATTACTTCTAATCAAATAGTAGGATTCTAATCACGTTAATATTGAGGTTGTTGGATAATTTCGTGGGTTTTTGAAGTATCGAAAAAAACGTGTATTAATGTTATTGATACTTGCTGAATTATAGAGCATTCCTTTTGCAATTTCAGGATTCATATCTGTATTTTGGTCGCGCAGAATACCTTTGAGAATTTTTCACATTAATAAATCCTTGCGGCTTCCCATATCGCAATTATTTTTTCCTGAGAAAACAAAATTTGTGTTGGCCCACGAAAAATTTTACTACAGTATTAAGAAACCAGAAACACACTAATTCAAAGATCACCAAGGTGGTTAACCATTGCTCTTCGATCAAATCGACCCATTTAATTATTCTTGTAACAATGTAGTTCCTTTAAAATATTCAGCAACCATTGCCGAAGAAACCAATTCTAACTGGTTAGGTTGCCATTGTGGATAGGGTGATTTATCAATTAATCGTGATTTAATTCCGATATACAAATCACGAGATTGCAAAAAACGTTTGGTTAAATTAAAGTCCATCTCAATGACTGCGTCGAAACTCATATATCGTGCACGTTGCAATTGTTCAAAAGTTACTTTCAAGCTCGTCGGCGATGCTTGCTGCAATTTTTGTAATGTATCTGTGTGCCATGGTGATTTTTTTTCTTGTAGCTTTTTAAAAATATTCTCAATACTCGAACTACTAAAACAATCTGCAATATCTGTTGAGTATTGTGGTAATTTCGAAGGGAGTACCGTTATCGAAAAATTCTCAATAATATTATCGACCTCCAACTTTGAATTGAAAGCGGTATTAATCAATATGTTTTTAAGTGCACTCTGTTTATTACTATCTATAATGTGGGAAACAAATTTTAAATAATACACATCGCTAGCAGAAAACTGTTTCCCTGTCAGTGCAATATATCGCCCTAAATAGTCTGGACAACGAGACAAAATAAAACCCATACCAGTATCGGGATAAAGTCCAATTGCCGTTTCTGGCATTGCAAAAATCGTACGTTCAGTGGCAACGGGGTGAGAGCCATAAAATGAGATCCCTACACCACCCCCCATAGTAATACCATCAAGTAATGCAATAACTGGCTTTGAGTAAGAAAACATAATTTTATTACACAAATATTCGTACCTAAAAAAATTAATGCTTTTCTCTAGCTGGGAACGATTATTATATATTATTTTCAAATCACCACCAGAAGAAAAAGCAAAATCACCGGAACCTTCGATAATGATTGCCTTTATATTTTTTTGTTGCTGCCACTTTTGAAGGTGAAAATATAGTTGCTGCAGCATCTCAGCTGTCAATGCATTATGTTTTTTGGGACGGTTAAGCACCACGTGCCCAATATTCCCACGATTTGCAGGTATTTCCTGAAATAAAATAGCTGCCGTTGACTTCACACTGAGCTCCTGGAACAAAAGTCATATCATGTCAAATCACACACTGTTTTTCCAGTCAACAATGAACCTTTAGGTCTGTTGGGAGCGGGCTTTGTGCATTAATATAGCACTGGGCTTGATTTGCAAATAATGCTATACTATTTTTGTTTCAGATACTGTGAAACCAAATGAACGAATTAAAATCTATTTCATTTAGAAAAGCAAAATACCTAACAAGCGCTGCCTCGCTTTCACAACTACCAGCGGACAAGGGTGCCGAAGTCGCATTTATTGGTCGTTCTAATGCAGGAAAATCGAGCGCAATCAATTTAATCACTGGAATCAAAGGGTTGGCGCGCATTAGCAAAACCCCTGGCCGCACCCAAATGATAAACCTTTTTCAATTTGAAGAAGAGTGCCGTTTAGTTGATTTACCAGGCTACGGTTATGCAAAAGTACCTAAACTGATCAAAGCCCGCTGGGAAAAGCTCGTGGATAACTACTTAGAGAGTCGCCAGTGCCTTAAAGGCATGATGATCGTGATGGATGCCAGACACCCCCTGAAGGAGCTTGATATTCAGATGCTAAGGTGGGCTGGAAAAGCAAAATTACCGGTGCATATTTTACTGTCCAAAGCTGACAAGCTCAACACTAATTCTGGACAAAACAGCTTACATAGTACAGTCAAATTTCTGGAAAAAAACCATCCTCATGAGATCAGCGTACAACTATTTTCTTCACAAACGCATCTGGGTTTGAGCGAGGCGAGGAAATTATTAAATGAATGGTATTATACCGAATAATGTTTTAACACTGGTTTCAAGATCTAATATCAATCAGTGTATTCGTAATTAAATCAAACTACCACAAATATAATTTAAGGTATTTTATGGCATTTATAGTCGCTACATTGCAATTTGGTAAAATTCAATAGCTTGGCATGACTCTATGCACTAACATTAAATTTTATTTTTGCGCAAGAGACAATTTAATAAAAAAGTTTATTTTTGACAATATGGGCAATAAAATGCACTACGCTGCGCGATGACACAAGATTTTATTATTTCACCACAACACAGGCATGGATCATTTTTCTTACCATAAACAAATAATTGTTGTTGAAAATATCCAGGATTACCTTGAGAATCTCTAAAATCTTTCAAAGTAGTTCCTCCAGCTTTAATGGCTTTTCTCAAAATTGACTTGATGGATTTGACGAGCACATCACACTGTTTTTTTGTCAGCGACGATGAAACTTTTTCAGGATGAATCTTTGCTAAATAGAGTGCCTCGTTAGCATAAATATTTCCAACACCAACAACGATTTTATTATCCATAATGATTTTTTTAATGAGCGTTCTTTTATTTCTGAGAACTTGTTGTAAATATTGCCCAGTAAAATTTTCAGACAACGGCTCGGGGCCTAAGCGTAATAGACATGGTTCTGAGGTTATGCTTTCCGACCATAATAAAAAACCAAAGCGACGGGGATCATTGTAACGCAAATAATAATCAGCTATTTCAATATCAATGTGATCATGTTTTTTTAATGCTAATTTTTTTTTCACCAAGCGCAGGGAACCCGACATCCCCAAATGCCAAATAAGTGCCGTATCACTCAAACCATCAAAATGAAATAAAAGGTATTTTGCACGACGCGCCACAGAGGATATTGTCAAACCTTGGATTTTTTGTGGAAAATCAGGAGATAACGGAAAGCGCAAATCAAAGCGACGAATCACTGCTTGGCGCACGCGCTGGCCGGATAAGATGGGATTTAATCCGGAACGAATTGTTTCAACTTCGGGTAATTCTGGCATTGTACTAGTATTGCAGTTTACTAATCGCTTCGCTAGTATACCAGATATTATCTTGAAGCTCACAGGGATATAACGATAGATTTTAAATCCACACTTTAATCTCTTATTCAGCATCCTTAACTCAATTCTTTTGGGAGACAATTATGACGCGCGGCCGTTCTGCCAAGACAATAGTTCCACTTTTTTTGGTGTTATTTATCGATGGGATGGGATTGAGCCTGCTATTTCCTATTCTTTCCAGCATTATTATTGACCCTCACTCCTCATTTTTACCAGCACATGTCGGTGCTAGTAGCCGCTCGCTATTATACGGTATGGTGGTCGGCATTTTTATGTTGTGTTGGTTCTTCGGCGCAGCTATTTTGGGTGATTTATCCGACTCAGTGGGTCGAAAAAAATCTTTGTTAATCTGCCTATTAGGAGCATTTTTAGGATACTTAATCTCCGCATTCGCCGTTACTTGGCACAGCTTGCTATTTTTGATCCTCGGCCGCGTAGTTGCCGGCTTTACTGCTGGTAGCCAACCCATTGCACAGGCAGCAATCGTGGATGTCAGTCATGAAAAGCATAAAGCACGTAACATAGGATTGATTTTACTGGCACTTTCACTGGGTTTTGTATTGGGACCAGTAATTGGTGGTGTACTCTCTGATCATCGCATCGTCAGTTGGTTTAATTTTTCGACACCCTTATATTTCGCATCGTTGATCTCAATACTGAATGCAATACTATTATTATCTACTTTCAATGAAACATTTAATACTAGTGCAAAAATCAATATTCAACTTAGTCGCGCTATTCAAGTTTTTATTTCTGCGTTCCAACATCGTAAAGTACGTTTTTTATCTTTGATTTTTTTGATTATGATTTATGGATGGAGTAACTTTTTCACCTTTATTTCTATATTTTCTATCCAGCTTTATAATTTTTCACCAACACAGGTATCATTATTACTCGCAGATATGGGGGTAGGATTTAGCATCGGCTGTGGTTTCTTAGTCGATTATTTTGTAAAACGCTTTGAAATTAAATTGATCGTTGCAATAAACCTGATTATCACTGCAATTTTCATCATTTTATTAATTATTACACACTCTCAAGGTTTTTTATGGGCCATTATGGTATTTATTGGAGCCACCATTTCAATAGGGTATTCTGGATTAATCACTTTATTTTCAAATCAAGTAGATCGCCACGAGCAAGGCTGGGTTATGGGTGTCACTGGCGCTGTAATGGCACTTTGCTTTGGACTGACATCATTTCTCACTGGCTATCTCGCAAATTTTGGTGCTACTATTCCCATGTGGTTGGCTGTAGCAGGCATTGGATTCAGTGGCTTGCTAATGACATTATTTCAAAAAAGTGAACAAGTATGAACGTTGATATTGTTTGGCAAGGTCCGAATGCTTTAGGCGAAGGCCCAATGTGGCATGCCCAAGAACAGTCACTGTACTGGATTGATATTGCTAAAAAAACCTTACATCGCCTAAACCCCACCGCTGGGGACTACCAAGAATGGCAAATGCCGGACTTTATTGGTGCAGTCGTGCCGCGCAACAAGGGCGGCATGATTGTGACCGTAGGAAATCAAGTGCTGGCTATTGATATACCATCAGGAAAGCTGACAGAAATTGCCACTATTAATCCATGGAGCGATGATCTTCGCCTTAACGACGGCAAATGCGATCGCGAAGGTCGCTTTTGGATTGGCGTTGCTAACCTTGATGCTGAAAATCCCAAAGGAGGCTTACTACGACTCGACCCTAACGGTAAAATTCATCAAATGGAAACAGGTATCACGATTTCCAATGGATTGGGTTTTAGTCCAGACGATAAAACTTTTTATTATACTGATGGCCTCAAATATTGTATTTATCAATACGATTTTAACTTACAGAAAGGAGAAATTAAAAATCGTCGTACTTTTGTGCAACTTGAGGCATCACCGATTGAACCAGATGGTTTAACCATTGATAGTGAGGGTTTCATTTGGGAAGCACAATGGAATAGCGGTAAAATATTTAGATATTCTCCAGAGGGTGTTGAAATAATGGCAATTGACGTTCCAGTGAAGCGGCCTACATCTTGTATTTTTGGCGGACCAAACCTCGACCGACTCTATTTTACCAGTTGCTCCCAAGGTATTGGTGAAGAAAGGTTGCTA
>CAWUIH010000086.1:0-5746 GCA_963922495.1 uncultured Coxiellaceae bacterium | reverse complement strand
CTTTTAACTTCTTGAAAAAGTTGGTTCAGGAGTATTTTCATGCGTAGGCCCTGCCAGATATACATTCATAATCACTGTGCTTACAGCAATTCCCGGTGAAAATTCAGATAACTCTTTGAATAATAATGAGAATAATGAAAAAAGTTTACGAAAATCAGATTTGGAATCCTTTGATTATACTGAAAAAAATGCTTCACCGGGAATTGCTGCTGTGCTTATACGAGCCTTCCCTGAGGATTACAAATCCGTTACTATGAGCTGTTTTCAGTTCATCTAACACGGAGGCATTATGAATAATATTGAATTACTGATATCTGCAAAATGGACACTGCCTATAGCTCCTCATAACACCATACTCGAACAACACGCTGTTGCTATCTCTCACGGTGAAATTATTGATGTATTACCGCTGGAAACTGCAAAAGAACAGTATTACGCAGACGAATATCTCGATTTAAAAAACCATGTACTCATGCCTGGGCTAGTAAATACTCATACTCACACACCAATGACATTATTTCGAGGTCTAGCCGATGACTTAGATTTGATGGACTGGCTGCAAAATCACATTTGGCCTGCAGAAACCGCCCTTCTCAATGAAGAATCAGTCACCGTTGGAACACGTCTAGCAATTGCAGAAATGTTGCGAGGCGGTACTACCTGTTTCAATGATCACTATTTTTATCATGATATCATCGCACAAACCTGCGCAGAGGAAAAAATACGTGCCAGAGTTGGGTTACTGGTATTGAATGTACCTACCGGCTGGGCCAGTGACGAAGCCGCCTACCTAAAGCGCGTTGAAGACACCTTAAAGCAAGGTAAAACCTATGGACACACGAATTGGGCATTAGCACCACATGCCCCTTACACAGTCTCAGATGACGCATTTAAACGCCTGAATGAGTTGTCTAAAGAATACAATCTTCCCATCCACTTGCATCTGCATGAAACCGCGTTTGAGATTGAACAATCGGTAAAAGAGTTCGGCAAACGCCCCATTCAACGATTACATGAATTGGATCTATTACATGAGCGCCTGATTGCAGTTCATATGACACAACTCAACGACGATGAAATTAAATTGCTGCGAGACAACGGTGTTCATATCGCACACTGCCCCGAATCTAACTTAAAGCTGGCCAGTGGCATTGCATCGACTCCACATCTACTTGACCATGGCGTCAACGTTGCAATTGGGACTGATGGCGCCGCCAGCAATAATGACTTAGATATGTTTGGCGAGTTACGAACCGCTTCGCTGATTGCAAAAGTTGTCAACCATAATCCCAGAGACTGTCCCGCAGATCAGGCACTAAAAATGGCTACACTAAATGGCGCTAAGGCATTAGGGTTGGAACACCTTATTGGCTCAATTGAAAAAGGTAAACAAGCAGATTTGATTGCTATCGATATGAGCGACACTATCACACAACCTGTATTTAATGTGATGTCGCATTTGACTTATGCAGTTAATCGCAGACAGGTCAGTGACGTCTGGATAGCGGGTAAACGATTACTTAAAAATCATCAGTTCATGCATTTGGATATCGAACAAACTATACAACAAGCCCATCAATGGGCAGACAAAGCGCGGCAATTTTCGCTTAATGACCATGCAGAGGTCGCATCTCGGTAGTTTATTACCTTGAAGCCGTGAGTATAATTCGGGGCAGAGCCACCCCATAAAAAGTAAGTGCGCTTCCAGTTAAACATGTTTGCCCGAAGCTCGCGATTATTTGAAAAGTTTAACTAACCAATCATTTTACACAAAACCATTCGTAAGCTCTTCAGCTTGACATTTATTTCGAAGGTCAATTAACATGAAATAGAAAAAATGTGCAGTACCGTTAACCGAGATTTTCTACTATTATGTATTTTCTTAATTTGATTCCCAATGCCTCGTTATTGCGCTTATTATTTCTTTCTGGTTTTAGTGGTATGCGGGCATCAAGTTATATACTTTTATGGTTCCTTTTGCCAAACTGGGTCGATTCATTAAAGCAAAATAATCTCTACTCAGTTCCCGGTACCTACGATGTCCCAGATAATCGTCTTATATTACAACAAAATAGTGAAGAGTATACAGTAAATTTTTTATGGGTCAATGGCGAGAAAAAGCCAAATCAAACTTATATTTTCCCAAACGACACCTTAACAAATTTACAAAATTCCTTAGCTCAGTGGCACGCGCATCATCCACGAGCTTCACTGCAAATTTTTTACTACAGAACGGATTTCAGCATGGTGAATAATACTATGCAATTCATCAAAAATTCGCTGCCATTCAGTGTTGAGCTTTTTAATCTAGCTGAACAACCACTGGTAAGTGAGAATGAACAATTATTCGATCTAATGCCAATACTGTTCATCATCGATTTTATGAAGATTTATCTGCTGATTATACTGGGGCTTTGTTCAAAGCAATCATTACATGTGTATACCGATATTGATATGCCCATAATCACACCTGAGCTGATGTCAAGAGAAGCTATGAAGGATTTAATTGACTATGGATTTTTGCATAATTTATTTGAAAATCAACAACTCCTTTTTTATTATAATAAAAGAGTGTTTAATGCCCTTGTCGATACTGTCAATATTGCACTTACGAGAGCGTATGATGTAATCGTGTGTATACATCGCTTTTACAAACCATTTAAAGATATGTTCAAAAGTTATTCGGAAGTCAAAAATGAATTCGAAGATTATAAAGAATTTAAAATACTTATAAAAGCTGCTATAAGTATGGAAATATTATCCAGTCGCGAGGAAAATAGTTCGCTAGAAAATCGCTTTCGAAAAACTCACTTGGCAGAAAAATTTTATAATGAGCTATTTATGAGTGTTTATCATGCCACGGTAATGACACTCTCAAATCTCTTTTTTTACCTTCCATTAAAAAAGCGTAAGGCAACACTATTAATTGATACCACAAGATGTAATCCAGGCGATATTTACACTCACGAGCCGCTTGTTAATACTCCTCCTAAGAATCTCTCTAGGTATAATCCTCTCCTACACGGCTATTCTCCCTTTGGCTTATTTAGTCTAAATGGCACAATAGCAAATAATACATCACCTTGTTTATATTTTTCGAATAGAACAAGATTGGGAGAAAAGCCGCGAGAATTACCTGCTGGCACCTTGACTCATCCATTACTTTTCACAACAGAGAGTCGACATGATCCTGAGCCATTGGATGAGAACGAGTTGCTTAGCTGGTTAGACGATAACCCTTCTTTTTTTTCTAGACGACCCGGGTTGCACCCAAGACATGACGATAGAAGTAGAAAAAGTCAACCACCGATACACGGAAAAAATAGTATGAATTTCTGTCAAAACATGCCCCGCTCTCAGAACAGAGTAGCACATTTAACACCAATTCCTGATGAGCTCAACCCTAAGCTTAATGAGCGTAAAATTATCTCCAAGAAATGAAAACAAGTACAAAAACTATAGTAAGCAGTAAGCACCCAGGACTACTTCATTAAAAAAAAGTCGTTATTTTTTGCTACTTTCTAATAGGAGGCTCTGCGATTTAGGGTTGCCTTCATTGACGTCGGGGGCTTGTCTAGTCCCGTTACTGAAGATGCTAAGTGAAAATCTAGCTAGCCTAAACATTAACGAACTTTCCCTGCCACTTGGCTTGCACTCCAGCTTTTTCTGCTCTTCATCAGGACGATCATTCCCTTTCATCTGATCATTTGAATGCTGTTTTGCAAAAGCAGCAACAATTGTAGCTAACCCTTGGTGTTGTGCGGTAGCTATTTTTTTACATGCCTCGGGCGAATTTAATCCAGCACGCTGATATTGGCGAATTAAATCTTCTAACGAAGGCATTTTTGATTGTAATTTTACAAAAGCAGCTGTTACTCTTTCTATACGGTCGTTGTAAAATTCAACCATCTCATTGAAATTCTTGCGAGCTTCAGCATTGGATTGCAAAAATGCTTGCAGCCTAGAATTAGAAGTTAAATAGTTAGCAATCGCTGCCTTAGCAACAGATGTGAATTGTAGTGCGGTGTTATAACTTTCCATAAAAAATTGTTTTAATTGCAGCTCATTGCATTTCGCGGAGTTTGTCAAAAAACTGCTGTTGGCGGTATATACACCTAAATAATCAAAACAGCATTCTTCCTCAATAAACAAACCAGAAATAAAGGTTTTTTGATGGAGTTCAAACACTTCAGGATAATCACAACCTTGTTCCTGTAACGACAATAATTCTTTTTCTCTAAGCAGTCTATAGGCAGATAATCCAAAATCCAACATTGCCAGCTTATGTTTATTCCTGCCATTATTAGCGCTGTTGGGATCGGCATCAGCAATTAGCACACGTATAGTGTTCATAAATCCCAGCCCCCCTTTTTCTAGGGCAAATGTTATATTGTTACCGTAATTATCAAATGACTCAAATGAAATTTCTAGAGTCACCAAACCCACTAACTCACTGTCTTTAAAAACAGGAGCATATTTAGCAACGTCAACGTCCACTCCCACTTGTTCCTGTACAGCATTCACAATGACTGCAGCTAATAACTCAGAAAAAATACGTAGATATTTATTGGACTTAGAATTTTTCTTAATATTACTTTTTCTATCAGGCTGATCCAACATAAAAAATTGTTTAAAATAAATAGTTTTTGAATCAAGTTCACCTGTAAATACTGGTGTTACTGAAGTTTGTGAGTTTTTTTTAAGTTTGGTGATTTGACTATAATTAACAGGCCTCATGGGCATACCTCAAAAAAATAACAAGCATGCCTGCTCAATTATTGTCCATTCTGAGGGGTGATGATACGTGAGATTTATTAAAAAATGCTTAAACAAAAAAATAATTTGATAAAAATTGATCAATTTTAGTTTTCTCATCAACTTACAAAACAACTAATAGCTATTGGCTACGTTGCACCACATTTCCTTTTATTTTGCGTGGCTCATTTTGCACTATTTAATCGTGCTCAACTGCTTTTTCTAAGATCATATATATCAGCAGTCAAACATATTTTTCATCAGTTCCTGATGCAACAAATGATAATAGGTAAGTTCCAATCAGATTTAATTCTTAAGTAAAGTCGGAGCACTTTGAATGCGAGTTGCAAAGAATAGTGCGAACAACAGCGGGATAATCAACACAAACAGTCCCACTGTCATTGAATTAGTATGAGGAGCCAAAGTTTTGAACCATTTTATGAGAAAACCATAAATAACTGGAAAGAAAAAGCCTGCTAAACCAATCATCATATTCACAAAAGCAAACAACATGCCATGAAGCTCGGTTGGGAAACAATCACGCACCAAATTAAACGACAACAACATGGAAACCACAAAAAATCCCAACATAAAATAAACAACATAAATAACTGCGACCGGAATAGTAAACAGTGACAGAATAGGTACAGCACTGAAAACAACAACTGTCACAACACAGGCAGTGACTAACCAAGTCTTCGAATTATCAAATAATTTTACAATTAGGCCGTTGATCGGCGCACCCACTCCAACACCTATGAAAATTAAGGCACTGATGTCTGCTGCATGTTGACTACCAATATGCGCCGTTTGTTGCAAGAATAACACATCGTAAAGCTCCGCAAAGGTGCTCATTACCGTACCCACCATGAAAGCGGCATATAGCGCTATGAACCACAAATTTTTATTTTTGAATACCGTGATATTTTTCGAAATCTCAGCTTGTTGAGTGGGCTTAGCAGCTGCAACAGGTTTATCTCTTAATAAAAAT
>CAWUIH010000085.1:0-5850 GCA_963922495.1 uncultured Coxiellaceae bacterium | reverse complement strand
CCCAACTTAATTATTTCTTAATCACTCAGGGGGGTTACAATGAATGCGTCACATAGCCTAATCACCGGAGTATTGTAACCATGAATCATCTTGTTCAATAGGCGCATTCGACCAATGTTCCACGTAGAACCAATCCCAGCGTTTGGGAACATCAAAAATGGCCAAAGTTTCATTGTGAATCCTTTGCTTGATATTTTAAGAATAGCTAGCATTCACCATAGTTGTTATTCGAGGCATTATTCTCCAGTCATCTGTTCGGTTCTTGCTAGCTTCAAAATAGGATGGAGAATCAGGGCCTTGGCACGGTACTCACGCTACCCAGTCGAGTTACGATTCCTCCATTCCCCCCCAAGGAAAAATGAGTTTCTTAGGAATTAAAAAAAGATACAAGTCGAGTTGTATAAATGACTCCAAGGGAATTGCAACATATATGGCCCTACATGGTAATACTAGAAAAGACCAAGCGATTACTAACCTATTAGAGTCGGATTATCTCAAGGTTGAAGAACAGCAGGATAAAACTAATTTGCAATTAAGTCCTGACATGCTTAAAACTGTCTAGGTTTTGGTTGCTACAAGCTACTTTTGCTACCTACCTATTCCCTGTAACCGTCACATATCCCCTGTAAACGTCACAACTAGTACTGTATCATTTCCTGCAAAAGTCACATGAATGGCCTGTAACCGTCTCACAAAAGCCTGTAGATGTCACATATCCCCTGTAAACGTCTCATTTGACAGAAATATTTGATATATAACAAATAGTTATAAATGGGCAAACTAACAATATTAAACAATACTAAACAATTACAAACGGTTTGTTAGAAGCTTTATTTTCAATAAAGAAGACAATATAATAGATAGCTAACTCAAGTGACTTGAGTTTCCAACTATGATCTTAAAATTCTTTGTAGAACAGCTGTTCTCATTATCCTACTCTTTACTCCCTCAAGTGTCGGAAATTCCTTGCGAATCTGAACAATTGCTTTATCTAATTTTAGCTTTAAAGAATATTCAATAACTGCTGTTTCCATCTGATCAAAACCATGCATTTCATCACTATAGCTTATCAATTCAAGAAAATCTTTGTATTTCAAAAGACTCTCAGCAGCCTCAGAGATCCATTTACTTTTCCCTCTTAGTCCATAACCATCTTTGATGACATGTTCACGAAGTTCATTTTTTAAATTGCGTGGAACAGCAAAAACTACTTTTATTTTATTCACTATTGGTTTGTCCTCTTCATGCCTGCTCAAGTAACTTGACTAATTGACGAAATGCCATAGCTACAGACTTATGATCATCCCAGCGGGTGCTATTAAATTTGTCATTTAAATGTTGGAAACTTTTGTGCTCTAGGACTGTATCAATGATTGTTTTTGCAACCTTTGTGTTTTCTGTATATCCCAAATTGATTTTTGGTTTAACATAACTTTCCTCTGTTCTAGCATTATTCGAATGAGTTTCACGAGAAAGCTTTTTTAACTCAGAAAGCGTTGAGCCATTGAGGCATGCTTGTGTAAGAATTTTTTGGAGCTTAGTTGGTGATTTCGCAATGAAAGCTGCTTTTTCAATATTTTTTATTTCTCCGGATTGAATATATTTTCTTAGCTCATTAGAGGCATTCAGAACATGGCGGTAATTTACACCTTGTTGCAAAGAGCAACCTAATAATTGGCTAAGTTCGGTAGGTGATATAGCTACAGCACTTTTTTGTTTTGATTCGGCATAGGCATTAAGGATCTTTTCTAGGTTTCTTAATCTTTCCCACAAAGTTAGGTCTTCGCGTTCAATATTCTCAATCCACTGGAGTAAACTCAATTTTAATTGATTAGGACGTGCGGTTAATACTTTAGCTGGTATATCAGTTTTCTCTGCGAGAATTGAAGCAAGTGTTCTTCTCTCACCTGCAATTAGACGGTACTGATCGTTATACTTGTAAACGACAATTGGGTTTATAACGCCTTGCTCTTTAATTGATTTCATTAAGCTGCTTAATGCTTCTTTTTCAGTGTTCTTACGTTCAAAAGTAGTATCTTTTTTTGATATTCCTTGGTAGAGATCTTCAAAACTTAAAGCCAAGTCTCTAGGGTTATCCGGGTCAAGGTCGATTTTGCGTAGTGGTATAATTTCTACATGGAGCTCTCCAGCGTTGTTTTTAGCAGAGCTCACGGTATCCCCTAGTGCCTCAGCAAGATTGCCTTTAATTTTGAATGATTTTTTAGCCATGATTATAAATCCTCTTCATGATAGTTTTACAGGTAGATTCACACTCCTTTCTTGCAATGTGATTCTGTGGAAGCTCGAATACACTCTTTGGACGATCTTCTTTCACTCTCAGTTCTCCGTAGATGACACGCTCCTTAATTTTTTTATCAATCACATAATCTTTTGTCGACTCAAGTGACTTGAGTTGCTCAAAAAAGTTTTTATGTAATGATACTTCACGTACCCGATTCGCTAAAATACCCGCTAAGTTAATCGGGTTTTCTACTGGCCGAGCGTAGGTTTCTTGCTTCCAAAGTTGCATCATTCCATATATCCCATCAATAGAGTCTTCTTCCATCTGAGAAGGGATAACCATATCGGTACAAGCCTTTATACCAGCAATGGTTAATGGGCCTTTCGATGGTGGTGTATCAATAACAATGAAGTCGTATTCACTCTGAACTTCGGGTAACTGAACAAAGCGTTTTAGCTGCAAATGGACTTTTTCTAACACTTCATTCTTTGTAACAGCCTCTGCCTCTTGAAGTTTATTAGAATGTGCTGGTAGTATCTCGATTTTTTTAAAATCGGTAGGATAGGGTATGACTTCCTCTCCGTAAAAGATATTAGCAATACTACTCCTGCCATCCCAGCTGACATCTTCATCAGGATTATACTCCGGATGTAGCGGTGGTACTTTGCCCCCTTTATATACGGGATCATATTCAAGATTAAGATAATACTTTGAGAAATTTGCTTGAGGATCAAGGTCAATCGCTAAAACATTTTTTTCCATTATGATGGCAGCATATTCGGCCAGCATAATGCTCATTGTTGTTTTTCCCTCGCCACCCTTATTAGTAGCATTCGCTATTACTTTTGTCACAAGCGCCCCTTTTACGGATTTATGTCATAAGTTATGAATAAGGATAACACATGCTTGTGGTAAAGTTAAATATAAGATAGGATTATCATTGTCTTGAATATACAAGGGTAGTTGATTTATACAAAACTAAGTCAGCATTAAAGGAAAATAGGGCAAAATTGCCTATAAACACGCGTTCTTACAGACAGGACAGCCGTTTAAAAAGCCTTGTTTCTCGGTTAAGTGACGTTTACAGGGTTTCCTATAGGGATTTGATAATGAGAATAACGACGCTAGCACAAAAAAAATCGCTAGAGTTAAAAAAACACGTTGGGCTAATTCATTCAACCAATAAATTAACGTTGTTAGAGCGGAAGCTCGCCAATGCATTGCTATACAATGCCTATGAGAACCTATTAACCCAAAGTGAGCATCAAATACACATTCCTTCACTATGTGTTTTAATCGGTTACAACAGCAAAGATTATAAAACTATCAAACAATCTTTAATCTCTTTAATTTCAACGGTCCTTGAGTGGAACCTTGTTGATAGAGAAAAGTCTGATAATGACGGAATTTGGATAGCGAGCAGTATGCTATCAGATGCTAAAATTGAAGGGCCGATTTGTACCTATTCCTATAGTAACCGGATGCGAGAGTTGTGCTACTATCCAGAATTTTACGGTCGGCTGAATATGACGGCATTAGCTCAATTCAAATCAACCTATGGAATTGCTTTATACGAAAATTGCATCCGATATCAAAATATCACTCAAACACCGTGGTTTGATTTGCTAACCTATCGAAAATTAATGGGGGTTGAGAATGGTAAATATGAATTTTTCCGAGATCTCAATAAGCGTGTTATTAAACCTTCTGTTACAGAAGTTAACAACCGAGCTACCATTCATATCGTTCCGGAATTTAAGAAGCAAGGCCGAACAGTAGTCGCTATTAGATTTTTAATTAATAAACAAATTAATGGTGAAACGCTATCACAAATACAAAAAAGTGATTTTGAGAATGCTACATTAGATCGTTTAATAAATGATTATGGCTGTTCATCAAAACAAGCTCAGAATTTTATGGACTCTTATGGAGAACAATGTCTATTAGATAAAATGGCTTTGATTGAGTCATCAACCTCTTACCAGAATGGAAAAATCGGGCATATGTCAAAGTATTTAGAAAAAGCTTTGAGAGAGGATTATCAACCTCCCAAATCAAGCAGAGAAAATTTAGAAAAGTTACGTATTAAGCGTGAAAAAGAAGCAAGTTTAAGAAAATTACATGAAGAACAAATTCAGCGATATCGCAGTTATCAAAACCGCGAATTTCCAAAAGTATTTAACGATTTGTCAAATAAACAAAAAGTAATTATTAAAAAGAATTTTGATAAATATATTCAAACTACTTTGTATTACAGTGTGTATGTAAAAGAGGGGCTAAACAATCCACTTGTCAGGGATCGATTTGGTGATTTCGTTAGGGAGGTACATCCTGAATTGGCTGCAATACTTTTACCATTTGAAGAATTCTGCAAGGAAGCTAAAGTATGAGTGATACTGACGAGAGCACATCAGTCTCAACTAACACGCCTTCACGTCGCTCTTTCGGTAGTGGACTAGAAGCTGTACTAGGTGCGGTGAATGCCGAGACATCAGCACTCAAGACACAGGCAAACCAACAAACATTTAAACGCGTTATGGTACACCATGTTGTGCCTGGTGGATTTCAGCCAAGAAAAGCATTTGATCCACAATTACTTAAAGAGTTATCAGACTCAATTGCAAAGCAAGGTATTTTACAGCCAATTGTTGTTCGCGAGTATGGGTATGATGAATATGAAATTATTGCTGGTGAGAGGCGATGGCGTGCCGCGCAAATGGCTGGGTTGCAGCAAATACCAGTCATTATATGTAATATTAGTGATGAATCTGCCTTAGCCTTTGGATTGATTGAAAATATACAGCGTCAGGATCTAAATCCAATAGAAGAAGCTTTGGCACTAAAAAGGTTGATTGAAGAGTTTAAAATGACGCATGAAAAAGTAGCCGAAAGCATTGGTCGGTCACGTGCTGCTGTCAGCAACTTGCTGCGCTTACTAAATTTAACACCATCGGTTCAGGGGCTACTCACTACAAAAAAACTCGACGTTGGCCATGCTAAAGTTTTGCTAGTATTTTCACCTAAAGAGCAAGAAGAATTAGCGCAGATTATTATTGATCAAAAAATGACGGTTCGTGATGCAGAAAAGCTAACTCAACGAAAGAAAGGAGCAACTAATCAGGCTAGAAAGTCGGCTTTGCCGCACCCACAGTGTGATGAGTGGAGTCGCCTACTTACCGATAAGTTATCGTCAAAAGCGATTGTTAAACTAAATAAGTCGGGATCGGGTAAGATTGTGATAAAAGTTGAATCGGCTGAAGAGGTGGAATGGATTATTGATAATTTATAGTAAATATAGCATTTAAAAATCGGAGAAAAATCAACAGCCTTGCAAGAAATTGTGAGCCAGGCATTGTTTTACGAAGCATTGAGCAAATTGACAAAACAGTGGTTATCACGATCGATGAAAGTGATGAAAAACCGCATAGTTGTTCTGCTGGGTATTATCGCCGCCTGGATGCGGCGACACAAAAAATGAATTTAAAGGAGCTTAAACTGCTGTTTGATGCCTCAAGTAACAAACCAAGATTTGAAAAACAAATTAATGACAATATTTGGTTCTGTCGCAACTGAGGGATAGATTTGGTAGAATCGTTGATATTTTTGTT
>CAWUIH010000084.1:0-6029 GCA_963922495.1 uncultured Coxiellaceae bacterium | reverse complement strand
GAACAGGCGCAAAACTGTAGCGATGAATGGGACTGGGACCAAGCGCTTCCAAAGCCAATAAATGCTGTCGGGTACCATATCCTTTATGTTGTGCGAAACCATAACCAGGATATTTTTCTTCATATTCTAACATCTTACGATCTCGAAACACTTTTGCGAGTATCGAAGCTGCAGCAATCACAGGTTCTGAATTATCACCACCCACAATCGCCTCGCTATCACAGTCTAAGTTGGGACAGCGATTACCATCAATCAAGGCCTTATGCGGTACTTGTGATAAACCAACACAAGCACGCTGCATCGCTAACATGGTGGCCTGTAAGATATTAATTTCATCAATTTCTGCCACACTCGCTTCTGCAATACAGTAGGACAACGCCTTTTGACAAATTTCATCGTACAATTGCTCGCGACGTTTTGCAGTTAATTTTTTAGAATCTCTAAGACCGTTAATCGGTTGATCACAATCAAAAATAACAGCCGCAGCCACCACTGGGCCCGCCAGAGGGCCCCTACCGGCCTCATCAATACCTGCAACATAAAAACTGAAATCTTTTATTGGCACTGTCAATCCCCAATCAGGTGGGGGATTGTCGCATAATTTACTTTGCTATGTCACCGTACGCTAGGTGAATTGCCAGGGCTTGGAGGATCACAAATAGTGACCGTACCATCATCGGTAACAGTTACATTACCTAAACTGAAACCGCAGTTTTTGACTTGCTGAATCTCCGCAACACCAATTCGGAAAAACGATAAATAGTTTTTGTCAGAAGATGCAATCACTTTTTGCATCCAGCCATAAAACTCAAGACACTCAGACCAAGCCAATATTTTTTTTGCATTTGTCATCACGCCAGGTACATAAGTCACTTCTTTAGAAGCGAAATTAGTGGTAGTCAGTGCTGCCAATTGCGTATATTTTTTGGGGGTTTCATTAATAGATGTAGATAATTGTTGAATGGTTGCCTTGTCAAATCCATCCACTGCACTGAGTAAGGCCATAGAAAACATATTAAGCTCCGAATTTTTTGAAATTGGCACATGAAACGCATTCAAACAACTGGTGACATATTCGGTTTGTAAATCATATTTACTGGGATTTCCATGAATTTTCACCAATATGTTATTCAATTCACGCACACGCCAGATAAACGTGCGAGTACAGTATTGTGCGCCACGCATATCTTTATGACCATTCATACCAATACTATTAATCATCCAGTAC
This sequence comes from uncultured Coxiellaceae bacterium, assembly GCA_963922495.1. Taxonomy (GTDB): domain Bacteria; phylum Pseudomonadota; class Gammaproteobacteria; order Coxiellales; family Coxiellaceae; genus CAWUIH01. The sequence continues at coordinate 4,801 of CAWUIH010000084.1, read as the reverse complement.
ACAATAAATTCATTTAATTGTTCAGAGCTGGCGGTCTCTGCAAACCTTTGCAAGTTCGCAAGAGAGGAATAATTTTCCATCAGGACACCATGTCGCCAATGCGCCAGTGGGAAACAGCTTTCAATCATTCCGTTGATTGATACATCTCGACTGGCTATGGGATATACTCGAGTTAAATTTCCGTCGCTTACAGTGGCATGGCTAAATTTGATACTGTCTATTGGATAATTGATATTATGTTTATCCGCGTGATATCGTGCATCTGCAGAAAGCGGCACCGAAGCAACAACAGTGGCGCGCAATACTGCCTCGAGCTGTTTCAAATTAAGACTCTTAATCTGATCAATCATGATTATAAAATCATTGAGAGGGAGTTTATTTCCTTTGGGTTGATTAGCGATGAACAAATTATGAGCCTGCATTAAGCTGTTGATATCTGTTGTTTCACATTGATAAAGTCGTAACGCCCATGAGACACGTACCAAAGCACGAAATACTTCACGATTTAAATGTTGTGGCCATCGGTCTTCGGGATCATCTGGATTGAATAAACTTGCTGCCTGTGGAGTGAATTTTTTATTTTTTTGGCACCACTCCAACTGTCGCTCAATATCTTCAAATAGCGTTGAACTCTCACCCAAAGTATTTACTATTAATTGTTTTAAATCAGGGTAAAAATCCGATAACCATTTATGAAGATTTTTATGGTAAGCAACGCGGTTAAATGGATAAGGTTCGCTTTCACTGTACGCTAATCGATGTGATAAAAAGTTATTGTAACTAATGAAGGTGGTGAAGCCAGTAACACCAAAAATAAATAGTGACCGTGAGAACACTGGTTTTTTGGGTATACTTGATAAAAAATATCTTGTTATTCTACTTAATGGAAATCTCGGGGTGTGGGTACGAAATAATTTTCTAGGAACTGCGCCATATTTTGAAAAGATAATTCTCATGAGCGTTACACCTTGCTAATTCAAATGCGAACATTATAGAACGATCGCTTTCATTTAATCAGCAAAAGACTATTTTTAACTAAAAGTTAAGATAATGAATTGTGCAACAGATACAAACTATTCCCACTCAATAGTCGCAGGAGGCTTATTGGAAATATCGTATACTACACGCGAAATCGCTTGAATTTCGTTAACGATGCGATGGCTTACTGTAGAGAGAAATTGATGGGGTAAATCAGCCCAATTTGCAGTCATAAAATCTACAGTTTTAACAGCACGTAGCGTAATGATATAACCATAATGACGCGCATCACCCTTAACTCCAACAGATTTTACCGGCATAAATACCGCAAATGCTTGCGAAACTTGATCGTACAAATCAGCTTTACGTAATTCTTCAATGAAAATAGCATCAGCTTGCTGTAATATTGCAATGTATTCTGCTTTGACCTCACCTAAAATACGAATTGCTAATCCTGGACCGGGAAATGGATGACGATACACCATCTCTTTAGGCAGCCCTAATTCCATCCCGATTGCTCGTACTTCATCTTTGAATAATTCGCGTAACGGTTCAATCAATTGTAAGTTCATATCCTCAGGCAAACCACCGACGTTATGATGAGATTTTATGACATCGGTTTTTCCTCCTTTGGTCTTCGCAGACTCAATCACATCCGGGTAAATAGTTCCTTGTCCTAAAAAACGCGCATTAATTTTTCGTGCTTCTTCTTCAAACACACGAATAAATTGTTCGCCGACAATTTTTCGTTTTTGTTCAGGATCACTCACACCTTGCAACGCCTCTAAAAAACGCTGTTTGGCATCGACACAAACTACTTCTGCACCCAAATTTTTTGTAAACACGGCAATCACTTGATCTGCTTCTTGATGACGCAATAATCCAGTATCTACTAAAACACAGGTTAACTGGTCACCAATGGCCTTATGAACAATAGCCGCTGTCACTGCAGAATCGACACCTCCTGATAATCCAACGATGACACGCTCATCACCAACCGTTTTGCGAATTTGCTCAATATTTTCTTCGATGATATTAAAAGATGTCCACGCAGCATCACATTGGCAAATATCAATTACAAAATGTGTCAGCATTTCATAACCATATTTAGTATGAGTCACTTCCGGATGAAATTGTAAGCCAAAAAAATTACGCTTAAAATCTGCCATAGCGGCGTAGGGCGAGTTTGTAGTCGTCGCGATCGTCACAAAACCAGGCGGCAATTGCGTTACGACATCTCCGTGATTCATCCAAACCGCGACAAGTTTATTTTCTAAGTTTGGAAATAAGACACTTGACTCAGTAACTCGCAAGTCTGCATGTCCAAACTCCGCTTTACCCGTGTGACCTACTCTACCACCAAGTTGTGCAGCCATGGTTTGCATCCCATAACAAATTCCTAATACAGGGCAACCGATGGTAAATACGATATTCGGGGCTGTCAGCGTCTCTGACGCCGTAACTGATTCTGGCCCACCGGATAAAATAATACCATCTGGATTAAAAGCAATAATGAGTTGTTCTTCGACATCACATGACATAATTTCACAATAGACACCAATATCACGCACACGGCGTGCAATCAATTGTGTAAATTGAGAACCAAAATCTAAAATTAAAATACGATGTTGATGAATATCGAGGCTCACGAGTCTATCCGATAATTTGGAGATTCTTTAGTAATAATAACGTCGTGCACATGGCTTTCGCGCACGCCAGCACTGGTGATACGCACAAATTTAGTACGTGTGCGCATATCACCAATGGTTTGGCAACCAGTATATCCCATGCTAGAACGCAATCCACCGACCAACTGATGAACAACATCTTTTAGATGGCCCTTATAGGGTACTCGGCCTTCGATACCTTCAGGCACAAATTTTTGTTTATTCTGGTGAGCCTCTTGAAAGTAACGATCCGAAGAGCCAAATGAACCAAACATCGCACCTGCAGAACCCATACCACGATAAGATTTATAAGATCGTCCTTGATAAAGCACCACCTCACCGGGTGACTCTTCGGTTCCAGCCAATAACCCACCAACCATAACGCAATGGGCACCTGCAGCAATCGCTTTGCAAATGTCACCTGAGAAACGAATACCACCATCTGCGATAATACCAACCTCAGTCTTTTTCAAAGCATCATAAACATTTTGGATTGCAGTGATTTGTGGCACACCGATTCCAGCCACAATACGAGTGGTACAAATTGAACCCGGTCCCATACCGACTTTTACGGCGTCAGCTCCGGCTTTTGCTAAATCTTTTGCTGCATCACCCGTGGCAATGTTGCCTGCAATGACTTGTACTTCTGGGTAATGTTTTTTGATCCAGCGCACTCGATTAATGACACCCTGAGTATGGCCATGAGCCGTATCGACTACAATTGCATCCACACCTTCTCTAACTAGTAAACTTAGACGTTCTTCAGTTTCCACGCCAGTGCCAACTGCAGCACCAACCCGCAATTGACCAGAATTATTTTTGCAAGCCAATGGATTTTTTTCAGTGCGTAATAAGTCTTTTACAGTAATAAGTCCGCATAGTTCAAATGCATCGTTCACGACAATTAGTTTCTCAATTGGATGCTCTCGAAATAGTTCAATCACTTGCTCACGAGTTACTCCTTCAGGTGCGGTAATTAATTGTTCTTTAGGAGTCATTAATTGTGCGACATGCTTATTCATATCTTTCTCAAAGCGAAAGTCACGGTTAGTAATAATACCGAGCACTTGCTTACCATCAACGATTGGCAATCCAGAAATCCGATATTCATGGATAATTTGCTTTAATTCGCCAATCGTCGTTTTTGGTGAAACAGTGATGGGATCTCTCACAACCCCACTTTCGAATTTTTTCACCTTGCGAATTTGTAACGCCTGAGCTTCTGGGCTCATATTCTTGTGAATAACCCCTATTCCACCAGCCTCGGCCAATGCAATAGCCAGCCGTGCTTCAGTCACAGTGTCCATTGCTGCTGATAAAATAGGAATATTTAGCGAGATGGTTTTAGTTAGGCACGTGGTTAGGGAAACGTCTCTGGGTAAGACTTCAGAATATCCGGGCAACAACAAGACATCGTCAAATGTCAATGCTTCGTCTTGAATAGCCATATGAGCTGACACCTCTTTCAAACACCGCATATTATCCGTTTTTGCTATGGGTGTCGAGTGACTGCGGCTGATCCAAACTGTCACGTCGCATCGCAAACAGATATAACAACATTGGAGGAAGCGACATCACCACTAAACCACCAATCAACAAAACTTCATAGCGCATTAAGTGCCCAACTGCAATATTTTCTGGAGGAATAAAACCAATAATGAAAGTTGCCAAGGAACCCAAAAAGCCTATGCCGGCAACTAGCCAGATGCCAGTACACCCACCCGGAATCATAAACCCTTTCGCGCGAGACATGTTGTTGTAACGCAACCGAATTGCAGCGGCAAACATCAACAAATACATGATCATATATAATTGAGACGCCAACGCAGTTAGCAACCAGTAAGACGCATTAACACTAGGCAACAACAGAAAAATCATGGCAATGATAGTGACAATAATTGCTTGAAGAACCAGCAACATCTGCGGTGCACCTTGATGATTTTCTTTTGTCAATTGCGGCACCACGCGACTATCACGCAATGCAAACATTAAACCGCGAGTTGGTGCGATCATCCAATTATTGACACCCCCCATACCACCGATCACTAACATGACTGCAATCAATGGCAACAACCATCCTAAGTGATATGCTCTAAAAAAAGCATCGAATGCTTGCATGATACCCGCTACTAGACTGATTGTTTTCGTGGGTAAAA
>CAWUIH010000083.1:0-6100 GCA_963922495.1 uncultured Coxiellaceae bacterium | reverse complement strand
GAAAACCGTTAACTCCCTGATTGATAGTGTGCAAAATTTGGATGCGTCACAGCTGGCTTAGCTTTCATTTTAGATTGCTGCCTAGATTAGCAAATGCTCATATTTTTGCAACAGTGCCTTGATAGTGTGCAAAATTGGGATGCGTCACCGCTAGCCGGCACGTCATCACTGAGCATCCCCACTTAAAAAGTGTTTGATAATATTTACAATTCTCACAGACGACTTGCCATCGCCGTAGGGAGAACCTGCCTGGCTCATTTTTTCATATATGGATGGGCTAAAAATCAATTCTTCAACATTGTCAATAATACTTTTAGTATCATAACCCACTAAACGAGCAGCCCCTATTTCAACTGCTTCTGGCCTTTCGGTTTCATTTCTTAATACTAATACTGGCTTATTCAATGCGGGGGCTTCTTCTTGTAGGCCACCAGAATCTGTTAATATTAGATAAGAGTTATTAACCGTGCTAACTAAGTCAGGATAATCAAGTGGCTCACATAGATTTATATTATCTATATTAGATAACTTTTCATAAACCACTGAACACACATTTGGATTGGGGTGAACAGGAAAAACAATTTTAAAATTTGGGTTTTTTAGTGCTATTTCTTTTAGAGCCAAACAAATGTTAATTAATGGCTCTCCAAAATTTTCTCTACGGTGACAGGTCACAAAAATAATTTTTTTATTATCCTTAGGAAAAGTATTAGGTTTAGCATATTTATATAACATATCGATAATGGTATTTCCAGTGATATATATGTGCTTTGTCACGTTTTCTTTTTTTAAATTTTCTGCTGCCTGTTCTGTCGGACAGAAATGTAAAGAAGATATCATGGTAGTTGTTCTTCTATTAAACTCTTCTGGGAAAGGGTTGCTTATATAAGATGTTCTTAAACCGGCTTCAACATGAGCAAAAGGAATTTTTCTGTAGAAAGCAGATAAAGCAGAAACTAGCGTTGTAGTCGTATCTCCTTGGGAAACTACTAAATTTATAGGATTCTCATTGAAGTAACTCTCAAATTGATTAAGTAGTTTTGCAGTTAACGTGTTTAGGTTTTGATTTTCTTGCATAACATCAAAGTTAACATCCGGTACGATTCCAGAGTTTTTTAACATTTGTTGTAATAGACTCCTATGCTGTCCAGTAAGAATGGTTTTTACACAAAATTCAGAGTTCTTACTTAGCTCTGAAACAACAGGAATCATTTTTAATGCTTCAGGTCTTGTGCCGATAACGCAGGCGATATTAAAATTTTTCATTGTTTCTCGATTTTTTATAGATTTTATCTATGGCATTAATTAATATTTTTGCTTGATTTTCTCTTGAGTATTTTTTTGAAAAATTTAGTGCCTTTTCTTTTTTTTCAGTAATCATTTCTATAGACAATCTACTAATAAATTTAGTGAGCGCTTGAATGTTTCCGCTTTCCACATGCCAGTATGCATTGGATTCTGAGAAAAAGCGAGTAGCTTCACTTTCGGGCATATACAGTATGGCAGGCAAGCCTACTTTCATCGCTTCTAGTATTTTTGAAGGGATTACCGTTTTATTAGTTTCTGTTGATTCTAATGGGATAATAGATACATTACAAATAGACCAATAATGTGCTACCTCTTCTGGTGGAATTGGTCCATCAATCGTAACATTACTTAATTTATATTTTCTTATAAGATCGATGAGGTCATCTTTTTTTGCACCATCTCCAATCATAAAAAGATGTATATCTTTACGATTCAGTATATTAAAGACCTCAATAAGATCTTCATGATTATGAGAAATACCGAATGTACCAATATATCCAATCACTAATTTCTCATGTAAGTTATACTTTCTTAATAACTCGTATTCCTTTTTTTTATTTTTAACTGGGAAGCTATCACTTGCCCCTGAAATAAAATCAATAATTTTAGAATTATCTATATTATTTCGCATCAGATATTGTCTAAAATTAGGTGATAAGATAGCAATTGCTGTAGCCTTTTTGTACATAAAAATTTCTAGCTTCTTTAAGATGCGGTAGAAAAATCCTTTTTTAATTACTTTATTTGAAATAATTGAATCAGGCCATAAATCGCATAAAATTATGATTAATGGTTTTCTTTTTATAATAGATAAGAAGCAAGCAGACAAAGCTGAAAAGAATTGAGGCGTTACACCTATGATACAATCAACGTTTGTTTTAGATAAGCTAAAAAAAAAGAGGATAAACCAAAAGAAAGAAAGTCTAAAGATCTTTTGATGATGCCTCTATTAGGATGCATATATGTCTTTAATCGGATAACATTGACTCCATTTTCTAGTGATTTACTACACCACTTGTTCTTATAGCCAGGAAAAACTTTACCTTTTGGAAAATTGGGATGAGAAGTGACTACTGATGTATCAAGACCATTACGTGCTAAAATATCAGCTAATTCTGAAAATATTCGTGCGTTGGCGTTCATTTCAGGTGGGTAGTTATCAACGAGCATTAAGATTTTCATTAATCGCCTCGATAATTACTTTTGCCCTAGCATCCCAAGTATTTTCTTCAGCTTCTTTTTTCATTATTTTGAAATAATCATCATCCTCTGGAATTTTAAGTGCTTTATCAATAAGGCTAATAAATTCATCGTGGTCTTTGGCGATTAAAGCAGATTTATATTTTCTACATTCTAGTATATCTGTGGTTATAATTGGCTTGCCGAGAGCCATGTATTCAAAGAGTTTTACTGGCGAGCAGCTTCTAATAATTTCATTATTAAGGAATGGAATAATCGAAATATTAAAATAATTAGCATAATGCATTAGTTCATTATACGCTACTGGGGGTTTAGCAATTATATTGCTTCTCATGTTTAACCTATTCTGTTTAAATAATTTATCATTAATAATCCCAATAATAACAATGTAATGATTCGGATAAGCATCAGATATTTTGCTAACAAGCTCATAGTCAAACCAGTTTGCCACTGCGCCGAAATAACCAATCACTGTTTTGTCTATTAAGAAGTTTAGATCAGTTAACGATTTACAATCACTAGCTATCATGAAATTATTCTTATTAACGGCGTTCTCTACAAGATAAACATTATGATTTGACCCTCTTATTTGAACTGCGTGCTCATATAATGTGCTGGCAGAAGATAGAATAATGATTGAGCTATTTTTCAAGCAATAGTTTTGGCTTTCTAGGACATTTTCTGGGACTTCAGATAGAAAAATATCTTTGTGAATGTGGTCACAATAATCATAAATAATTAATTGGTTGGATTCATGTAAAAATTTTAGATAGTTCACGTGAAGAACATCTTTTGCACAGCAATTAAAATAGTGTATAGTCCTTGTAATGCCTTGTATATTATTATGTACGGATTTATCTGTAGTTAATAGTAGATTTTCTTTTATTTTCTTTATATCTCCATCAACAAGCTGATCATGATGCTCAAAACCAACAAAAATACATTTGTAACCATAGTCAGCTAGTATAGATGGGATATGGTGAAACCGTTGTGTATATTCAAAACTCCAAGGCATAAATTTTTCAAAAACAACAACATCACTATGGCGGTAATCGCATGGAAATTCGTTATTATGTTTTAGCAGCCTATCAATATGTTTGGTGTAGAGGTTTCTCCATGTGGTTAAAGAAAAAGATTGCGCCAACTCTTTTGCTTTATTGGCTAATGATAGTCGAAGTTTTCTGTCTTCGATTAAGCACACAATAGACTCATATAGTTCATCTTCACACGGATTAACTATGACACCATTATAACCATTAATAATTAATTCAGGAAGGCCTCCAATATTGGTAGTAATTATGGCTTTGCCACACGCCATAGCTTCTAAGCAGCTAAGTGAAGTACCTTCAGTATAGGGTGTCGGGATTAAAACAATGTCAGATTCTTGATATAATCCGACCATTTTGTTCGGTTCTGATTCAATATGCTGTACACGATTACCGTAATTTTTTATAAAATGGTGCAAACAAACTTTTTGATCATTATGAATATACCCAGCTAACGTAAGATTTACATTTGGATATTTTTCGAAAATTTTAGGAAAGATATGCACCACATATTCAAAACCCCTATCCTTGGTGATTCGTCGAGGAAAAAGTATATTAATATGCTTATCATGACGACGTTCTAAATTTTTGTCGGCTTTAAATTCACTTAAGTCGACATAGTTGGGTATATAGTACATATTTTTGGCGAACTCAGTTCCTTTATAGCCCCTTATCCAATTTATTGTAGTAATACTGTTACTTACGATTAGGTCACATGATTTAATCTTTTCCATGTATTCATCAATATTTGAAAAATATAATCGCTCTGGGTGATCCCAAAACATACTATGTATGATTCCAATAGATTTAGATTTACCTTTTAAAGGACTCAAGGAAAATGGAGAATAGATAGATATGGTTGCGAGCTCTTCAAGACCTGCAATTGTGGAAGTAAAAACATCGGCACAGGCTCTAACGGGTAATCCAATTACCGTTAGTGAATTGAATTTTTTAATCCAAAGTTTGGTATTACCCATTTGCACTAAGACAACATTGAGTTGACGCTCTTTCAATAAATTTGCAAGGTCAACACAATAACGCTCAGCACCACCATTTATTGGTTTTTCACCATTAAAATCAAAAAATGCCAGCTGAAATATTATGCAATTCTTCGAGTTCTTTTGTTCTTTTAGTGCATTACGTACTAAAGTAACTTGCTGTTTTTCTAAAAGCATGTTGGAAGGTTTTAGCTCTGATTTTTTGATGGCATGTATTTTAGGCGATAATCTGGAACGTGTGTATTTAACAGTTGAAACCAAGCCGTATTGTTTTACGTGTGCTGTGAACTTTTTAAATCCATGTGTCTTAAAAAGATTGCAAGCAAGTTTAGATTTTTTATTTATTTTAATAAAAGTTCTTTTTAACAGCCTTAATGGCTTCACTATCTTCCAAGAAAAACTATTAAGAACATAATTGCGAAAGTTTTCGGTTTGCTCGAGATGCTGTTTGGTAGCTTGATGCTCGGCTTGCTCTTGAGCTAAACTTTGCTCGAGATGCTGTTTTATCGGGAAAGACAGAAACTCTGATACTTTTCTCTCGCTCTCGGCTTTTAAGATAGAATCAATTAATATTAGTCGACATTCTTTTTTTGAGGCATTGCAAGGAATCAGATTATTTGCGTTCGTTTCTAATATATCTATTACAGAATCAATAGCGTATACAAGCAATATTTGTTTACCGTTCCAATAGGTATTTGGGATACGAGATGTATCTATCTCCTTATAAAAAAGAAGAGAAAATTTATCAGCAATAACTCTCGGAATATTTTGATAAGTAAAAGAATAAAAATGTTCTTTAATTTTTAAATCATCATAGAATGGTAGTAAGAAAATAAGAAAATTTCGGGTGGAATTTGCCAACTTGCTAACAATATCATGTGGATCATAGAAATGTTCTAATGTGTTTGAAGAGAACAGAACATCGTACTTTTCTTCTGTTGTTTGTAATAAGTCTTCGCTGGTAAATTTTAGTTCTGGAAAAATCCTTTTTGCTTCTTTGATGCCTAATTCTGATATATCTTGCCCAGTTACATCATTATTGGGAAATGTGGTAGTAAGTAATTTGGTTGCTTGCCCTAGAGCACAGCCAAAGTCACAGATAGATAGGTTCTTAGACTCTATATAAACCTTAAGCCAGCTGGGTATATTATCAATTGCTAATTGACCGAAAAATAAAGTTCGCTGCTTCCCTTGGTTATTTTCCCAATCTTTAGAGCTAAATCTAGCATTCCAATACGAGCGCGTATTTATTGGTTTATCAAAAACTTTTATAGTGTCTATACTCAAAAATAACTCCTATGAAAATGTGAAGATTAATGTTATACCCCCACCAAGAAAAAACGCATTTAAATCAAATGCCACAAGGTATATAGCCCCACTTATACTCAAGTAAAACGATCGTTTTAGGGGAGCGTTTGTAACTAGCTGGCATGGCTTCTAATTGAATATTAAATGACTAGATTAACACAATAAGTTATTTTAGTGAAATTTTTGGCACTGTTGCAAAAATATGAGCATTTGCTAATCTAGGCAGCAATCTAAAATGAA
>CAWUIH010000082.1:0-6107 GCA_963922495.1 uncultured Coxiellaceae bacterium | reverse complement strand
TCGATTAAATGTAGGGTTATGAAAAACTGGTGACACAGTTTAATGAAGACTCTCGAAGAGCCACCGCATTCGTATTATACCTCATCCTTTGCTTTGGAAATAGCACAGCACCAATGCTCGATGCGTTTGATGCCGTGATCTCGTGCTAGGTCACTGACTTCCTTAATCGTACTCCCTGTAGTGATGACATCATCAATGATTGCAATATGTGAAACCTGCGACGGTCGATGCAGCGCAAAGGCATTTTTAACGTTCAAGACTCGGTCGCGCTGTTTTAATTCCGATTGTGGTAATGTATTTTTGACGCGCTGGATAAAATCGGTGGCGATAGCAATATGGAGTTGACGGCTGATCGGTTTTGCTATTTCAAGTGCCTGATTGTAGCCGCGTTGTTTCAGTCGTTTGCGATGTAATGGTATGGGAATAATGAGCTGCGGCCGATCTGATTCACAGCGTTCCTTAATGCGTTCCAGCATGAGTTGTCCAAACCAATTGGCAACAATGAGCTGGTGATGGAATTTGAGTATTTTAATTAAACGGTCAATCGGTTTTTGATAATAAAATAAAATAATTTGTTCAGTGTCTTGAGGGTGCCAAGGAAGCTCCGGACGACAAGCTTGACACAGTGCCACAGCAGTATTTACCGCTTGTTTGCAGAACAGGCAACGGTGTGGGAATAAGTAATTTAAAAAGCGCATATGCCATTATAGGATCGAAAACCTGCTGTATGATATTGTGGTTGAGGCCAAATGAGTATCGCGCTAAAATACTTCTATGCAACAACCATTTGAGTTAGATACCCGCGCATTGCAACATGCTTTCTGTCCCGCGATAAAACGCACGCCACCGGCAGCAATTTACCGTGAATTGGCACAGCGTTTGAATGATCGTTTAGACTATTTTACGCTGGTGCCTCAGGATGTGTTGCTAGTCAGCCAGGTCCCTAATCATCTACAGCCGTTAATTCAACAACGCTATCCTGCGGCAACTATTCAGTATTGTTCTTTACTGAAAAATCCACCCACCAATTTGAGAAGTTTTGATCTGATTGTGTCAGACATGGTGCTGCATTGGGTGGTAGATATCCAACAAACTCTGGCAAATTACCAATACCTATTAAAGCCCGAAGGTTTGTTGCTATTCAGCACGGTCGGTCCCGATACGTTACATGAACTCAACCTTAGCTTCACTACACGTGATCATGTTCATCCATTTTATGATATGCATGATATTGGCGATCTGCTTAAGCACTTACAATTTGTTGATCCAGTCATGGATATTCAGCGATTAACATTGGTGTATGCATCGGTCAAACAATTGTGTTTAGATTTAAAAGCCAGTGGCGTAACCAATAAATCATTGCAGCGTTCACGAGGCTTAATGGGAAAAGCCTCTTGGCAGACAATGCTGCAAAACTACGAGAAATATCGTAATTCTTCGGGTCTATTACCGGCGACCTTTGAATTAATCACCGGAAGCGCTTTTTATGTTATGCAACAGCAGCAGAAGCAAAACGAAGTCACGGTGCCAATTGAAAGTTTATTTAAGTGAGATATGAAAAATGTCAAAAATAATTAAGACCGATACAGAATGGCGTCAACAACTTAGTGATGAAGAGTATCGCGTGATACGTCAAAAAGGTACTGAAAAACCGTTTAGTGGTGAATACGATCAATTTTTTGAAAATGGGCAGTATCATTGCAAAGGCTGTGGCGAAATATTATTTGTTTCCGAAGATAAATTTGATGCAGGTTGTGGCTGGCCGAGTTTTTCCCGACCGGAAAATGCTGACAAGCTGGAAGAACATGCTGATCATTCACTTCTGGGTCGCCCACGCACGGAAGTGACTTGCCAGCGTTGTGGTGCACATTTAGGTCATGTGTTTGATGATGGCCCTAAGCAGATGACGGGAATGCGATACTGTATTAATTCCGTTGCTTTGCAGTTTGAGAAGCAGAAGCCCTAACTTCCAAGCTTGATTTTGTGCTATTGATTATCTTCAACAAAGCAAGAAACTAAAGTCATTCTATCGTGCTCCGTGGTAACGTTGGATAATTTCGTTGTTGTGGACGTGATATAAATAATTCTGGAAAAAGCAGTTGGCAGAATAGGTTTTTCAAATGATTTTTGATATCCCCTATGTGGATACCGATTTTTTTTATAAGTAATAAGTTGATTATTGTGTCGCTACCCGCTTTTTTATCTCAGTTAATATGAATTCGATTTAAAAAATCACACAGTAGTTCGAGTTGAGAAGTGTCATTGTCAATATTTTTTAACATTAATTGTGCTTGCTGTAATAATTCCAATGCTTCTTTTTTAGTAGAGCCAGTTTGGTCTTTGTCGATCACATCATCTTGCACTTGATAAAATAATCCTAATTGCAGTGCAAAATCGTCGTATTGTTGTAGTCGTTTTTGATTGTTGCAATCGGTTGCGAGCAGTGCCATTTTGACACTGGCACGAAATAAAGTCGCAGTTTTAAGTTTATGAACTCTCATTCGTTCTTCAACGGTTAACGTTTTATTTTGAAGAAATAAATCCATCGCCTGTCCGCTTACCATACCACGAGAACCTGCGGCAACAGCAAGGGTTTTTACTGCTTCGGGGTAGGGTGCCAAGATTTCAAATGCTAAGCACTGTAATGCATCGCCGACCAAAATCGCGGTGGCTTCATCGAAAGCTTTGTGGCAACTGGGTTTGCCGCGACGTATGGCATCGTCATCCATTGCGGGTAAATCGTCGTGCACTAACGAATAGCAATGTATCAATTCAATAGCGGCAGCGCTGGCATCCAGTTGTTTTTTATTAGTTTTCAGCGCATCAGCAGTTGCATAGACGAGGCAAGGGCGTAGTCGCTTGCCACCATTGAGGACGCTATAGCGCATTGCTTGATGTAACCGTGTTGATTCTGTAGTGCTATCGGGGAGTAGCTGCTGGAGTAGCGATTCCACTCGTGAGACGTAAGTTCCAAGCGACGAAAAATTTTTATGCCTAATCATCGTTGTGATCAACTTCAAATGGTTTTAAAGTCTCTTGTTGTTGATTTTTTGTTAATATTTCAACTTTTTGTTCGGCGTTGGAAAGCGCATGTTGGCACTGTTTAATTAATTTTACCCCTTGCTCAAAACTTTCTAAAGAATCTTCCAAGGGTAGATTACCGTGTTCCATTTTCTCTATCAGTTGAGTCAGTGACGCAAGGGATTGTTCAAAATTGAACGGTTCGGTTTTCTTTTTAGGCATGTGTTCTCCTGCAGCAACGATTTAAGGGTAACTAAAGCCTGAGGTTTGGTCAAATAATCGTTATGAATATTAATAATTTATCAACAGACTAAAAAAAATTTATGGATATTGGTCTTTTTAATTTTGACTTAATATTTCGTGCTTAAAATAAGCACTGGAAATTAAAAAATACGCAGGGATAGGTTATTTTAGAAAGGTAAATCATGACTAGCTCCTTAGATGTTGATACTAAAAATCCTATATCTGATTTGCGCAAAGAAAACTTTCTTAAGCGTTTATCAGAATTTTTAGAGAGGCTTGATCCAGAAACAATGCCGTTTGATCAAGCTAAGAGTTACTTTTCGCCCGTAGTTGAAGAGTTAAATCGGTACGCACAAAAGCTGTCTCAGGTACCAAATTGTCAATTGTCAGCAATTAAATCGCAAAAATCACAAACTTTACTAACAGCCGTTGAAGATGGAACAACAGTCCAAGATGTTGTTAATATGGGTGATAAACTGGCTGTTGATGCGGTAATAGCACAGCCAAGACAAAAAGTTCAATTTTATCTTAAGGTTGCAGTGACACGTATATTATGTGCTACTGTTATTGGTGGAATTTTCTATTGCTTGTCTGAGTGGTTTAGAAATGGAGTTCATGCTCGAACGAACACGCAAGCCAAAATACGTAACGTCTCGAACTTTTTTAGAGAATGTGGTGGTGAATCATCAACAGAATGTGAAATCAACGATACTAATCGACTAGATGCGATACCAACTACATCGGAATCCAGAGCTGACATACGTTAATAATTTCGCATAGCCAGGGGACGGTGCTTCTCTTTAAGGATGCTCCTGTAGGCGCTTAATGCGTCTATCTAGGGGGGGATGGCTAGAGAATAATTGAAACATCCGTCCGTGATGTGAAATACGCATGGTTGCCAGCGAGGGTGCCCTCTTATCTTCACGCTCGATATCTACGGTGGATTTTAATTTTTCCAGTGCTGCAATCATATTGCTTTTGCCTGCTAAGTTGGCGCCGCCTTGATCAGCGCGATATTCACGCCAACGTGAGTAAGCTGCAGTGACAATACTGGCTAATAGTGTGAATACAATATCAAACACAAAACTCAACAAATAAAATGTTAAATAGGAAAAGCTATCACCATCACGATCATTACTGGACATTGCGGAAGCAATCACCCAGGCGACAATACGCGAGAGAAACATCGCAAACGAATTTAGAATGCCTTGTAGCAGTGTCATTGTGACCATATCGCCATTGGCAATGTGCGAAATTTCATGGCCCAAAACGCCCTCTAATTCTTGTTGATTCATACGCTGCAATAAACCTGAGGAAACTGCTACCAATGCGCTGCGCTTTGAGGGGCCGGTGGCAAAGGCGTTTGCATCTGGTGATTGGTAGATGCCAACTTCAGGTTTAGCCGGTAATCCCGCACGGTCGGCGAGGCGATATACAATATCTAATAAGGTGCGTTCGTTACCCCGTGCGCTGCTGGGATCGATGATATGCACGCCCATGCCATGTTTTGCCATCCATTTGGAGATAAACAATGAGATAAACGATCCACCCATACCCCAAATCAGACAAAAAATTGCCAGTGATTTATAATCGATGCCATGTTGATTCAGATAGGGACTGATGCCGAATATGCTGAAAATAATTGACATCATCGCGACAACAAGAATATTTACTAGTAAAAACAATATAATGCGTTTTCCCATAATCATCGGCCTTTGTTTGATGTAGAATATATGTTCTCTCAATTATACCGAAAAAGCGAGCCTGATATGAACTATTGGTTGATGAAGTCGGAACCCACGTCGTACAGCATTGATGATTTAGAACGCGATAAAGAAACGTATTGGGATGGTGTGCGAAATTATCAAGCACGCAACTTCATGCGTGATGATATGAAGAAAGGGGATCTGGTATTTTTTTATCACTCTAATGCTAAGGAAATTGGTATCATGGGTGTGGCTGAAGTGGTTAGGGAAGCTTACGATGATTTCACAGCATTGGACCCGCATGATCATCACTATGATCCAAAAAGTACGCCTGAGAATCCGCGTTGGGTGATGGTAGATATTAAATTTAGACGAAAATTTAAATCAGCGATTACTTTAGAGCAGTTGAAAGCAAACCCTAAATTAAAAGAAATGCTGGTTTTGCGAAAAGGTAACCGACTTTCTATCACTCCAGTAACAAAAAAGGATTGGAATTGTGTGTTGGCAATGGTTGAGTAATTTTCATATAAAAGTTAAACATCAGAAATTCACTTTCTCAATCACATATTGCGGCAGTGCGAAACTTGCTGCATGAATGTTTGCATTATAATAATTGCAGCGAATATTCGATTGCGTTATTCTGGTCGTTAGCTCAATTAAATTTGGGACTAGTAGTGAGCAGTTTTTAGTGGCAAATCCAAACAACAGGATACCGCCAACGTAAGTGGGTATGGAAGCACTATAAAAGCCGTATTGTGGAAATATTTTTTGAAAAGATTTTGCAGTGTTGATGGCCTCATGCAGTTGATCGAAGGCAATACCATTCTGCGTCACTAAAATACCATCGGCTTTCAGAATTCTATGGCATGCTTGGTAAAAAGGCGTCGAAAATAATACTGCCGCAGGGCCTGAGGCATCTGTAGAATCGACAATAATCACATCAAATTCTTCGGTAGTACTACTTACGTAGTCCATGCCATCAGCAATAATAATTTTACTGCGTGAATCATTAAAAGCACCATTGGAGTGTTTGGGTAAATATTTTTTCGAAAGCTGAATTACGGTACTATCAATTTCTACTTGGGTGGCGGTAGTGACTGAATCATGTTTGAGCACTTCGCGTAATGTGCCGCCGTC
>CAWUIH010000081.1:0-6188 GCA_963922495.1 uncultured Coxiellaceae bacterium | reverse complement strand
AAGAAAAATTTCGGGGCAAATGACGGTTATATGTTCTGTGGAAATCGGTGTTCAACACAAATATTATGGAAACAGAGTCAATCGAATGTGATGAGATATCAGGCTCTGTAGAAAAGGCAAGCTTGCGAAAGCATTTAACCTAGAAAAAGCGGTTGACGCAATCAAGTCGCGCAGCTAATATCCCGAAAATATGTTAATCATAAAACGATATCTTCAATGTATTATGCTACACACCATCGTCATGAATTTTTCGCAATTCTTGGATTTGAACCAACGCAGGATTATGCTGCTGCCGTAGCAAGCCTTCAGTAGAGCTAGGCGTCAAACAGCTCTGCTTATCAATATGGTTATTTAGCATATCTTCTGCAATTGCATTTAATCGGCCTATGCCAAGATTCATGTAAATATCAATTGGTGTCTGCCCATACTGCGCCGCAATAGCCCGAGATAAATCTTGAAATTTCCTGCGACGATACGACGTCGGAAAATTATCGCGACAACGATTATAAAAATTGGTATAACTTTTGAAGTATTTCTTTGATTCATCAGTATTCATCGTTAAAAACAATAGTGCGTTATCGCGATAAATTTCAAAATGCATATAATCAATTGGGAAATTCCAATCACCACCCCAACGCAATATTCCATATTTTTTAAATATATCAACAACTTCTTGAGTTATAATTCCAAAATGTGTCAATTTGCCTTCACGATATTTCTGCCGTGTAATATACTGCCAACCCGATTCAGGAATTACATAATCGGGTCTATAGTTATTTGTATTACCAATTAGAGTAAAATGGATATAGGGGTTTTCGCGCGGATTTAAATCAACTGCAGCACCATAAGCGTGCAAAGATGGTTTTTTCCCTGCAGTAATACTACGACAATCGTATGAAACAGTATTATCAATATCACCATTATTCAATAGTGACGGAACATTGGCAGAATAAATAGGATAGCCATTTTGACCAAGCTCATCAAAAATGTTTTTCAGTGCTTCACTTATTGTATCTAGTGTTTTCACACTACCAGCATGCTGCTGGCCAGAAAAATCAACATAATTGAAGTAAATTGTTGTCAATCGCTCTGGTGGCGCACATCTACCATCAAATGGGATATTTGCCCCCAAGCAAGTGCTCACTAAGCATAAAGCAGCCAAGACACTAATCTGTAGTTTACACAACGTCACATTTTCTCTTTTTTTGGTAATTTTACTCCTAAACTCCTAATGTAACAACTTGACATTAAATAAATATTAAAAAAGTCATTGCCCTTTGTATTCCTTCTACAGCGCGAGCTCAATAAGGAAGTGCACCACTCACCCATCTGCAATTGAAGTGTCTTGATTTTGGCTCTTGCAACCAAGTTTATCTGCTGGTAGGACCTTATGCGCATCTTCTTTCTTTGTAAATACCGTGGCGTAACAATGGCTCACATTATTTAAGAGTGGCACACTTCCTTATTGAATCCAGCCAAAGAACAAAACCAGTTTAGTCCGGAAATTTAATGCCTATTTAATGTCAGAGGCATATATTAGATTATCCGGAAATAACCTAATTGAGGTCAAATGCAAACCGATATCAAAAATAATCCTTCAAAAGGCACACAATGCCAGCATCCACATCTGTTTATGTGGTTCTGCAACAAGAAAAACAACCAGCAGACTGCTTACCTATTCCAAATGGCGAAATAAAGAATAGAGAAGCAAATTATTTGACAATTTTAAAACAAGAAGCGAGAAAATTAAAAAAACACTCAATTGCTGTTTACTTGCTTTATTTAAGTCGCACTCTATCCGAAAACCACATTAGCGCAATCAAAAATCTAAACGCTCAGAAAGAATTTGAAAACGTATTTTTTATCGATTTTTGTCAACTTTTAGATGAAATTAGCGACACGGAGATTAAAAACAGAGCAGAAAACTTAATAGCGCTTTATGATGATAGCCCAGATCATAAATTTACAATAGCTGAACTGGTGGATTATTGTAGGCTAGTTGCGATTAAATATTGTGATAAACTGAAAGAAATTTCCTTCCAAATTGAACCAAAAAGTCAAAAAAAAGAGTATTTAGATAAAAGTGATGTCGGAATATTATATCGAGACTTCGATGTAACATTGAATAAAAACTCTTTTTCAATCATATTGCCAGACAAATGTTTACTTTGCTCAACTAATCATCAAAGCTTATTACATGGCTCATATATGCCAGAGAACGGCAAAAAAAGCATTCACCTATTGTTCCAGAAATATTTAAACGGCAATAAAGCCAACAGCAAAATCTATTTTGATTTTATTAGAGACTTTAGTAACTGGCAAAATAATATACTGTCTCGCAAAAAAATCCCAATCTCGGCATCTTGGGAAACTATAAACTGCTTAGCTAAAGAACATTTTAAGGATCCACTATATACTGCACTCATGGAAACTATTCCTGGTATAAATAGATTCCTATATGAAGGTGCCATGAATCTTTTAAGATACGAAAACAGCATAATCGTTACAGATTCCCCCAATAATATTCATATTCGAGCAACATTAGAACGATTGAAAAAGAATCAAAATCCCAGGCAAATTATGAGATGCATCAGCTACGATGCAATGCGTGAATTAATACCTAAAGATGATTTATCTCTTTCAATAGAACAACTTGACCCAATATTTGAGATTAACTCTCATGGAATTTGGGATCTTGCTGACTCAAATTTTAAGGTAGTTTATAAAAAGAGATATTTTACAACCACAATGAAAATTTTGCTGTCAATATCATCGCTAATTTCTACAGGTACTGTTGGGTTCGGCTTATGGGCAGTGCTAACCCATGCCTCTATCAGTAAAACCTCTCTCAACGCAGGAGCCACAGTTTTGGACGGCATTGTGTGGCCAGTGGCAGTTGTTACCGGCGTTATAGCAATTGCCACTCTGATTTATGGTTTAAACAAGAAAGGATATTTCGATGGCATAAAGCAAAAGTTATTTGCAACTAGGGATTCCCCAGATGAAAAATTCAGTAATGCGTTTGAGATTGAATATGCGAGCCTACCTAAATATGAAGAAAAAAGTAAAATGTGTCAGCAACATTGATAACCATCTAATGGTATGGATTTCAACCCTCTAATACATGGTGATAATGGGCCTAGAAAAGGCATGCACAACTCCCATTAAGTCGCTTTTGCATTAGAAATATTTATGGGTCTAGGACCGATAGGCAGCTATAATTTTCAACAGTAGTTTCACTGGCTAACTCCGGTATGATATTCGCGTATCTTAAGAAATTATTAAAAATCATTGAGATAATGATTGTCTTGCATCAACGTGTAGAATGTACGCTAAGTTTTTATATTTATGTTGAGTATCGTAATTCATTGTTTTTTAAATTCAAAAATTGTACTAAAACACAGAATAATTAATGATAAAAAATTGACGATTAAAGATAACCTTTGCAGTAACTGATATGTCGACAAAAAATACAGCAATTTCATCGCTTCTTCTGAGTGAGTCAGATTCATCGTCAGGAACTCATTTGGGCAGATTGTTTTTTCAAGAAAATGCCAAGCCAAAGTTATTGTCTACCCTGAATATCCTTGGAACATTTATCGGAGTAATAGGTTCAATACCCGCCCTGTTTGTTGGCTTATCTTTTGGATATTCACTGTCATCACAGTCTGCCGGTTTAGCTTACTTATTCGGTATCTCCGCATATATCTCTATAGGCTCACTTGGTGTAGTGTCATTGAGTCGTATTTTCAAAACCATTGACACATCTAAGCTTTCAGGCTCTGATATTCAAATTAAAGCCATTATATGTAAAATACTTGGTATTTTACTAGCGATGTTGTCTGCCATTCAATATGCTTACGTGGCTATTAGATATGTGCCCAACGGTGCTTATATGAACAACATTTGCGCTATAGTCGGTTTTGTCATGGTAACAATTTTCAATTATTACGGCATAGATCAACTCGGTCGCCAAGTTTATAGTCATTTGAAACCACAAGATAGTACAAATGCTGATCGCAAAAAATACATTATCGACAAACTAGAAAATTTTTCAGCGTCCCTGGGTCATGCGAATAATGACGAAATAATGAGTTTATATGGCGAGATCATTGAATCAAAATCATCCATAGACCAAAAGCTTAGGAAAATTTCTACTCAAGCTGAGCAAAAACAAACAACTTCATCCTCAACGCACACAGTTGTTGCAGTTAATCCACGAACTCCCTATGTGAAACATATTATAAGTGCATTGGGTTATTTGATTGGGGCTGGAGTAGGTTTCTCCTATTTCGTGATAACACTTGAAGCTGGGAAATGGATTATAGAAAGTTTGCATGGTACAGAGTCTTCCACGCTTGCAACTCAATACACACTCGCAACTTTTGCTTCGTTAGGTCACTGCCCACTAGGCGCTGTCGGAGTCAATAAACGATTTATCCAGATTTACAAAACAATATTAAGAAGTAAAAACTGTAGCGAAACCAGACTACAACCAGATTCCCTGAGTCATTATAGTATTTTATTTGCAGCAATTGTAGCTGGGGTATTTGCGGCAATTCCACTTACCTTTGTGACCTGGTCTTTTATGTCATCGAATAATTTCAATTTAACCTCTAAAGTATTGCTTTCAATACCGACTTTCGTTGGGCCCTTGGCAGTGCGTTCGGAAGCTTTTGCCCAACTTATACACGACGCCGTTGAAGTTATTCTTAATTTTTCAAAAGATCAAACAACGCGACAACGAAGAAGATTAATTCTGCATTGCAATTACTTTAAATCATTTGTTAACTCCGCTGATAAGGAAAACATTACAGAAATTTATAATATGATGAGTAACCGATAATGAAAATAGCAAATATTCCAAATACCATACCAAGCGCAATTTTAAATCCATCAGATAGCTTTTTTGATGAAACAGCAAAATTGGCCTTAGATAAAATTCTTTCCGCTCAGATTATTAGAAGATTTAGTTATTTATCGCCTACTCAATTACGTCCTTTTTGCATGGGATTTCATGCCTTTATTGATTATTTCCCAAAATATTTAGGATCTTTAATTTCATGCGCACCTAATGACACACTTCGATTGTTACTTATCGACAATTTAGTTGATGAATCAGGCGGTATTAATCGAGTTGAGCAATTAGATAGCAGTGGAATACATGCTCAACTGTTCAGAAACTTCTGTTACCAATTTGGGATTACCGACTCTGAATTACTAGACCATAACCAGCAAGATAATGTGACTATTTCACTAATTAATCAATTAACCAAGCTATCTCAACATGAATCTTTTTATACTGCACTCGGTGGCGTATCCCCTGGATTGGAAAATGTGTTCCCACACTGGATTAAGCTTATACTAGAAGGTTTAAAACAAAATACATATATCGACCCAAACTCCCTCCTTTACTTTGAACTGCACACCACTATAGATTTGGAACATGGTCAAAAATTTAAAGATTGCTTGATCAACGCAATCAAGCGAGAAAAAGACTGGAAATCCCTACGGAAAGGAGCATGGATAATGACCGATTTATTATATGATTTTTTAAACAAACTGAATGAGTTAGTCCTTAACTCTTAATCTTACCTAAAAACAACTTCCATTCAAGCATAACATTATTTATAATTTCATTTGAAGATTATATATGATTTTATTAATTTAATTAATTACCTGGTAGTCGACTATGAGCACACGTTTCACGGAACAGCTTCTTTTTCGCAACCTCCGCGAAAAAAGCAATCAATTTGTGTTTTGGAAAGATAGGCACTCTGTTTTTCAAGGGTGTAACATGAAATTAGCTCACCTGTTAGGCCTTAAAGATCCTGAAGATATCGTAGGTTTAAGCGATAATGACCTCAACTGGCAAGCTGGTGGTGTTACACCGGATATATTACGCGATCGCGACAAAGAAGTCTTATCAGGCCACGAAATTACTAACTTAGAACAAACGCTGATACGACCCGACGGCACCCAACTCATTTTGCTAACCAATAAATATCCAATCTTCAACAATGAAGGTGAGATTATCGGAGTGATGGGAATTGGATTCGATATCAGTCGTGAAAAATTATTTGAGAAAAAATTAATACAGGCACAGCGTGAAGCCGAAGCCGCCAGCCGTGCTAAATCCGAATTCATTGCGAATATGTCGCACGATATTCGCACGCCCATCACGGGTA
>CAWUIH010000080.1:0-6241 GCA_963922495.1 uncultured Coxiellaceae bacterium | reverse complement strand
CTCATGATAAAAATAATTTTATCCCATGTAAGGGGGAGATTCTCGAGGGCTTACCCAAATATCACCAATTTGCGATGTGATAATCGATAATATAGCGGCTTTAACTCAAATCCAATCAGCATATAGCAGCCGATGATCACAACAAAGCAGCCAAAAATGATTGAAATGACGTGGCTATGTAAATGATGTGTAACAATTCCACCGCCTACGACGCCCGCCACCAGTCCGATCAAATAGGGGTGGAATGCTTCCCAAATCGGTAACTTGTATTTCAAATGACTCAAAATTCCGCGGGAAGAAGTGATCAGCATAATTGCAAATGAGGTGCCAATTGCAAAATGCAAAATAAGGTTATTTGGAAAATGTTGGGACTCAAACAGCCAAGTGAGACCAGGTACGACTAATATGCCGCCACCAATACCTAACACTCCTGCAGCAAGTCCCACAAATAGACCCAACGAGAAATAAGCAACGCAAATGTATTCAAAGTTCATATTTTCAATCCAATTATCACCGACCTGCGCGAATCAAGCTGCCAAGCCCGACTTCTTCTAGAGCACTTTCTAGGTGTAAGCGAACATCTTTGGGATCGTCCATTTTAATCATTTCATCCAGTAATACTTTAGCTTGTTCCATCGAAAAACTTCGTATCACCCATTTTACACGTGGGAGTATTCGTGCGTTCATGCTTAATGTGTCGAAACCCAGAGCTAACAATAGTACTACTGCTATGGGATCACCAGCCATTTCGCCACAAATACTGATGGGTTTGCCAGCTTTATGTACACCTTTGACGACGTGCGCAAGCGATTGCAATACCGCAGGATGCAAGCCGTCATATAAATTGGCAACACGAGGGTTGTTTCGATCAACAGCTAATAGATATTGAATCAAATCATTACTACCCACCGATAAAAAATCGACACGTTCTGCTAATTGCTGTGCTTGGTAGACAGCAGCAGGAACCTCTATCATCAATCCTATCGGTGGCATTTCTACCTCGATGCCTTCCTCCAACATCTCACCATAGGCTTGATTGATCAGGCGGATTGCCAATTCCACTTCGTGTAGCGAACTGATCATTGGTAGTAAAATAGACAAATTGTTCAGTCCTGCGCTAGCTTGCAGCATGGCACGAACTTGTTGTAGAAATATTTCAGGATGATCTAAGGTGACGCGAATACCACGCCAACCTAAGAATGGGTTATCTTCCTGAATTGTAAAGTAGGGTAATGATTTATCGCCGCCGATATCTAAAGTACGCATGATTACGGGGCGTGGTGCGAAGGTGTTAAGCAACTGTCGGTACATGATACGTTGCTCTTCCTCGCTGGGAAAACGGTCTCGAATCATAAATGGCATTTCGGTGCGATATAAACCAACGCCTTCGGCCCCTACGCTGAGAGATAAGCCGCCCTCTATGGCAAGACCTGTGTTCACATACAGTGCAACAGCATGACCGTCAGTGGTTTCTGCAGGTAAGTCACGTAGTGCAGTCAATTCTTCATCTAACTCCTCTTCTTCTTCTGCTAATGCACGAAATTCCTTTTTGACTTCGCTCGAAGGCGAAATATAAATAGCACCGTTGTAGCCATCGAGAACCAACTCTTTACCAGAAAGTTTTTCCAGAGGGGTGCCGCTAACCCCCATTACGGCCGGCAAACCCAATGCTCTGGCTAATATCGCAACGTGTGAGTTGCTTGAACCTGCGCCTGAAATAATGCCTACCAAACGTCCTTCTGGAACTTCCATCAACGATGTGGCAGTCACCTCTTCGCTCACTAAGATGGTCTTTTTAGGATATTCAAGCTCTTCCCTTTCTTCGGATTGTAAATGTGCTAAGATGCGCCGCCCTAAATCACGAAAATCAGCAGCACGTTCCTTTAGATATATATCTTCGAGCGATTCAAAATGGAGTACATGTTTGCGAATCACACGCTTGAGCGCACCTTGAGCCCATTGCCCATTGTTGATGTGGCTAATCACCTCGTTGATAAATGTACGACTATCTAATAGGCGCAAATAGGCGTCAAATAGTGCATTTTCGGCAACATTCAGCGATGATTTAGCACGCGTTTGCAGTTGGTGAATTTCAACACGGGCTTGTAGTAACGCACTTTCAAAATCAGCAATTTCTGCATTGATATCTTCAATAATCTGATCTGGTACGGCTTCTAAATCTGCTTGTGGAAAAATCACCATACCTTGACCAATGACCACGCCTGAAGAACCTGATACCCCGTTGAGTACTGTAGGCGCTCTGCGACCGCGTTTTTTCTTGTTTAGTTCTTCGAGCGCGCCTTTAGCACTAGCTCGCGCGATCGCGGAAGCTAAATGAATGGCTAGTGTGATACAAAAAGCTTCTTCTTCTTCGGAGAAATAACCACTACGACGTTGCTGCACTACTAATATGCCTAATAATTCGCGTTTTTCGATAATCGGGATACCGAGATAAGCGTGGAATTCTTCTTCGGCTAAAATGGATCTTTTCTTAAATTGGACGTGGAGTTGCGCGTTGTCTAAATTGATAGGTTCTTCCCGTTCCGCAACCAATCCGATCAAACCTTGTCCGAATCTGATTCGTAATTTACCCACTTGCTTAATATTCAAACCTTGAGTTGCCATAAGTAGATACTCAGCATGTGCATGATCGCAAACAAAAATGCTACTTGCATCAGCGGGTAATACTTCGCACAGACGTTTGACAACCAGTTCCAACGCGCGCGACAAGTTGGGAGCAGAATTGACCTCTTGTGCAATTTGACGCAGAATTTTAAGCATCGACAATAAGCTCCTCAAACTCTTTTAATACTGAACGATAAACGTTTCGTTTAAAAAAGATAATATGCTTGATTGGATACCAATATTCCACCCATCGCCAAGTATCAAATTCAGGCTGACTTGAATGATCCAGATGTATTTGGCTATCTTGCGATTCTAGCCGCAACAAAAACCATTTTTGTCGTTGTCCCACACAAAAATTATGACTATTTTCTAATCTTCGTCGATTTTTGGGTAGGTAGTAATTGTACCAATCACAACTTTCGCCCAAACAAGTGACATCTTTTGCATTCAACCCAACTTCTTCCAATAATTCTCGATACATCCCAACGATGGGTTTCTCCTTCGGCAACAAACCACCCTGCGGAAACTGCCATGCATGTCGTGAACGCACACGATGTCCCCAAAATACTTGCCCCTTACGATTGATTAAAACAATTCCAACATTTAAACGGAATCCATTATTATCGATTACACTTTCTATCATAAGCCCATTGTTTCATTGCTAGCGATTTCCATCAACTAGATTAACTCTTTTATCTAACTTACTGATAACTATAAAACATAAAAAATCCACAGGTTGCGCACAGGATTTCCTCAGGTTGCCCCTCTTGCAATTCACATCAAAACACACTATCTTGTGTCTTATAAAACTGAAATGCCCATATGTTGGGTTTTAAAGGGATAATTACGATTAGTTAAGGATGTCAATCTCATGCCTTGCAACCGAATGCTAGCCAAATATTTGTTCCTAATTACTGGTTATTGTAAGTCAATCGAGATCTAATTTTATTCAGGAGCAGAGATGAAAACAGAGAGTCGAAACCCAAACAACAGCGTTGTCGAACAGCGAGTTGACCATATTGCTATTGAACCTGGTCAACTGTATGTCATCAAACGCGATGGTCGAGTGGTTGGGTTTGAGCCAGAACGCATTCGTATTGCGATGAAAAAAGCTTTTCTGGCTGTAGAGGGAGAAAGTGCTAATAGTTCCGATCGAGTCCATGATGTCGTGACTCACTTAAGCGATGAAATAATTAGTTTATTGCATCAACGCTGGCCCTCCGGCGGTATGCTTCATATTGAAGCCATTCAAGACAAAGTGGAATTGGCTTTAATGCACGCGGGTTTGCGTAAGGTTGCCCGTTCTTACGTGCTTTATCGTGAGGAGCGTCATAAACAGCGTGGTACCTCAACTGATGAACGTTCTATAGTTTCAAATGGTATCAGGGTTGTATTGGATGACGGTGCTAAAAAACCACTAGACCTCACTTGGCTAACTCGCATTGTTCACAATGCCTGCTTTAATCTTTCCGATGTGCAACCTGAAAAAATTCTAGAAGAAACTAGAAATAACTTATTCGATGGTGTGGCATTGCGTGACGTCTACAAAGCACTCGTAATGTCTGCTCGCACCCTGATTGAATTAGAACCTAATTATAGTTTCGTTGCAGCACGCTTATTGCTGCAAGATTTATACGGTGAAGTGCTCAGCGGCCTTAGTATTTCACACGATCTAATACGCAATGATATTGTTGATTACTATAGTTTAGGGTTTAAAGAGTTTATTACGCAAGGCATCAAAACCGATCATCTCGATGAAAAATTACTGGGGTTCGATTTAGATCGTTTAGCTGCCGCAATTAAGCCAGAACGCGATCACTTATTTACTTACCTGAGCTTGCAAACACTAGTAGATCGTTATTTTATTCACCATAAAGATATTCGCATTGAGTTACCGCAGGTATTTTTTATGCGCGTTGCTATGGGCTTAGCCGAATGTGAAGGAGAACAACGCACCGAACGCGCAATTGAATTTTACAATCTGCTATCAACATTTGACTTTATGAGCTCAACGCCAACTTTATTTAATTCTGGCACAGTATTTCCACAGTTATCGAGTTGCTTTTTGACGACTGTTTCCGACAGTTTAGATGGGATTTATGGTGCGTTACGCGATAACGCTATGTTGTCTAAATATGCTGGTGGGCTTGGCAATGACTGGACTCCAGTTCGCGCTATGGGGGCTTATATTCGTGGCACTAATGGTAAGTCACTGGGTGTTGTGCCTTTTCTTAATGTTGCGGATGCTACAGCTATTGCGGTGAACCAGGGTGGTAAACGTAAAGGTGCGGTTTGTGCTTATTTGGAAACCTGGCACATGGACATCGAAGAATTTTTAGAATTACGTAAGAACACCGGTGATGATAGACGGCGCACCCACGATATGAACACTGCCAATTGGATACCGGACTTATTCATGAAGCGTGTTTTTGAAAGTGGCGAATGGTCACTATTTTCACCCGATGAAACTCCCGATTTGCATGATATTTACGGTGAGGAGTTTGAGACAGCATATCTTGCTCACGAACAACGTGCAGCAAGAGGGGAAATTCGCACTCGTAAAATCCCCGCGGTTGCCTTATGGCGTAAAATTCTCGGTATGCTTTTTGAGACAGGACACCCTTGGGTAACATTTAAGGATGCATGCAATTTACGTTCGCCACAACAACATACCGGTGTGATTCATAGTTCTAATTTGTGTACAGAAATTACTTTAAATACTTCAAAAGATGAAATTGCAGTTTGTAATCTGGGTAGTATTAATTTGGTCAATCATATAAAAGATGGGCAACTGGATACTCAAAAGCTTGCAAAAACTATAAAAACTGCAGTAAGAATGTTGGATAATGTCATTGATATTAATTATTACAGCGTTCCACAAGCCCGCAATTCCAATTTTAAACATCGTCCTATTGGGATGGGTTTAATGGGATTTCAAGATGCACTTTATTTACAAAAAATTCCCTATGCGTCTAAAGCCGCCGTCGAATTTGCTGACTATGCAATGGAGCACATCAGTTACCACGCTATTACCGCATCGATGGAATTAGCAAAAGAGCGGGGTACTTACGAGAGTTACGAAGGCTCGTTATGGAGTCAAGGTATTTTACCGATTGATTCTATCGAATTATTGCAACAGAGCCGTGGGCAATATCTCGAACAAGATAGCTCGCAAACACTGGATTGGGATAGCCTGCGTCAACAAATTAAGCAGTATGGAATACGTAATTCTAATGTCATGGCTATCGCACCTACTGCAACTATTTCTAATATTTGTGGTATTTCACAATCGATTGAGCCAACGTATCAAAATTTATTTGTAAAATCGAATTTATCAGGTGAATTTACAGTCATTAACCCTTATCTCGTTAAAGACCTCAAAGAATTAAAGTTGTGGGATAATGTAATGGTTCACGATCTGAAATACTTTGATGGTAGTGTACAAAAAATTGAGCGCATTCCAGACAATTTGAAACAGTTATATGCAACTGCTTTTGAAGTGGAGCCACGTTGGTTGGTTGAGGCGGCATCGCGTCGTCAAAAATGGATTGATCAGGCACAGTCACTCAATCTTTACATGGCAGAACCTTCTGGAAAAAAACTTGATATTTTATAT
>CAWUIH010000079.1:0-6361 GCA_963922495.1 uncultured Coxiellaceae bacterium | reverse complement strand
ATTTGCTTTAGTGCGATAAATTCCGCCAGATTCTGATAGCCCCAGCTCCTTCAAACGAGAAACTAAATATTTCCAAGACTCCATGCCACTTTCTTTCGAACAACAATTTGATTTAGTTTGATCGCAGCACAAAAAAATGTGGTACTTAATATTTTCCAGTTGCAGGGCGTCAAGTTTAAGTTGTATTTTTTCATCGGCAGTCATATTCATTGGCTAAATTCCAACATGCGTGTTAGCGAAATCTTGGCTTTACAAATAACTTCTTTACTTAAAAGAATCTCATTTTCCCCAGATTGTAATGATTTTTCTAAATTGTCAAGAGTATTCATTGCCATCCAAGGACAGTGTCCACAACTGCGACAAGTTGCACCAATACCCATAGTCGGCGCTTGTAGGAAAACTTTTTGTGGTGAAAGCGATTGCATTTTATAAAGAATACCTCGATCTGTAGCGACGATGAATTTATCTTGTGACATATCTTGAGTAGCGCTCAATAAATGTGATGTAGATCCCACCACATCGGCCTGCTCAACTACAGCAGGAGGTGATTCGGGATGAACTAATACCACTGCCTCTGGATGTTGCTGGCGCATGACTTGCAATGCCTGAGATTTAAACTCTTCATGAACAACACATGATCCTTTCCATAGTAGCATATCAGCACCTGTTTTTTTCTGGATATATCCACCCAAAAATTGGTCAGAAGCCCAAAGAATTTTTTCACCTTGTTCGTAAAGGTAGGTGACAATCTCCACTGCGTTTGCAGAAGTCACAACCCAATCAGCCATCGCTTTGACCGCGGCAGAGGTATTACAGTACACCACCACCTTTCGGTCAGGGTGTTGTTCACAAAATTTCTTGAACTTATCGGCAGGACAACTGAGATCCAGTGAACACTCCGCCTGTAATGTAGGCATCAATACTCGCTTTTCTTCACTTAACACTTTTGCACTCTCGCCCATGAAACGAACCCCGGCAACCATGAGTGTCGATGCGGAGGTAGCTACTCCAAATTGAGCCATTGCAAGCGAGTCTCCAACGAACCCCCCCGTTTTTTCTGCCAAATATTGCACTGCTGGTTCTGTATAAAAATGCGCAACAACCGTGGCATTGATTCTTTTGAGATGCGATGCAATACGTTGTACAGCATCGGCATGCTCCGCAGGGTTAAACATAAGTTATCTCGAATGTGTACCTATTGAGCTATCGCGGTTTCAGAGGTATTAATTATTAGCATCAGAAGTTGGGTGATGCGCCTTCCATGTTTCGAACCCACCGACTAGGCTATAAATCTTAGCAAATCCTTCTTCCACTAGGTGATTAGCAACAGATTGGCTGCTTACACCATGATAGCAGTAAACTAGAATGGGTTGACTTTTGTCGGTGTTTTCGATGAATTCTTGTAATTTTATCATAGAAAGATGCACAGCATTTGCAATATGCGCTTCCTCAAAACTTTCTTCATCACGGACATCTAAAATGATCATTTGAGATGCATTCATTAGTTTATGTGCTTCATTGTGAGAAAGTTGTTTGTACATTGTATTGATCCTTATTTTATTAAACAGTGGTGAATCAAAAATTATAAAATGCCATGCTAAGCGTTGCAATATGTTCTTTTTAGACAAATATTCAAATTTTAATAGATGAATGTATATCAAAAATATAATCTAACCAAACACTTGAAAGTACTTCCTGCACTTGATTCTGCAATAATCTTTCGGTAATATTTTGTGTATCAACAAGTTGGATGGGTTGATGCTGCCACGAACACGCATAAACCGCTTTAGTGCGTTCACCGGTGTCAGGATTCAGTTGCCACTGCAAGCATTGTGCACATACGCCTTTCATCATACATTGCATTGGACCGTAAACTGACGCGACGAATTCAACCTCAGTATTCAGATAAGACTGCAATGCGTTGCTACGTGCGCATTGGACCGTGCGAATTAATTCTGGATCACCAATCACATGAATTTGATGAAAAGTATCCAATGACTGCCAATATTGTTGTTGAGTACATTCTATTAATGCTGAAATCAAGTCACCCGAATAAACATAGTCGCTTACTCGGTGAGGCGGCGTAGTTTCAGTGTCAGATCGTAACCATAATACGCCATCACTGGATTGCTGAATTTGCATTTGCATCTCAAGGTTTAAAGACTCCGACTCTAAAGCAACGTAAAACACCTGATGACCACCCTTGCGCAATGCTTCGTTGATCGAATGCAATTGAATTTGTGCCATGGCACCGCCGATAATTAAAATTTTCTTTCCTTTTTCTTCAGGTATCCGCGTGATACAGCCTGTCGGCCCCATCAATGCAATCGGGTCACCGACTTTCAAGGTTGCCACCAAACGGGAGCTGACGCCGCGTTCTAAGATATCAAAAATCAGAGTGTCATTTTGCTCTGTTGATCTTCGACCGATCAATGCCAGTGCTTCAGTCTGTAATTGAGTACCGAGGAGTATTGGTGCAAAGCGTTCATAGTTTTGAAAACGGTAAAATTGACCCGCAGAAAAATTTTTAGCAGCCATCGGTGAACGCACATGACACTGTATATGTTTCTCACCTAAACGTTGCATAGAAACTAGTGTCGAAGAAAACAAGTCAGTGAGTTTTTCTCTAAAGCTATGATAATCCGTCATAGTAAATGGTGGTTTTGAATCGACCATTGATAATGCTGACATGATATCAGGGTAAACTCGCATTGCGGAGGCAATTGCCTTTACTACACTGCCATGGAACGCAGGATGAGTATCTCCTAAGAAACTGACACGATGTGTGCCGTCATAATAGCTGGTAAATGTACCGATATCAGTTGTTTTGCAATGGGTGATTTTTTCTTCTATTTGATTAAAATCAATATCATATTGACTATAACTAAATTTATTTCTTACAAAAGTCCCTCGATGCTCATATTCATAAGCGATATTAGGCTGTGCTCCGGTGGCAATAAATATCGCTTTACTTGCGATAATTTTTGTATCATCAGTGTAAACCCATACACCTTCCTTATCTAATACGCGAATACGGCATTGTAAAGCTGTTACATGGCCATGATTATCAAGTAATACTGACGTTGGCTCCAACCCTTCTGCATAGTAAATCCCTTCTTCAAATGCCTTGGATAATTCTTCTGGATTACGCTTATAAGCAGGCGATTCTTGGATAGTTCTGCGATAAACAATAGTGACACCACCCCACTGTTGAATCAATTTTGTAAAATCTGGTTGCTCACCCTGTTGTGCTGCACGCTGACGTTCTGTTATTACTTCGCGACCGTGGATAAGATATTCATCCAGTATTGGCAAGGCAATCGCATCAAATTGATTCCTTACTACTTCGATTCCAAAGTGTTCGACGCAGTGCTCATATCGATAAAGAATATTTTCTACCTGATTAATATAATAGGCTTTCACTTCAGTTGCGGTGTCAACTGCAGTGAGACCACCACCAATCACAACTGCAGGTAATCGCACCTGTAAATTAGCCAGGCTCATATTTTTTGCAGCGCCTGTGAGTTGCAATGCCATCAAAAAATCATTAGCGTGACGCATTCCAGGCGCCATACTATTTGGAATTCGTAATTCACGTGGTAGACCGGCTCCCACCGCTAATGCTAAATGATCAAAACCCAGCTCCCAAACGTCGTCTACTGTTAATGTACCGCCAAAACGTATATTGCCAAATAGTTGAAAATATTGATTTCGTATCAATGCAATATAAATTAAACGCAGAAAATTTTTATCCCATCGAGAAGTAATACCGTATTCAGCAACGCCACCGAAGCCAGACATCACACGATTATCCAGTGATTCTTCAAGTGAGGTATAATCTTTAATTGGATGACTAATTATCTGTGGATCAAGCGGTTCAATTTTCAAACCTTCGGCACCGACTACTGCACACCCTTCCATTAACAAATGATGTGCTAGAGTAAATCCAGCAGGTCCCATACCCATTATCATCACTTTTTTACCATTAAATGGTTGAGGTAGGTATTGTCGCTGCCGCATTGGATTCCATCGCATCAATAGATTATAAATCTCTACACCCCAGGGTAGATTCAAAACATCTGTTAAAACTCGTGTTTCAATTTCTGGGATATTGACTGGCTCTTGTTTTTGGTAAATGCACGCTTTCATACAATCGTTGCAAATACGGTGACCCGTTGCCGCACAAAGCGGGTTATCAATCATCACTGCGGCCAGTGCACCGATTCCAAAACCATTTTTTTTTAAGAAATGCATCTCAGATATTTTTTCTTCTAATGGGCATCCAATTAATGTTTCACCTGAAGGATTAACTTTAACTCCTTTCTTTCGATCACCTTTTTTAACTGGAAATCCTTTTGAACAAAAATCACCTTCGGTTTTGTGGCAATAAACGCAGTAATGCACCTCACTCATAACTTCTCGGCGTGACATGCGCTTATCCGTTAGTTGAAATCCATCTCGATGTCTTAGTTTTTCGTTAGGGGCGGTATAGCGCCCTATGACATCGTCTTTTAACGCAATGACATCGATTAAATTTGCGTAATCCAACGATTTTGGCAATCGAAAGCTCACAAATCCTGCAACTGCCCGCTGTCCCGCTGGCTGCGTTATTGCGGCAACACACCACTCCGTCAAACGTTCAATATCTGTCGCGTTTGCCACTGGATCGGTGAGTAACTGTTCTCCCCAATATGCAATCGCCAACTCACGATCCATATTAAAATCTAATTGATTTGCTGAGAGACTTAAGCTAACCCATTTATTTAATTCATTAAAATCTGATATCTGATCCGCTTTACGCAAGCGACGTCTTGCTTGACGCAATACAAAATATTTTTTGAAGGCAAAAATTGGATTGTCTCGAATGGTGGCCTGTTGCAAATCTGCAACTGCCTCTTCAATGCCAAATTCACTGGCAATAAAAGCCTCTAATAATGGCGCAGATTCTATCACTAGATTACTCAGTAATTTTGGTGTGATCGCATGGCCATATCGATAGCGTTGTAGTTTTTGATAAATATCAGGATTTTTTACTTTCAAGTAATTAAAAAATACCTTGTCCAACTGCGTGAGGCCTTCTGCAGTGAACAGTGCATCGTAAGCGACATGTTTTGGCTTTAAGGATTGAATTTTCATAGCAATTATTGTCACATCGCTTTACAATAAACCTTGAAATAATGATTCGTAAAGGGTTTTATTATGACAAACAAAAAGCTTGCCAACAAACCACATCCAGGATTCATAAGTGCTATTGATTTGCACCTGGCAGAATTTGATCGCACTCATGAAGTTTCAGCCAGTCAACAAGCTGAAATAAATAAGTATAAAAGAATTCATCAAATGCGTGATCAACCTACTGTTCAAAGTAAAGAAAAGTCAATATGGGACTCATAATCAAACTGATTGCTTACTCAGCAGTTCCTGTAGTTGGCCATTAGAGTGCATATCCACAACGATATCGCAACCACCAATGAACTCACCTCGCACATACAATTGAGGAATCGTTGGCCAGTTCGAGTAATCTTTAATCCCTTGCCTAATATCAGGGTCTTCTAATACGTTTAAGCTTTTAAATGAACAATTGTGTTCCTTAAGTATTTGAACAACTCGTCCAGAAAAGCCACACTGAGGAAAGTCGGGACTTCCCTTCATAAATAAAACAACCTCGTTAGCAGTAACAATTTGCTGAATTTTATCACTTATTGACATTATGACTCCGATTGTTGGTTATACTCTTGATGAGTAAAGGTTTTTAGAGACAATGCATGGATATCCACTTTCATACGATTCCCTAATGCAGTGTAAACCAAGCGATGCCTAGCAATTAAGTTTAGTCCGTGAAATTTATCTGACAATACCACAGCCTCAAAATGTGCTCCGTCGCCCCTGCTGTAAACTACCTGGCTACCTGGCAAACCTTGCTCTATCCATTCTTTAATATCGATTTCTGTTACCATAAATGTTCTACCCCATACGTTAGGCTTGCTGTTATAATCTTGTGCTTAACGCTAATCTGGAGGAGAGTATCTTAACATGACCTTTGTGGTAATTGATAACTGTATTCGTTGCAAATACACAGACTGTGTAGATGTTTGTCCTGTAGATTGCTTTCGCGAAGGTCCCAATATGCTTGTCATTGATCCCGAAGAGTGTATCGATTGCAACTTGTGCGTACCGGAATGTCCAGTGGATGCTATTCTATCCGAAGACGATTTATCTGATGAACAACAACAGTGGTTAAGCATCAATGCAGAATTGGCCCCAAAATGGCCGATTATTACTGCAAGAAAAGCCGCTCCGAGCGATGCCGACGAGTGGGTGGATATTCCTAATAAAATTCAATATCTGGAGAGAGAGCCTG
>CAWUIH010000078.1:0-6390 GCA_963922495.1 uncultured Coxiellaceae bacterium | reverse complement strand
GCGCCGTGGCCGGTGCGGCTTATCGTGCTGGGGAAATTCTGCTCGATGAGAGAACAGGAGAAATTCATAATTTTGAAAATCGCGCAGATGTCGTTTACACAAAGCTATTATTGCCAGAAAGTGCTGACGAAAGATTCAATGATCGTGAGTCACTATGGAACGCGGCAGAAGCAGCAGAGAACCGCTCAAATTCACAAGTCGCTAAAGATGTTATCCTTGCCCTACCCCGAGATTTGGATTTGTCTCATCAAATCGATTTAGCACAGAACTTTGCTCATTATCATTTTGTACGTCATGGTATTGTAGCGGATGTTGCCATTCATGATCATGGAGATGGGAACCCTCATGCTCATATCTACGTGACGACACGCCGATTACATGGCGATCGATTTGACAAGTATAAGGCCCGTGATTTAGAACCCGATGTCGTTCGAGGGCGTGTGGTTGACCCTCAATATTGGGGTGAGCAGTGGCGTGATTTTCAGAACAGCTATTTTGAAGAGCATGATCTTGATATGGTGGTCGATGCCAATCATATCATTTCCCAGCGTCATGAAGGACGAATTCGGGGCAATGAACAACATTATCTCAAAGAAGAAAATCAGCTTAAGCGTGAAGCCAGTATTGAGATTGCCGTCAATGATCCAGAGAGCGTATTAAATATTTTAGGCAGTAAGCATGCTGTGTTCAGCGAACGCGATATCGCGCTGTTGATCAATAAAAATACCAGTACTCGTGAAGAATATGAGACTGCCCTACTCAACCTAAAAGCACATCGTGATTTGATCCTGCTAGGCCCTGGAGATGATGGCCGTGATCGTTATACAACCCGAGCGAATTATCTGCGTGAAGCGCTCATGGCGGATCATGCTGATATCTTGAATGTTCGTCATCAACATAAGGTCAATCGTACTTTGGTTGATCAGGCTGTGTGTGATTTTGGCTTGAACATTGAACAAGCAGATGCCCTTTCACATATTGCTAACAGCGGGGATGTTTGTACCGTTGTTGGGCGCGCTGGTACCGGCAAATCTTATATGATGAAGGCAGCAAGACAAATGTGGGAAGCCGCTGGCTTCGATGTTAGGGGAATGGCGGTTTCTGGCATCGCTTCAAAAGGTTTGGAAGCAGATTCAGGCATTCGGTCAACCACTATTCACTCACTTAAAATGCAACTTGCTTTTGGTTTAGAGCTTGGGCCCAATGATATCTTAGTGATGGATGAGGCGGGTATGGCCGATCTCAATGATCTCGCATTTATGGTGGATGCTGCTAAAACAGCAGGCGCTAAGTTGGTCTTGGTGGGTGATCATGTACAATTACAACCCGTTGGTCCTGGCGCACCTTTTAGGGCGATTGTCGAACAAATTGGATTTGCCGAGTTAAATCAAATACAGCGTCAGAATGACCCAGGCGATTGTGCCGCCAGTGTGCTACTGTCTCGTGGGGAGCTTGGTCAGGCTGTTGATCACTATGCCACCAAACAACAAATTCATCTTGTTGATGTCGAAGAAAGTAAGGAAGAGGAAGATGATGATGGTGGCAGCAGTGGAACTGGTGGTGGCGCGATTGCTCGTTTGGTGATGCATTGGAGCCAGGAGCTCACGACAGACAACATTCATGAACGCCTTATTTTAGCTCACCGAAATATTGATGTTCGCGATCTCAATAAAACAGCACGCCAGGCCATGCGTGAACAAGGATTATTGGGACATGTCTCACATTCTGTGAATTCTATCGATGGACCTATTGAATTAAGTGTTGGCGATCGTATTTTATTCCTACGCAATAATCGCAAGCTTGGTCTGAGTAATGGTGAATTTGGCTCTGTAGTAAACATAGAAGACGATCACATCACCGTGCAGTTGAGTCAAAAATCAGTGAGGAAAATCACCTTTTCCACCCAAGAATACAAAGACTTTAATTATGGTTATGCGGCTACGGTTCACAAATCACAAGGAGCAACCTTTGATCACACCTTTGTGTATGTGGCTGGTCGCGCCTGGGATCGTTTTTTAAGCTATGTCGCCATGACTCGCCACCGCAAGACATTGAACGTTTATGCTGACAAGGAACAATTTAAAGATTTGGCAGCGTTAAAAGCCACACTATCGCGCTCTACACTGAAGGACTCTGTGTTGGATTGGCCGCTCTCCTATGCCATTCGTCGTGGTTATGATCCAGAAAGCCTTATTGGACGTTTTATCGATAAGTTGGCCAGTATAAAGCAAGCGATTTATGACAAGTGGTTGTTTGTGACCAACTATGCTGAGTTCAAAGAAAAACTCATCTCTAAAGCTGCGAAAAAATCAAAATCGGAGCAGCGTGAGCTGGCAAAAAAAGTTGCGCTCTTTGTCAACTTAAGAAACGGATTGGCGGCCCAAGCAAAAATGATGCGTCAAGATTTAAAATCTGGTGAAAAGTTTCATCAGCACCATGATTACTCAAACTGGTTTGAGCAAACCTTACTTAAAAATCGG
Source organism: uncultured Coxiellaceae bacterium (assembly GCA_963922495.1). Classification (GTDB taxonomy): domain Bacteria; phylum Pseudomonadota; class Gammaproteobacteria; order Coxiellales; family Coxiellaceae; genus CAWUIH01. The sequence continues at coordinate 3,910 of CAWUIH010000078.1, read as the reverse complement.
TTGGCCTTTGAAATTAAGCAAGAATATCCCTTGTTTGAAAAAGCCTTAGAACTAAATAGAGTGAATACTGATACGCTGAATAAGCTTGCTTTGGATCACGAACGTGCACTACATGTGAAAGCTTATTTTGAATACTATCAAAAAAGGCAGCGTGCTCATTGCTATCAGTTGGCCGCAAAAATACAACCAGAAATCAATAAGTATTTTTCAACTATTGCTTATCAGGCAAGTCTTGCCAATGTTTCTCAAAAAGCATTGATTAGCCAAATTCAAGCAGACGACGTGCAGTATCGTCGACTCATGCAACTCAAAAATTTAAATGCAACAGAAAAACATGACTTTCGTATGGTCGATCGTTATGTTCATCTCGATCGAGATATTAAAGCAACAACTTCTCGTGCTTATATCTTAGGTGGTTTTGATCAATTATCTAAGCGTGACGTTAAGATTCTGAGTGCACAAAAAGCATCTCTTGATCGCTTGAGTTTCGAGATCGCCAAGCAGCCAAGTCGCTTTAGCAAAGCATTAGCGTTCTATGATATTGATGAAGATAAATTAGCAGATGGCTATGAGCACCATCTGCTCAGAAACCAGGTTAAGAAATTAGATGACTCAATGCTTTCATTGTCATCTCGTGATGCACTGTGCGCCGAAATATTATCAGACAAGCGCTATTACCCTTTAATTTCCGAACAATCCTTAGATTGGCAGAATTTACGAGAACGCCGTGACGTTCATCATCATCGTGAGACATTACGCACGTTAACATCTGGGCAACGTCATTATTATCGATTAGTAACTGACTATCAAACAGCCCGTATCAATGCAGAGATTGCGTGGTCAAAGTTGTTTAAAGATAAAGAGAATAAAATTTTTATTCCAGAAGCACGTTGGCAATTTGCGATTAAACTATCAAGAACACGGGATCGTTTGGCGCATGATATTGTTATAAATGCCCAAGAGTGCATGCCATTTATAACGCCAACATTATTAAAATTATCAGATATCGAAAAGCACGCTGTTAATTATAATAACTACTTAGCAATGCTTGAAAATAATCGGGCAAATGAATTCACCAGAAAAAAACACACTAGAAAATCAGCGTTAATAGCAGTAAGCACAAAGGATCGTTCAAACCATTTAGATTATCAAGTGATTAATGATGCTTTAATTCAGCTTGGCGAAGCCTTTTATATTCGTGTGCTCGGTGATAATTACAAGCGTGCTGGCAACCATTTACGTTTTGGTCGTAAAGGCAGTTTAAACGTCACGCTCAGCGGTTCGCATGCTGGAAGTTGGCATTCATTTGAAACTGATGAAGGTGGTGGGCCTATTCAGTTATTGATGGATCCAACTCATGGCTGGGGTCTTTCATTTAGAGATGCATTACAGGAGGGGGTACGTCTGAGTGGATTGTCATTTGATGTGTTGAGAATTCCTGACATGCCAGCACCAAAAAATAGTGGGATAAAAACCACTGATGTGGAGGATAAATCTGAAAAAATCGCACGTGCCAGGTACTATTATCAAAGTGCGGAATCTATTTCTGGCACTATTGGTGAACGCTATTTACGTGAGCACCGCCGCCTTAAAGGTGATTTGAAGTCATTTCGTTTTCATCCCAACATTCGCGATGATTGGACAGATAAAGCTGGTCATAACCAGGTGACCTATCATCCAGGGATTATTGTTGCTGCTGAGAATCATTTGGGCGAAATCACAGCCGTACAAACAATCCTGCTTGATCCAAATACTGCTAATAAAGTTAATGAACAATCAGTCGGTGCTGTGAAACGCACACGTGGCGATTTGAAAGGTAGTGCTGTCCCTATTCATTTAGGCAACTCCGACAAGGTAATTATCGCAGAAGGCCCAGAAACGGCCGCGTCACTGATTGAGGCTGAGCCCGATGCTAATATCTATGTAACACTGGGGAATATTAAAAATGCAGAACACTTGGGTTGGTTGAGTGAGAAGCATAAAACTAACTCATTCTATTTTGCTGCTGACAATGACGGCCCCAACGCTAAGAATATTCAAGCACTACAGGAAGTTGCAGCGGCGCTTAAAGACAAACATCACATTCAATCATACATTGCTATCCCTACCCTGCCCGATCATGAAAAATGTGATTTTAATGACGTGTTGAAAGAAAAAGGTATTGATGAAGTTAAACAGCAACTCAATGATTATCGTCCTATCTCTGTTAACGCGCAGGAAAAACATAAAATTATTCCTGAGCATGAAATTCATGAACGGTTAGAAAGTACGGTTGACGAGTGGGAGCGTTTGAAATCCATAAAATCTCATGCGGTTGAGCGTGTACTGTTGGCAAAATCACGACTAGATAAAGCAACTAAACCTATAAGTATTGATGTACAAACCAGAGGTTATGAAAACGCTGTTGAACAACTACTAGGGCAAGGTAAGATATTTTCAAAAATTAAATCAGTTGCTCCTAATCTTGCTAAAGCATTTGAGAAAATAAATCAGCCACCAAAAGAAGTCAATATTGACTGGGCGTCTGATGATTATAATGTGGAATTTGATAACCTGCGCCAGTCGAAAGATAAATCCATTCAATATCTGGTGAAATTCCGCGATAAATTGATTGAAGCCAAAGACACACTAAAAGAAAAAGCTCTTATAAAACAGCTTGAGTCAACTGCAATTGGTATTATGCGATATAAACGTAAACAAGATGATCTCAAACAATTAGCGCCTAAGCTAGCTGCTAAATTATTAGAATTTGCGAAGTTCAAATCAAAGCAGAAGGATATTGGCCGTGACCTCTAATATAAATATATTATTTATCATCGACCAAAATACCTAGTTGAGTATACTCATTGATATTATTTTCATCGATAATTTCACGCAGTGTATCTTTTAAAGCCTCTACACTTTGACGAGGCGATACCCTGAATTCTTCAACCAATATGCTAGTGTAAAATCGTCTGTTATTTCCTTCGCCTTTTGCTTGAGATCTTATGGAACCGCGCAAATGAATATGTCGACCTTTTGATGCAAACTTGACGATCATTTCGGCCTTGTTGCCGAAAAAGACACAGCGATGCGCCTGGTTGATTGGGGATTTGTTTTTAATTAACTCTTGTGTATAAACGACTAAGATTGCCATGGGTAACCCTTGCTGTGATTGTGTTAATACAGGTTTTTCAGCGCAAAACCCCATAAGGCGGACATCATTATTCAGACTCATATTAGGCTTCCTTGTTGCTGTCATCAGGCTTAATATTATCAAGCAACTGTTTATAAGTGGGTTCCTTAAACCAATAGCATTTATTCGCTTTAATTGGGCTTTTTGCTTCAATTAAAATAATGGCCTTTTTGTCAGATAATTGCATCAGCTCATCGGGGTTCATCAAAGCACGTGATTGATAATTAATATTTTCAGATCTTGAACCTGGATTGTCACCATGCCCTGTACTAACGGAGCTTGAAGATACTTTGACGGTTTTTGTGCCCAGTGCTCTAGAAAAAAATTGCGCGTCATCCATATCATTTAATGCAAACGCAATTTTCACTTTACTATTTAAAAACCCTTTTGCATCATCACGTCCATAAATTGAGATAATTTGTGCTAAATATTGAACGATGATAATGCAACGCATATGATAGCTTCGCAAAAATGACATACCATCTTTTAGTTTATTTATACGCGCCATATTGCCGAATTCATCCATTAATGCAAGCACCCCATAGGGTTCATCATTCCTCGGCTCATGAGATGACATGGCATTAATTAATTGTGCCCAAAACAGTGTTAAGATTGGGCTCAGACGCTCTTTGTCGGCATCGGGGATGTGAATATAGATGCTGATTTTCTTGCGCCGTAGCTCTCTAAAATCAAAATCATTGTAACTGGTCGCTGCAGCCACAATGGGATCATTAA
>CAWUIH010000077.1:0-6606 GCA_963922495.1 uncultured Coxiellaceae bacterium | reverse complement strand
CCGTTTATATTATGGCAGATCAACCGGTTCCTGGTGATCGCATTTCAAACCCATCGTGCAATCTCAAGGAGGCATTAGACTGCACCAAATGCAATAACATTCAGCAAGTTTACGTTTTATTAGGCTCGTACCAACCGACACATTTTATTCACGACACGTGGTACTCTCAAATGATTCCGAGTTTCTCTGAAGACAGTGATGCAATGGTATTAGAGCTTCCGATTCACAACCATTTTCACGGTGACGATATCATTTTTTATTGCTTAGAATCATTTTTGCAAAAACTGAAAATAATTTCATCGGATAGCACTACTGTTTATCGAAATGTGAAACATGAGTATCAGGAACCACGTATATCGTATTGCTATGCTCTACCTGATGAAAATTTACCTAGATTTGGCAAATCTATCGAAGTATATGGAGATTCAATATACTATGACCATTGTTTTGATAGATTAACTGAACTTGGGATATTCACTGAATGCGATACTTACCAAAAAAAACTTTTTGATTTACGCTCACAGAATCTACGTTGGTTTCATTTTTTATGCTCCATACTTCATTATCTGCAACCGATTTGTGAAATAGAATTCGGTAAGTGTACTGGAGGATCTATGACAGATCCAAATGAAATTGCAAAATACCTATTTATAGTGATTAATAGTTTGATTGAATATATTAAAGATGGTAATGTAGATCTCGCCTCTAAAATCAAGGATGCAACAAAGTCATTTAGCACCACAAAGCTAAAAACCCCCAACAATCCGAATTTTGAAATATTTCGATATTGGTCTGTCAATATAGCTTTTTACTTATTTACAGGTATTTTTGGCGCTTTAATGTTTCACGCCATTACTTATTCATGTTGTGGAGCACAGAAATTCAGCTTTTTTCCTTTTTTTGCAAAACCCGCTGGCAAAGCCTTTGCATTTAATAGAGTCGATGCCGCAAGTCAGCGTGTTGTTAGCAACGGTATTAAATTAAAGGCGGAAAGTAAAAGTCACACTTTTCCAGTTAGGAAAGAATATAATATTTTTTCTACTGATAGCAAAGATCACAAGCGCCGAACAGATATGGAGTTATTTCCGACCACTGAGAGAATGGGATATGAAAACCATTAACAACTACAGACTTACATTTTAATAAATCGTATTTGTTACTTCGATACTTCTTTATTAGCCTCACCAATTAAATGTTTTATCCATTTAGGTAGCGTTAAATGGTTTAACATAAATCGATCTACAGAGAACTTGTATGGCGCGAATATTGAGAAGGTTAGAATTAACATTGCCCATAACACAGGATATTCCCAACCACCACCGTGTGAAGCCCAAATAAACCCCAATTCAAAGTGATGGCCTAAGATAGCAGCAACAATAATATATATAAACAATCCAATACTACCAATACGTGTAAAAAAACCGCAGCTCAACGATAGTGAGCCTAAAAACTCAATAATTCCTGCAAATATAACTACAATATAGGGATGTGATATGCCTAGTTGAGCGAAAGCATCCACGTCTTCCATACGAATGTGGCCAGCAAAAAGTTTCTCAGTAAAGTGTGGAATGAGATCATAACCTATATATAGCCTAACAAATAACAATTGCCATTCTATTGTAGGAATATAGTGACTCTGAATGCCTGAGGTCCATTTCCCAATACCTTTAATATCGATATGAGCAATAAAAAGAAAGTAAATCAATTTTGTAAAAAATAGTATGGCATATAAAATAGTTAACCCTATTGGAATATGGTAGAGAGCACCAATACGCCAAGCGATCAGTAGAGTAAATGTTGATAGTACAAATCGTAGTGTCGAAAATTTACGGAGTGAGAATATAATTAAAGTAGTTAACGCAGTAAATAAAATAAAGAAAAATGCAACCTGAAATGGAAAGTCTTGTACTTCAGAGACATAAATAGACGCAATCGTAGTGATAGTGCTAAAAAACAAAAACAGTTGACGAATCAGATTTCCTTTAAGCATAAACATCCCCGGTATTTTATTTTGCGTGATTCATGGATATATTGTTTAATTTTTCTAGTTGCATTTCTTACTGGTAATTGGCTAATTGTGTGTGTTCTAAGCAATTTACTGTAGAATAGATGATAAGTAACTTGCATATTCGCAATATGCGCTATCTCATCATGCAGCCATCTAAAAACGCAGACTGTGTCCTGCTTATTTTCACAAAGTGTTACTCATCTTCAGCGAACTCTAACTTGCTTATCCATCACATAAAATTATAGCAAATGGATCGGAAGTGTGCCTATAAATCATAAGCAGTGCGAGAATTAATTCCCCTCATGAACAAACAGTTAAGCATTTGATAGATCTGCAGTTGCGCCAGCATGACTGCCATTCTCAAGGTTCACATTGTCACTGTGTTGTCCGTTAGCATTGAGCCTATGCGTAGCTTCATTGTCAGCATTGATCCTATGCCTACTACGACACAAGAATTGAGTGAGTGGGATACCATTACAAAATAATAATACGGAGCCACCAATAGCAATTAGGGCTATTGCTGCACCTTGATTATGTGATTTCTTTAGCATTAGTGCACCAGCAGTGAGCGAGAGGGCACTGAGAGAATTCATAGCTATAAGTATGCAATAAACAATGCATCTACCTTTTGCATCTCGATTTCCAAAATTATTTCTGTGTTCTCTCATATTTTATTTTCCAAGGTTATTTTTTAAATCATGCATGAAGCCTGAATTCAACTCCACCATAAAATAGCCTGCAATCACAAGCTTTTCATCTGATAATCATATCAGCGGTGAAGCGCACAGTGCAATAGTTAATGGGATAGACGCAACGTTTCGTATGAATCGTATTATCTCTGTGAGCTCAAGGCGTCATCTTCACCCTCATCTTCATCTTCATTCTCATTACTACTATTAGGCTGAGATTCTAAATGGTTTTCTGTATCGCTGGGGGCCCTCACAAAACCGTTACGTGATAAAAGACCTGAAAGCTGTTTTACGGCCTTCGATGGGCCTTTAGGACGTGCAAAATAACGGATTGCCAAACCTACACAGAGAAGAACGAGCAAACCACCACCAGCAGCGATGAACGTGGGTGGGCTGAGCAGACTACAATAGAATACAAAAACAGCTAAGGCCCCTAACCCACCTCCGACTGGAAGACTCAGTCCCATCGTAACGGACCCTATCTTTCTCAATGTGTCTGGTGATCCCGGGAGTTTTGAAGCGATATCTTCGAATGCCTTGAGTTGGTCTTCTGAACGATCACTAAGAAATTGGTTTAATTGCTCAAAGATCTCGTCAGCAGAACTCTGGTCAAGACCTTTTGTTGCATCGCAAAATGATAGCATTACATCGGCTAACAGAGATCCCTTAATGGCGCTTATAAGGCCAATTTCCTGTTTGATTTTAGCTTTTTCGTAAGCAGTTTGTGTTTGTGAGTAGAAATGAGCACCCTCAGCGCTCTCAGGAATATAAACTTGGGAAGTCAGTCGCTCAGCAGCTCGTTTCAATTGCGCTTCATCAAGTTGGCATAAATGACGAAGTACAGATTTTTGAACTGGCTTATAGAGCCATGCTCGCAAACACTGCACATCGTAATCGAGGATTTCGACGGTAGAACACGTCGCATCATCACCACGCGGCTTGGCCTGTAATTTGCTAATTAATACTGCGGCTGGTTGTTGCTGAGAAACTTTATATCGTTCGGCCGTCTCATTGCAGTAAGTGATCACTTCCCGGGAAAACCTACTGCTGTCAATTCCATAAATACCTTTTTCTACTCCCGTATTTAAATCTTTTAACAGCTGTGCAACCGTATATCCACGCCTAATTTCTTGATTTTTATCATAAGATGTTTGACTTTCGGGCTGAGGAGTCGCGTAACCATTGATTAACTTTTCACAAAGCCTTTCTGCAGATGTTGCTACATTCTCTTTCTCGGACCACCTGTCCCGAACTTTCTGCAAGTTATCGACTGCTGAGTTATTAAGTGTTCTAGTTAATTGGTGTGGCGATATAAAATTAGATGGACTGCTTTTTGCGTCCTGGCCTGATAAATTAAATGACTCCTTCAAGTGACTCTGAAACTTTGCTAAATCCAAGTGTGTTGTCTGTGTTAAAAGCTGACCACCTTGTTTTTTTTCATCTTTGCTCGTCTTTCTAGGTAGAAAATTGCCAATACCATCGGAAAATTGTGTCGACAAGAAACGCTTAGGGTCATTAGATTCAGTTCCAAACTGTTTTTCTACTAGTTGTATATGGCCATGGCCAGAAGACCCATCTCTTGCAACCGCCTGAATGCTTTTAGGAAAGCTTACTTGCTTACCATTGACATTTTGTTCGATATAGGATTCATCATGGATACAGCAATCTTCTAATATATCGCCCGTCTCAGCATTGATCAGTAATGCCGTTAGATTACCCACGCCACCCGCAACATATTTTGTGCCGCTTCTATTTAATAAAGTTACGGTAGCAACCACACAAGTTTGCAACGCTTTTGGATCAATGCCTTGACCTTGCCTATTAGCATATTTCTTTTGAAGATAATCATTCGTTTTTTCACCAACAGCTAACAAACATTGCTGCATGTCCTCTTTTGTAAAGTCTTTTTTATTAGAAAAAGTAAAACTTATACGTTCAGAGACGAGATCAACTACCTTACGACTCAACTGAGCACTATATGTATTTATCCTCCTTCTTTCTGCATTTACGCCTGTCGACGCCCCGCGCAAATGCCCTAGTCCATCAGCAGTGACCTGAATATATCCTATAATCACACCATCTTCGACAATAGGTATAACTTTCGCACAGTCCGACAATTTCCTAGCGCCCTCGGTAGCTTCAGTCATAACATGGTTACCAATTGAAACTAGCACGGAAGGATTAGAGTGATATATTTCAAAACGATTATCAAGGATAGACTTGGCAGCTGAACCGGAATGATCATGTTTTTGCTCTTCATCAACATTTGGGCAACTGCTAACGGCTGCATCAGCTTTAGGAGATGCTGGGGATTTTTCCTGGGGAGTGACGTATTGACTGGTTGACGTAACGATCTCTGCTGGATTTGGAGGCAATGAACTTACCTCTTTTTTTGGATTTGGTTGTTCTCTCATCCCGATTCCCTTAATAGTTAATTAAAGTATTTTTTACTGACAAAAATTTCATGATAACTGATTTATTATTTAAACCACAAAATTGCTTAATACTGTTTCAAAAGTATTGGAAAACGCTTATTGAATCATTTTTTTAAATTTAGTTCTAGATACTAAAGATTAAAGAAATATGAATGAATGATGAGATAAAAAATAAAACCCTTTGCAAACGACAATTTGGCATAATAATATGATTTAATTAATAGGAAACTTGGAAGTTACTGATTTCACAAGCCAACGCCCACTATCAGTGATCACAGCGCTTTTTTGTACTTTTTTATATCATCTGTACAAGCATTGTACGTTAGGGAAGCTTCAATTATTTTTCACTGGCAATGATCGCTTGTATTTGAGAAATGGTTAGTATCATTTATTTTTTTCACACCATTGATTATTCTCAAATAAACACTGGGGGCAACTATTTTAATTCACACCTCCATATTCTAGACCTCACACCTACGCAAGCACGATGGTGTGAACGAAAGCAGAAGAGGTCAATCAACTTTAGTGTTGACGTGAGCGCCACCAACAAGCTTTTTACTTATTTTTGCCGCCATTTTCCTTGTAGAAAATTTACTAGCCAAGCCGAGTATCGTATTTCTTAACCCACAAATTACGGAAAGTTTTCGCTTAAAGAGGCTATCAATTGCTGCTTTTGCAACAACTTCAGCGCTTGCTCGTGTGCTCATTGCATAAAACTTATCAGAATCCGGAATGTCTGCACCACTATAGAAATTAGTAGCTGTATGCCCTGGAGAAAAACATGTGACAGAAACACCGTAATCTTCAAGTTCCATAGCGATTGCCTCTGAAAAATTTAACACATAGGATTTAGAGGCAGCGTAAGCAGCGATATAAGGCACAGGCTGATAAGCAGCCAATGAAGCTATGTTCAGTATAAACCCTGATTTTCTCTGCTTCATAGCTTGAGCGTATAACTGACACAGGCATGTCATTGAGTAGACGTTTAACATTAACACCTGATAAATTTTATTTTTATCAAGCGCGTCAATGCTACCATAAATACCAGCCCCTGCATTGTTGACCAGTACATCAATAACAAAGTTTTGTTGATCTGTATAATCAAATATAGATTGAGCGCTATTTTTTTCAGAAAGATCAGCCTGAAAAACATAGACTTTACCTTTGCCTGGAAGAGTTAAGATGCTTTCTTTTACCTGCTCAAGTTTATCAATTTTTCTGGAAACTAAAATGAGATTGTAGTCTAGTAAAAATAATTGTTTTGCAATTTCTTTGCCAATACCTCCAGATGCCCCGGTTACTAATGCTGTTTTATTCGTCATAACAATTCTCCAAACAAGTCTCAAATTGCAAGTATTAACTGTGGCTCAAAGTTAAACAGATTGTTGTTATTTTTGGCGCCGTTGAGGTCAAATTTTCTTAAACACCGATTTCCACAGAACATATAACCGTCATTTGCCCCGAAATTTTTCTT
>CAWUIH010000076.1:0-6650 GCA_963922495.1 uncultured Coxiellaceae bacterium | reverse complement strand
AAGGTGGGGCCAATTTAAATTACTAAGTGGGGCCAGGCCGGGTTACTAAACCCAGCATACCTGTTCCAATGGATGCGATACTGATGTGCGTTATAACTTTCAGTCAACGCCTCCGGGCAAAAAGGCCTGGAATTTGCTGATGGGTATTGAGCCCATGCGATGGTTTTAGTGTTAGAGGGAAAAAGGCATCAGCCGCTGAACCATTGCCAATCAATGGATGAAAGCGTCTACTTATCGCTACTTGCTACTCAAGGCATATCGTAACGAAGACTTTTCCGAGACACACAAGCGTGACTCGACCAAAAAGAACTTTTTTTAACCAAGCTTTTTTGAAAAAAGTATTAATTCCAGATTAAACGGTTTTCGTGCGTAGGCCCTGACATTCCCTTTTTATTATAGTGTGGTACAATCCGTTATCTTTTTGCACCAATGTTGGATCAAAAGATTTCGCGCAAGGATGGCGTGCCTTTTAAAGAAATAATAAATGCCGTTGGAAGTTGTACGTATGGGCAAGAAAAGGAAAAATTCCAAGCCTAAAAAAAGAAAAGCATTAGCCTCCGCTGATATAAGACGAACAGTCGCTGAGAATATAGCTTCAGCGCGTGTTGCAATGACGAGACAGGATTATAAAGAGTCACTCAAGATCTATAAGTCGGTTTGGAAAACTGAAAAATCTGATGCTATTCGGCTAGCCTTAAGTGATTGTTATTTGTTGCGTGCACGTGAGCTGGCTAACAAAGGAATGTACTTGGAAGCGTGTGCGTTATGGAACAATAGGCTGAGTCTTGGCCCGGAAGCGCAGCATGTTGATGATTATTTTAATTGGCTCATTGCAGGCTGTCGCTTTGAAAAAGCGATTCATGTGTTAAATAAGTATGTTGATGAACTGAAGTCCCTGCCAACTTACTCATCGATGCTAGCACAACTGTCGCCGTATTTTCTGGTGCAGCAAAACAATGTGGCGGCCATCACGCAATTGAATTTGGATGAGACACTGCAAAAAGCTCGAACCGCATGCATTGAATTTACACAGGCTAAGGATGCGATTGCGGCACAACAGGCAATTAAGACAATATCACTGCGATCACCATTCAGAGCATTGCGTTTGGTTTTGCACGCATTGTCTGCACGGTCAATGGATTCAAAAAAATCGCTAGACTTAACTGACAAGATCCCGCGTTCTTCGCCGTATTATGCTATTGTACATGTCATTCAACTGTGTCGCTTGCCGGTCATCGAATTATTGTCGGCACTATTAACGTTACGCCCGAAACAGAAGCAACTACTTGCGATATTACAAGGCTGGGACCCCTCACGATTAAAAGCGATTGAAAAGGTTGCAAAGATTGTGTCGCAGGGGAGTATAAAGCAACAGGTGAACTTGTTGTTGAATAACCAACAGTATAGTGATGAGGCTACCGTTTATCGGCTTTGTGTGGCCTTGCTATCCACTGGTTCGCCCGGCATGAGAACGGCTGTGCCACTTTCGCCGTTTGACGCTATGCGTATTCGTGCGTTACACGCTGAACGTAAAAAAGACCCCTATGGAGCGCTTGATCATTGGGATCATTGCGTCGATATTTTATTATCCGAAGGCAAGACGAAAGAAAATACACAGAAGGTGGGGTTAATTAAGCTGCACCAATACACCCTGTCCAAAATTATAGACCGTTATTTTGAGCATGAGGAAGAACCGGTTGTTTATCTGAAAGCAAGTCTCGCGTATTTGCCGCGCAGAAAACAGACGTATTTGGACATAGTGCGCTACTACAAAGCCGCAAATGATACAAAAAACTATAGAAAGCACATTAAAGAAGCACTGGCATTGTTTCCCGATGAATTGGAGTTATTGTTAGCGGCGGCTGAAGATGCGTTTCATCGAAAAGCGTATAAAAAGGCAATCACGCAAGCCAAGCGTGTGTTGACCCTGGACCCTATTCATGGGAGGGCCAAAAAACTCATCGGTTTAGCGTCCGTTGCCTCTATTAGGAAGTTAGCGGTAGCTACAAAATATCGTCAGGCCTTAAAAGAAATTGTTCTTACACAAGCGTATGGGGCCCAATTAGATCCACCGAATTTATTGGGTGTATTGCAGGGCGTGATTCACTATGCGGGTAATGCCACTGCAGTGGCTACGTTACAAAAAGCAATCGTGGGAGACCATGCGCATTTGATGCTGATGGTTGCTTTAGTGGAGGCCAAGCTTATTCTTGGCAAAGCAGCCCCGATGTTAGAGAAACATTTAAAGGAACAGGCAAACATAACACTGACATTGCCTAATAGTGATGCGCTATTAGCCTTAATGGTACAGCTCACGCAATATGCCAAGACACATGCTGTGACAGACGCCGTTAATTTTGTGATTAGTCATTCTTGGGCAAAGCTGAAGCGTGTCATTTCGCCCACCATGGGCGTCGATAAAATGCGTCAACTCTGTGATTTATTTGTGCAACTGAATCAGTTTACTGCTTTAAAAGAGATAAGTGCGGTAGGGCGAAAAGCCCACTCACGTTCACCGGCATTTATTTATTTTGCTGTATATGCCAAATATCGTGGGAAAGGCCATGGTATGCAGCGTAACGATTTTCAGCGATTGGACCGAGCGTTTGCTGCGGCTAAAGCAGCGGGCGACACCCGTTTATGCCAACGCATGTCGACGTTATTGATGGAAGCCAGTGAGCGCCATATGGAATTTCCGCCAGAAATAGAACGAATTATTGAGCGTATGGTTGGCTAATACTGTTGTGGAGAAACCGATGAAACTGTCTGCTTTTGATGTACTACAAGTAACTGCGAACGATGATGATGAGACGATACGTCAAGCCTACCTGTCACTCGTACATGATTTTTCGCCGGAGCATGATCCAGCACGATTTCAGTTGATTCGCGATGCGTATGAAAAAATAGCGACGGAAGAAGATCGACTACGCTATGCGCTTTTTGAGGTACCTGCCACAGGGTTTCTTAATTTTATTGAGGCGCTGTTGAAACAAGGCGCGGCATCCTCATTAACGGCAGCACATTTGGAAGCCGTTTTACGAGAGGCAATCCATGACAACGCTTGACAAAGACGCATTAATAGCACAATTTAAAGCTTATCTGGATGAGAGTGATACCATTATACCCTCTGAGGCAACGGTCATTGATTTATTTTCTTTGTTTAAAGAGTTGATTGCATTAAAAAACGAAGTGAAATTGGAGTCAAGACAAATTAAGTCTGCGTTGGAAAATTTCAAAAGTGTATTTTCGACATTACAGTCTAGTCATGATTTGTTGTCGCAAGAAATCACGGCCAAAAATCAGAATCAACACGATCAGCAACGTCAGTTATTAAAACCGTTACTATGCGAGTTGTTGAGTTTTCGTGATTACTTTAAGGAATCAATGCAAAATTTTACAAAACTGAGCGGCGGAAAAAGAGGTTGGTTTGCTTGGCGTAACCTGCGCAGTCGATGGGCTTGTGTTAATGAAGGGAATCGCATGCTGTTGAACCGCCTTGATGCGTTACTAAAAGCACAAGGTGTGGTACCGATGGCCGTGGTTGGAAAACCGTTGGACCCACAATGCGCTCGCGCAGTTCAGGTGGATCGCGATGATACGATGGCTAATGGCATCGTGTTATCCGAATTACGTCAGGGGTTTTATTGGCAACAGCACATTTTGCGTGTTGCTGAAGTCGTTGTTAACAAAAGGGGTGAGATTTCATGAGCGACATTATTGTAGGTATTGATCTCGGTACCACGAACTCGGAAGTGGCTATTTTGCAAGCGGGTAAGGTGATTGTGATAGAAGAATCCGGCGATAAAATTTTACCGTCGGTAGTCAGCTTAAGTGAGCAGGGTGAGCTTTTAGTGGGTTCTGCGGCTAAAAATCAGCAACTGTTATATCCCGATAGAACCATCGCTTCCGTCAAGCGTAAAATGGGATCCGATGAAAAAATTCAGTTGGGAGAAAAGGCGTATCTGCCACAAGAAATTTCGGCCATGATTTTAAAAAAGCTGAAGCAACGTGCCGCGAACTATTTAAATCAGGCCGTTGAAAAAGCCGTGATTACGGTACCCGCTTATTTTTCTGATCAACAGCGCCAAGCGACTCGAGAAGCGGGCCAGTTGGCGGGCTTACAGGTAGAGCGCATTATTAATGAACCCACAGCGGCAGCGCTTGCTTATAATGCCGATCATCAAACTGAAAAAAAAGTATTGGTCTACGATCTCGGTGGCGGCACGTTTGATGTATCCATCGTCTCAATCGCCAGTGGTATTGTTGAAGTCATTGCCAGTCATGGGAATAATCATCTGGGTGGCGATGATTTTGATGAAAAGATCGTTCAGTTTATCGTGCGTCATCTTTATGATACCCATAATAAACTGGATTTATCGACGTCACCGAAAGCCATGGCACGCATTAAACGCGCTGCTGAAACCGCTAAGATTCACTTATCCAATCACCCCTATTGTAAAATAGAAGAAGAGTATGTGTTTGAACAGAACGGCCACCCGATTCATTTATCTTTGGAATTAGATCGTGCCAATTACGAAGAGATGATTCATGGTTTTATTGAGGAAACGATGGATGCTGTGCATATTGCACTACGCGATGCAAAGCTCATGACGGCAGATATTGATGAAGTTTTATTGGTGGGTGGCAGTACTCGCACACCCCTGATTGAAAAGACGTTAACTGGGGTATTTCAAGATAGGCCGCGCGGAGAAGTGCATCCGGACTTGTGCGTGGCAGCGGGTGCAGCGATACAAGCCGGAACGATTGCGGGGCAGGCGGCGACAACGGTTTTGGTTGATGTCACCCCGTATTCTTTTGGTACTAGTGCGGTAGGTTTATTAGATGATGCGTTATCGCCCGATCTTTATGTCCCGATTATCAAGAAGAATACGCCTATTCCTGTGACCAAAAGCGAAGTTTTTGCAACGATGCATGATTTCCAAGATACGGTTGAAGTGAAAGTGTTCCAAGGTGAGCACCAGGACGTGAATCACAATAATTTAATTGGTGATTTTCAACTGACGGGACTGCGTAAAATAGCCAGTGCTAATGAAGTCATTGCTAAATTTCATTTAGATGTGAATGGGATATTACAGGTTAGTGCTGAAGAGAAAGTAACTGGGAAAAGTCAGTCGATCACCATCACCAATGCATTACGCTCAACGCTCGATGGTGAGATTGACAAACGAAAAAAAGAAATTGATGCCTTATTTGCAGAGATAGAAGTGGGGAAGGAAGAAGTGTTAGATGGGCACCATGTTGACGTTGCAGCGCTATTGAAAAAGGCAGAACTTTTATTAGAAACCGTGGATGATGCAGATAAAGTTGACCTTGTTGATCTTATCGAAAGCATTAGAGATCATCAAAGTACAAATAATAAAGCAGCGCTCGAACAAGCGGCACAAGAATTAAATGATTTAACCTATTATTTGGAGTCTGCGACCGCGTGAAAAAGTGTCCTATTTGTCGAGGTATTGTTAATGCTAATCATCAATGTCAACGTTGTGGTGCGGATGTAGCGCATTTAGACAATATTGAACACCAATCGTTGGTGCTGTGTCGTCTTGCGCTATTAGCATTGCAGCAAAATAATGTGCAGCGGGCAGGTGTGTTAATGGATCAATCCTTGGATTTATTAACTGATGATTTTAAAGTGGTGCTGCGTGCTTTTATTGATGATGTCCAATCTAAAAGTGAAATCCAGAGTGCTGACGTATACAAATTTTGCTCACCGTAAATCACAAGTCATTGCTCGTTATCTATTGCAACTCATTGGCCACAGCGGTGACACATCCAAATTTTGCACACTATAAATCAGGGGGTTAACGGTTTTCTTTTTGTGGCTGTTCGCGTTATTCTATGAACAATCGGGCTAATATTGATACTATTTTTCGGTCTAAGTGTGTGGGTTTTATTGAGAGGGCGATTTTGATATCATCATAATGATGAGTATTGTATCCCTTGAAGATGTCGACACAATAGTGTGATGATCATGGATACGATAATTTGACCGATTCCCAACTGGAAAACACGTATGGCCCGACCACAGAAAAAAGATCCGATACCATTTGACACGTTAAGTTATGCCAAAAAACTGGTAGCAGCAGGATTTACTCAAGAACAAGCCGAAGTACAGGCCGAGACATTTTTGTCGATTGTTCAAGATCAATTAGTGAGTAAACGTGACTTAAAGGAAGTTGAAAAAACACTCGAGTTCAAGATTGAAACGGTTCGCAGAGAGACTGAAAACGTTAGAAAAGAGTTAAAAGAAACGGAAAAGAGACTGGAACTTAAAATTGAAACGGTCAAAAAAGATTTGAAAGTGGATATTGAAAAAGTGCGTGTTGAAATTGAGGTAGTGAAACGGGATTTAAAGATTTGGTTTGGGGGGATGTTGTTTGCCGCGGTAGCAGCGTTATCGGGGATCATGACGTTGATTGCCCACGTGTCGCACTGAGGGGTGGTTTGCTTTTTATTCAATTTGGCTGGGATTGATAATGCGATTTATCAGTCCCAATAATGGTTTTTCCATTTCAAATCAAAGGGTTGGGGCTGTTTTCTTGAACGCTGTTTCCTCGACGGATGTCGGTGAAACGGGGCTACCTTTCTTCTCGTCCGCACCGCGAGCTGTGTCTTGCTTCCCATCCGTA
>CAWUIH010000075.1:0-6869 GCA_963922495.1 uncultured Coxiellaceae bacterium | reverse complement strand
AAAAAAGAAGACAAACAACGGAGACGTAAGGATTACATCCAGGCTGTTGAAGGCTATAAAGAAACACTCGATCAAGGCAAGCTACTTTCAACGGAAAGTATTAACACAATTAAGCGTCTAATAGAGAAAATAACATCAACGCAACAATCATTAAAAGTTTCAAAACGTGGCTTTACTCAATGCCACAACCTCTTAAGTAAACTCCGAAAGCAAGAAAACTTGAAAAAAAATTACTTTGTTACAATCGAGGCAGTTTTCACACCATCTCATGAAACAAGTTTTTTCTCCTTCGGCTTACAAAAAAAGAGGCCAAGCTCTGATGAACTCACTAATTTTATGACGTCTCAATACGATATTCACCACGAACTTTCAGTGACCGAACAGTACTTTGGTGAGATTATTGGGCTACAGAGAACCATTAGAGACCTCGAAAAATCACTGGTAGAAAAGCAAGAGGAAAATCAGAAAGCAATTAAGTCAACAAATTTCAAAACAGAATTCAAGGCTCTGGTTGAGTCCATAAAAAGTTTAATTGAAGTACACAACGGATTGTTAACAGCAAAAAGAGTTCTCCACAAAAAACTTCCACAAACTTGGCGGCGCTTAAAGCAAAATATTAGTGCTCTAGTTACTCAATTTAAATCTGACACCTCAAAATTTAAGGAATTTCATAAAAAGGCAACAGCATTAATAAAAGAATTTCAGAAAAATCTCGATATTTTTCAGAAAGTAATGAAAAAATATAAAGCAGACAAAAACCCTTTGCAATCAGAAGAGAGAAAGGCGGTTGTAGCCACTCAACAAAGTATCTATAAGGCTTTAGAAGATGTTTTTAACATTATCAACCAGTCCTGCGATGCGCTTTTCAAGACTTACAAACAAGCTGAATCATTCCAGCAAGCAGGAAAAACCTTACAAGCAATTTTATCTCGAAAGCAAGAATTAGTAAGCGTGTTGGGACTTATAAATTCATTAAACAGCAATACCAATACTAAAAGAAATGGAATTATTGAAAGTATTGAAAAAAGAGTAGGAACCCTACAGACAAGACTAGATGCTGAAAGAGAAAACTACAAAAGTATAGTTCAATTATCTGAGGAAATTTTAAAGGATGAGCTAACTATCGATAGTGTGGTAACACACACCAATGACCTGTTAGAACGATTTTCTAACCAAGAAAATCAATCTTTCAGCAGACTAACTGCTCTATGTCAAAGGGCATCAAAGAAGGGTTTTAGAAGAATCACCAGTTTTATCGAGGCTAACATTAAAGAATTTGAAAGCAGATATCATTCATTTTCTGAGAGTCTGAAAAAATCAGTTAATAGAGATACCGATGAAATTATTAAGCAACTAGAGGAACTCCAAAAACAGGTAGAAGAATGGAATAATAAGTTACCTCATACTATCAAAAAAGTTAATGATGCTAATGGTGTTACGTTTGGAACTCGTTTATTCAGATTACTTGAGAGAGTCAAAATAACTGTTACCGAAGCTCAGCTTAAAAAATTCGAAAGAAAATATCAGTCACTTTCTGAGCAATTGGGAAAATCAGATGCTGAAAATATAACGAAAGTTTCTGAGAGACTAACAGCACTTCAAGAATCCGTAAAAAAATTTAAGGTCCCTGTCGGCTGTGAAAATCATGATAATTTCCAACAACGATTAAATACCTTACAAGAGCAGCTCACAAAAACCATTGGTTCTGAAGCTGATAATTCAAAAACCTTAGAGCATATAAAGGAACTAAAAGAATGTTTGCGAGAAATTAGAAAGGAAAAATCTGCAGCAAATATTGTCCCTACTCTTATAAGCACTCATTTCCCTAGCAACTCTGTTAATGTGGAAACTTTAAGTCAGTCGTCTTCAAAGCTGCAATTAACAGTTACCACAATCATTAACGAAATTAAAGATGAAACCCGTGCGCTTCTTCAACGACAGCTCGAAACTGCTATAAAAGGTTTCAATCGCTCTAACCAAAATCTATTCCAATACACAGAAAAATTCTCAAATAAAATAGAGCAACTTTTCAATAGTATTCCCAAGGAATTCAGGCACGAAGATGAAAGTGTTGAGAAATATAAAGACCTATTCGAGAAAGCGATGGCGCAGTATGTACAAGGTACTTACACTGAATCACTGCAACCACAGATTCAAAAACTAATGAAACTTTTAGATGCTAAAATTAAGGAATTAGATGAATTAGTTAAAGTCAATTCCTGCTGGCAAAATCAGGCGGTACAAGAAGCAATACCTACTATCAGGGGTTCATTCGAAAATTATAAAAGTAATTTGAGTAGCTTAAAGGCAGATACAAAAATTATGAACACGACTACCTTGCTCAAAAAAAATGGCTCATTTAAGGACATTGAGTTGAATATTAAAAACTTTTGTCATGGTCAATCTGGAACACTTGATAATAGTCGAACCATGGTGCGTGCATTTGTTGATGCGGTACGCTATTTTTTCAGGGTCATTATCTTTTTCTTTATATCAAAATGCGTGTCATCACCACGCCTAACGAATCCAAACTCTCGTTATTGGCAAGCTCGAAGTATTTTACAACAAACCCAAAATGATATTAATCAACTTCAAAACAATCACCAACGTGGCTCTGGGGTATTTCAGCCAGTAAATGAAAACGGTACTATAAATCGAGACAGCGAAGAAGAAGTTCCGACTTGTTGCACTTGCTAAGTGAGGTAATGCATACTGAAATTACACAAGCATGACAGATTATTATATTTTAAATTAATATTGAGCAATAAATTCGAATATTCACCGTTTAGTGCCGGAAGCTTCAGTAATGTCGGTAGAATTAAACTAACTCTCTCAGCTCTGCATTGATTTGACGTACTTTGCGAGTTAAGAGACGACAACTTTTGCTAAGAGACTCCAAGAGTTCGGATTGCGCCTCTGGATTTAGGTCTTTGCAAGCAGCATGGATAACCACGTCACGATAGCTAGCATCGTAGGCACACAAGATGGAGCGTTCATAATGCTTTACATTGAACTTGGGCTCGTGGGAGTGTGGTTTGAAGTGGATATTCTTCTTTATGGCTGCGACACTGCTCAAAACAACTTTTTTAAATTGCGAAAAACTCATCACCTGTTGGTCAACAGGATTTTCACCGGTAATGCATGCGATAAGAGCCGACAAGGCGGTATAACTTTGCTTTTCTTTTTTCTGTAAATCACACAGTTGGTTGGCCAAAACTTCATCTACAGATACCATGAATACTCCAGTAAAGGTTTTACTCATCTATCGCCATTATACGCTCAAAATTTTTGAAATGCTCTAAAATGTAGAGTGGAAAATCACAAATTTTAAGAAACGAGATGTAGAAATACCACTCTACTCATCAGCAACGGTGACTACGCCAGGTTCCTTAACTTTTACGGTACGTTCTTTTACTTCTGCTTGTATCCGCAGAAATATTTCTTCACGATGAACAGCTATATTTTTAGGAGCATCGATACCGAGGCGCACTTGATTTCCACGAACGTCCAATACTGTTAAGGTAATTTCACCATTCCCAATGATTAAACGCTCGCCAATTGATCTGGTTAGTACTAGCATTGTTGTTCCCTGTTGAGGCGATTGAGTCCACGCATTCTACTTGATAGTTTTAGAGCTTCCTTAAGGTTGACGAAGCGTAATCCCATGTTAGATTGAGCATTATACCTTTCATTTCAAGAACTGCAACTAAGTATCGGGGATTATTTTGAGACTGTTCGAACGTCTATGCCTGAATCTGTTGCAACTAAAATCACATCGGCCGCTTGGTGTGCAAAGATACCATTACCCACTACACCCGGAATATTGTTTATGGTTGCTTCCATTTTAATGGGATCAGTTAAATCACAGCGATGTACATCGAGTATCACATTACCATTATCTGAAACAAAACCACTGCGATACTCTGGGTCACCAGCTAATTTCAGCAATTCACGTGCCACAAAACTTCTTGCCATTGGAATCACTTCAACGGGCAATGGAAATTCCCCCAAAACATTCACCTGCTTAGTCTGGTCCACAATACAGATAAATTGTTTGGATGCGGCAGCAACAATCTTTTCACGAACTAACGCACCGCCGCCACCTTTAATCAGATA
This sequence comes from uncultured Coxiellaceae bacterium, assembly GCA_963922495.1. GTDB lineage: Bacteria > Pseudomonadota > Gammaproteobacteria > Coxiellales > Coxiellaceae > CAWUIH01. The sequence goes on along the minus strand of CAWUIH010000075.1, from coordinate 2,753 downwards.
ACCGTGATCATTAAATTCATCAGCACCGTCAACATACACCGGAATCTCAGTAACCGAGTTAAGCTCGATGAGGGGGATATTGTATTTTTTTAACTCTTTTTCGGTTTGTTTAGAACTTGCCACAACACCATCAATACGATGTTTAATTTTTGCTAGCTCAGCAATAAAGTGATTGGTCGTAGAACCTGTACCTACACCAAGGATCGGTGAATTTTTTACAAATTTTATTGCGGCGGCGGCGGCGGCTTTTTTAAGTTCAGTCTGATTCATCACGATATTCTCATAGGATTCCATCTCGCTGCAACAACGCATTGATAGTAGGTGCACGTCCTCGGTATGATTGGTACAAAGTCGCTGGATCAACAGAACCACCAGGTTCTAAAATATATCGCTGAAACAACTGCGCACTGTGTTGATCAAAAATACCTTTTTCTTCAAAGAGAGCAAAAGCGTCCGCAGCCATCACTTCAGCCCATTTATAACTGTAATAACCGGCAGCATAACCCCCAGCAAAAATATGTGAGAAGCTGTTGGGAAAACGGTTAAAACTGGGCGTAGGAAACACACTCACTGCCTGTCGAACTTGATCAAGTATTAACGCCAGGTGACCTTTTTGATTGGGATCGAACTCAATATGCAATCGCATATCAAACAATGCAAATTCAATTTGACGCATCATTTGCATGGCTGCTTGAAAATTTTTAGCTGCTAACATTCGCTGATATAATGCATCTGGTAAGGATTCGCCGGTTTGATAGTGGCGAGCAATCATGTCCAAAGACTCTTTTTGCCATACCCAGTTTTCTAAAAATTGGCTAGGTAGTTCTACGGCATCCCAAGGAATGCCATTGATTCCAGAAACCTCAGAATAATCCACAGTCGTGAGCAAGTGTTGCAGCGCGTGACCAAATTCGTGAAACAGTGTCTCGACATCAGTGTGCGTAAACAGGGCTGGTCGCTCAGCAACGGGGGGATTGAGATTACAAGTGATAAAAGCGATCGGCAACTGTAATTTTCCTGCGGCATTACGTCGTCTAGATCGCATGTCATCCATCCAAGCACCACCGCGCTTGTTTTCTCTAGCATATAAATCGAGATAAAAATAACCGCGCAGTTGATGACCTCGATCAAATAAAGCATAACAACGCACATCGGGATGCCAAACTTCAGCATGCTGCACTTGCTCACATTGCAAACCAAACAGTCGCTTAACGACAGTGAATAACCCACTGACTACCTGCGACTCAGGAAAATAAGGCATGAGATCCTGCTGAGAAATGGTGTAGCGAGTTGAACGCAATTTTTCACTTGCATAGGCGATATCCCAGGCCTGCAATTCCGTTAGTTGCAAATGCTCAGCAGCAAATCGTTGCAGCTCTTGAATATCTTGTTTGGCTTTTGCAAGCGTATATTTTTTAAGCTCTTCAAGAAAGTCAATTACCTGCTGAGGTTTCTGAACCATTTTTGTCGCCAATGAATACTCAGCATAATTTTTAAATCCCAATAGTTGTGCCAACTCTCGTCGAGCACTTAATATCTGATCCATAATTGGTGAGTTATCCCATTCTGAGGCATTGGGCCCTTGGTCGGATGCGCGAGTATTAAAGGCAACGTAAAGTTCTCGTCGCAATTCTCGATCGTCTGCATGTGTCATCACAGCGATATAACAGGGAGCCTCCAAGGTTAGCAACCATCCCGATAATTTTCGACTCCTGGCGGCGTGTTGAGCCGCAGCTAGCGCATAATCGGGTAACCCTTTCAAGCTGGATTGATCGCTAATGTGTTTGCTCCAAGCTTGGGTGGCATCTAAAACGTTTTCTTCAAATTGATTCGACAACGTCGATAGTTTCTTTGAGAGACGCGCGAAAACTTGCTTATTTTTCGCTGACAATGCTACCCCAGACAATTTAAAGTCACGTAACTCGTTTTTAATCGCTTTTTGCTGTGACTCGTCCAGTTGTTGGAATGATTCATCGTCATGCATCTGTTTGATTGCGCGATAAAGTACATCATTATGACTGATTTGAGTGTGGTAATCTGACAACTTTGGCAAGCAAGCCTGATACACTTTTCGCAGTTCGGGAGAATTAATTGTCGCATTTAAGTGACTGATTGGAGACCAAAACTGATTCAGTTGATCATTCATATCCCCCAGCGGTTGCATCACAGAATTCCAAGTGTGAGTCACTGAAAAAGATGATATGTCGTTAATTTTTTTAATATTTTCTTGCAGCAACGATTCCAATGACGAAACAATATTAGTATAATCAATCGCACTGAAGCACGGCAGGTCTTTTTTTAAACAATCTTCTTTCATTGCTGCATTATAACGGGTTTAGACCCAGTAAAACAGGCTGGGGCTTTTAAACCTAGGAAAGCAGTTGAGCGCGATTAAATGCGATTACCACGATTTTATTATGACCAAGAATTAAAAAGTAACCGTAAAATTGTATTGGATGAACGCAATGTTCATTATGCAATTCATGTATTACGACTTCAAAAGGGACACACAATTTGTCTATTTAATGGCGATGGATATAATTATCTTGGGTCTATTGTCGATATCAACAAAAAACACGTCACTATTCATATCACCACTGTGGAAATCTGCAGTAATGAATCTCCTTTATCTATCGAGTTAGCACAAGGTATCGCACGCGGTGAGAAAATGGATTTTATAATTCAAAAAGCAGTTGAGTTGTAAGCCCTCGAGAATCTCCCCCTTACATGGGATAAAATTATTTTTATCATGA
>CAWUIH010000074.1:0-6923 GCA_963922495.1 uncultured Coxiellaceae bacterium | reverse complement strand
TCACAAGTAACTCCTAAGAAAGATGCTAAGTCAGCGTTACAAGAATGGGTGCAGGCGAGAAAAAAATCGTTACCTATTTATAGAGTGAGTACTAAGGGAGAAGCACATAAACAAACATTTACCGTAACTTGCCATGTAGATGGTATTGCTTTTAATACACAAGGTGTTGGTTCAAGTCGTCGTCGTGCAGAACAAATGGCCGCAGAAAAATTTTTGGAGCAATTGAATTATGAAAAATGAAACTCATTGCGGATATGTTGCTCTAGTAGGTCGCCCTAATGTTGGAAAATCCACATTACTTAATAATGTATTAGGTCAAAAAATTAGTATTACATCACGCAAACCACAAACAACTCGGTATCAAATTTTAGGAGTAAAAACTCTCAAAAATCAACAGATTATTTTTGTAGATACCCCGGGGTTACATGATGATGTCCATGGCACCATGAATCGTTATATGAATCGTGCAGCACGCCATGCTATACAAGATGTTGATGTAGTATTGTTTATCGTAGAAACTTACTGGACAGAGCGAGATGAGTGGGTATTGCAACAATTAAAAAAGGTTACTATACCAGTCTTTTTAGTAATTAATAAGACTGATCAAATTAAAGACTATGCACAGTTGCTTCCATTTATAGAAAAAATGTCTGTTTTACGAGAATTTAAACACATTATCCCTGTATCCGCAAAGACTGGCGATCATGTGGATGTGTTGGAGCAGTCAATTATTAATGAATTACCTAGTAGTCCGTTTTATTTTCCAATCGACCAGGTCACTGATCGTAGTGAGCAATTTATTGTTTCGGAAATCATCCGTGAAAAATTAATGCGCTTGTTAGGGCAAGAAATTCCTTATTCATTGGCGGTAACCATCGTTGCAATTAAAGAGGATCCTAAAATTATTCGTATTTCTGCGGTAATTTGGGTAGAGCGTAAAGGACAAAAGGGGATCGTTATTGGAAAAGATGGAAACTTGTTAAAAAAAATTGGTACGAATGCCCGTCTTGATATTGAAAAGCAGTTTTCTAAAAAAGTTTTTTTGCAGCTCTGGGTAAAAGTTAAAAATGGATGGTCTGATAGCGAGCGTTTGTTGCAAGAATTGGGTTTTGAAGAATGATGAATCGTGTAAGCTTGGAGCCAGCTTTTATCTTGCATAGCCACCCATATCGTAATACGAGTTTGATTTTAGAACTATTGACTGAAAATTATGGTCGTGTCTCTGTGTTAGCGCGCAGTGCCCGCGGTCTAAAATCACGTTACAAAGGAAAATGTCAGCTATTTTTTCCAATGTTGGTATCCTGGAGTGGTCGTGGTGAGCTCAAGTTATTGGGTGACTTAGAGCTATCAGAGTCCCCATTTTTGTTAGAAGGTGATGTGCTGCTGTGTGGTTTTTATCTCAATGAATTAGTATTACGCTTGTTGCAGCGTGAAGATCCATGCCGCTACTTGTTTTTATACTATAAAACAGCATTAAGTACGTTAGAATCATCATTAATTATCACACTACGTTGTTTTGAAAAAAGAATGCTCCACGTTCTTGGTTATGGGTTACCATTGCGTCATGATTTAGATGCAACGAAACACTATCAATACGTGCCAGATAACGAATTTTTAATTTGTGAACCTTTTGCTGAAAGCTGTACAGTATTTTCTGGTGAATCATTAATAGCGATACGTGATGAGATATTTGATAGTGAAAACATATTAAGAGATGCCAAACGCTTAATGCGCTTGGCGATATCTCGTTTACTTGGGGACAATCCTCTTAAAAGTCGTCTGTTGCTAAGCTGAGATTTGTTACACTAATTTTTATTTTAACTACATTATTTTCACCAAAAAACGCCATAAAAATCCTGAAATTTTAAAAACACAAAGACTGGTAATATGGCTTAGATAAATTTATAATATTTAAATGATTCGTCTCGGAGTTAACATAGATCATATTGCCACGCTGCGTCAGCAGCGTGGCACGCCTTACCCTGATCCAGTAGCGGGAGCGTTGTTAGCTGTTGAGTCGGGTGCTGATGGTATTACAGCACATTTGCGTGAAGATCGGCGTCACATTCAGGATGACGATATGCGACGTTTGAAATCATCCTTGTCAGTACCCTTGAATTTTGAAATGGCTGCATCCCATGATATCGTGCAACTTGCCTGTGAAATAAAACCAAAACATTGTTGTCTAGTTCCTGAAAAACGCAAAGAATTGACTACTGAGGGGGGATTGGATGTTGTGACCCATTTTGAACATATCCAGGCTGTGTGTCAGGAGTTGCATACCGCAGCGATCCTAGTTTCTCTATTTATTGATGCAGAAAAAGAACAAGTTGATGCTGCAAATGCCTGTGGTGTGTCAATGGTTGAAATTCATACCGGTCACTATGCGGATGCCGACAGTGACGTGCGGCGATTAGAGGAATTACATAAAATCGAATTAATAGCAAAATATGCTAATAATATTGGTTTAAAAGTGAATGCAGGTCATGGTCTGACCATTGATAATGTAAAATCTATCGCTCGAATTCCTGGTCTCAATGAATTAAATATTGGTCATGGTATTATTTCACGAGCAGTTTTTGTTGGTCTTGCAAAAGCAGTTAGAGAAATTAAAGATTTGATAATTGATTCTATTTGATCACGATTCTCTTTATTTTGCTAAGAAATATGTAAAAACACATTTTTTTATAAGAAAATATCTTTGTACAATAAATTTCAAGGCGGAATTTCATAAAATAGATTCTCATGGGTAAAAACCCGTGGTACTTACTGCTACAAACCCACAGTTTGACCCAATTTCGCAACATTACTGCGTTTGCTGTGAAATTGGGATAGCTCATTCACTCACGACAAATGCCGTGGTGCTTTGCCTGCGACCGCATAGAAAAACGATATTTCTACTATTTTTTGTGTTGATAGTGAACTCTGAGTAATGGTTAGAAACTTCTAATTTCAACAGGTTTGACATTAGGGATCGCTACTCGATCCCTCATGTGACAACAGTTCAATGTGTGTTATTCGGAATTAGCTGGGCTCTCAGTTCACCTTTTGGATTTAAGTGTGTGTGGAAATTTATAAATATGTTCCCTTTTTGTAGATCCATGCGATATTTTTGAGGAACTTTCCAAACACCTTTTACAGTAGCATTGTCAGTGTCAGGGCATTGACCAATCAAAGTCGGTGCAGGCTGCCCGCAAATGGTTTGAATGATCGGACCATCGTGGCCTTTCGCGCCAAGGTGAAAGTGAGCCATATAAGCCGGTTGACTTAATTTATACTTGATATCAAATAAGAGTTTATGTGTCATCGGATTATAAATAAAATCACCCTCACCACTACTATTCATACCAGGGCTGGTCACCTCTCCAGCCTCATTGGATGGACTGAATGTTGCTGTGAAGGTTTCGCTACTACTTTTATGATTGTAGTTGTTGGCCACGGCTACTGAAACTCCTAGCCCTAATACGCTTACCGCCAGTGCGTTAAAAAAATATTTGCTTAATGATTTCATCATACTCTCCAAAGGTTTTGTCTACTATAAACAAGCTTATGTGACCGGAAAGAGTTTCACAAATATATGTTTTTTATCGTTACGATAGAGATAGTGCATCAACGAAGTTGCCTTTCAGATGGGTAGCCTATCAGAGAATAGTCATTTCCATTTGATGTTGCAGCCTTGGCTGGCAATTTGACGGGAGTTAATTGCCTTTTCAGCGATTATACAGTCAAGTGCTGCTGACAAGTCTTTGCCCGTAACCGGGATATTTTTTCCTGGTGTGGCATCATCAAAACGCCCACGATACACACAAGATAAATTTTTATCGAAGACAAAAATGTCAGGAGTACAAGCGGCATCGTACGCTTTTGCCACTGATTGAGTTTCATCATATAAGTAGGGAAAAGAATATGCTTGTTCTGCAGCGACTATTTTCATTTTTTCAGGGGCGTCATCGGGATACTCTGAGACATCATTAGCGCTTATAGCGATGAATTGGATACCCTGCGGTTGAAAGTGATTGGCCACCTCTACCAATTTTTCATTAATCAGCTTCACAAAAGGACAATGATTGCAGATGAATAGTATCACGGTAGCTTTTTTGCCATGATTATCTTGTAACGTTATCATGTTATCACTGATTGTATCTGGTAGCGAAAAATCAGGTGCTTTTGTACCAAGCGGCATCATATTTGATGGGGTCAGTGTCATTATTTCACCTCTTTAATTGCTGCTGTTGCTAATTGATAAATGGCTTCCCAATCCTGAGATTGAAGAAGGTCGCGAGGCGCTAACCAAGAGCCACCGACACTCAATACATTATCAAGGTCTAAAAATTCAAACAAGTTGTCGGCATTAATGCCACCCGTAGGGCAAAATTTAATTCCTGGAAAGACGCTGCCAAAGTTTTTTAAAGCGGCAATACCGCCGTTTAATCCTGCTGGAAAAAATTTAAGTGTTGAGGAGTGATGTTCAATTGCCAATAATATGTCACTTGGCGTCGCTATTCCCGGTAAAAATGGTATCTGATGCTGCTTGGCTGCTGTAATTAGTGTTGTGTTAATACCGGGACTGACGGCAAAATCAGCCTGAACATCTTTAAGCGCTTGAAACTGTTCAACGGTAGCCAGAGTTCCTGCACCGACGGTACATTGCGGCAGTTGCTTTTTAATTTGCTTGATAGCCTCAATGGCATGATCAGTGCGTAAGGTGATTTCTAACGTAGTGATACCTGCGTCAGCAAAGGTCTTTGCAAGAGGAATAGCATGTTCCAATGTGTCGATTACAATCACTGGAATAATTGGCGATTGCTGAAGTATGGCGTTAATACTCATCTTATTGTATGCTCATTGAAATTTGAAATGATGATTAATAATTGTAATCTGATTTCATTGCTTTGCAAATGTATATGTAACTATACGATAACTAAATTTTTTTATCAGATTTTGTTTAATGACATGTAAAGATGTAAGATGACACATATTATTCAGAGTAAGGATGAGTCCCAATAGTAGAGATAACGGATTCAATCAGTTTTTCAGGAGCGAAAGTCTCCCAAAGTCAAGAGGTTAACATGTTATTGCAAGACAAAGTTGTGATTGTCACTGGATCAACCACCGGAATAGGTGCGGCTATTGCTGAGATGGCTGTGGCCCAGGGTGCAAAAGTGATGATTCATGGGCGCGACGAGCAGCGCGCAAAAAAAATGGTTACTAGGCTTGGTGAAGAAAATGCAGCGTATCACCTCAGCACCTTGTCAGAGGTCACTGAAAAAGATTGTGAGGCCCTAGTTACGGAAACAATCCAACATTTTGGTCGTTTAGATAGTTTGATCAACAACGCTGGTAAATCGCCACGTAATACAATCGATGATTTGACAATTGAAGATTTTCAGTGGGTTACTCATCTAAACTTGGTCGCTCCACTGTTTTTATCACAAGTGGCCATCAAAGAATTCCGAAAAAATAAAACTGCTGGAACAATTGTGAATATTGGATCGATCAATGCCTACTGTGGTCAGGCAGACCTATTGGGATATTCGATTACCAAAGGTGGCTTGATGACAATGACGCGAAATCTTGGCAATTCGATGAGCCGAGAGGGTATTAGAGTTAATCAATTGAATGTTGGTTGGACATTGACTGCTAATGAGAGTTTAATCAAGCAACGTGAAGGTTTTCCCGAAAGTTGGGAAGATAAAATTCCTGAAACTTACGCGCCATCGGGTAAATTACTAAGACCTAAAGACATCGCGCACCACGCAATTTTTTGGGCCTCCAATGCCTCCGCCCCAGCAAGTGGCACAGTTTACGAAGTGGAGCAGTACCCAGTGATTGGACGCAATTTAATTAACGAAATTCCATTAGATATTTTTAAAAATTAACATAGGCGGATTCAAAAATGAAAATTACTGATGCAAAAGTCTTTGTGTGTTCTCCAGGTCGAAATTTTGTAACTGTGAAAATTTATACCGATGCGGGTGTTTACGGTTTGGGTGATGCGACGCTTAATGGCCGTGAAAAAGCGGTTGCCACTTATCTGCAAGATTATCTATTTCCTTGTTTGATTGGTCGTGATCCTTTGCAAATTGAGGATATTTGGCAATATTTTTACAAAGGCGCTTACTGGCGTCGTGGTCCGGTGACGATGTCTGCGATTGGGGCGATTGACATGGCCCTTTGGGATATCAAAGGGAAAGCGCTTAACACACCGGTTTACAATTTGTTGGGAGGACGCAGCCGCAGAGCGGTTATGGTTTATGGTCATGCAAATGGTGTCGATATTGGAGAGACCGTTGAGGAAGTTGGAAAATATATTGATCGTGGTTATCTCGCTATCCGAGCACAATGTGGTATTCCAGGTTTAAATGCGACTTACGGTGTTTCAAAAGATAAAATGTTTTATGAGCCCGCTAAAAAGGGACTGCCACCGGAGAATGAGTGGTCAACTGAGAAATACTTGAATCATGTTCCAAAGTTATTTGGAAAATTGCGTGAAAACTATGGTGATGAGCCACTATTCTTACATGATTGTCATCATCGCTTAACGCCCATTGAAGCAGGGCGCTTAGGCAAGATGCTGGAACCATATCATTTGTTCTGGATGGAAGATACCGTTCCTGCAGAGCTACAAGAAGGTTTTCGTATTATCCGTCAGCATACCACGACGCCTCTCGCCGTTGGTGAGGTGTTTAATAGCATTTTCGACTGTACAATGCTGATTACTGAGCAGTTGATTGACTATATTCGTATGTCTATTGTTCATGGTGGTGGTATTACACCGATGATGAAGGTTGCACATCTTGCTGAGATTTATCATGTAAGGACGGGATGTCATGGCCCTACCGACGTTTCTCCAATCAATATGGCAGCAGCTTTGCATTTTGAAACAGCCATTAATAACTTCGGCATCCAAGAATACATGCGTC
>CAWUIH010000073.1:0-7026 GCA_963922495.1 uncultured Coxiellaceae bacterium | reverse complement strand
GAATGCTTCGTCGCCGTCATACAGCTTCAGGCAACCGTCCCAGTCGATCGCCACTACAGCGTCGCTATTCTCGGGGTCTGGGGGAGTTGCTGTGGCGGGGTTTTCTGGAGAGACGTATTGCTGCAATAGCGCTTGGATGGCCGCAACCGGAGCCGGCTTAATCAGCACTTGATTCATGCCGGCTGCCAAGCAGGCACGCTGTTGTGCGTCCCCCACATGGCCGGTTAAGGCAATAATCGGGGTGACAGCATCAAAGGCGCGAATTTTCTGTGTGGCTTCAATGCCACTGAAATCCGGTAAGCCGATGTCCATGAGAATAAAATCGTATAAATTTTGCTGCGCGTGTTCCACCGCTTCTTGACCGCTGGTGGCGAGATCGCAGCGACATTGCAGGCGTTTCAAGGTCATTTTGGCAGTACCGGCGGCCATGGGATTATCTTCAACGATCAAGACATACGCACTGGGGTGAGCAGCATCCTCGTCTGTGGATACGGCTTGAGTCGTGGCGGGCGAAGCAATGGGCTTTGCAGCGGCGTGTTGTAACACCGCGGCATTGGGATCAAATAACGCATCGGCGTGGTCGGTGATCTCAAGTGGGAGGGTGAGCGTGAAGGTCGTGCCTTGCCCTAATTCACTGTGCACGGCAATTTTACCTTGCATCATCTCCACGTAGTGTTTCACGGTGTACAATCCGAGGCCGGAACCGGCGTAGTTGTTTTCATACGATGGGGTGAGCCGTGAGAAATGCTCAAAGATCGTGTCGAATTTATCTGGGGGAATACCGATACCGGTGTCGGTAACTTTAATGGTTAGAGTAACGGCATCACCCTGATCTTCAGCCACCGCGACAGTGACGGTCACGGATCCTTGCTTGGTAAATTTGAGTGCATTACTGATGAGATTGAGTAATGAACGGTTGAGATAACGGCGCAAACCGCGCACATATTGGGGTACGGTTGCTGCGATTTCAGCACACAAATCCAACCCTTGCTGCGTGGCGACGGGTTGTAACAACTCGATATTTTGCTGCACCAAGGCACGGATATCGAAGGCTTCGGGTTGGACATCGATCTTGCCGGATTCAATTTTCACCACTTCGAGAATTTCATTCAACAATTGCAACAGTTGTTCGGTGGCGGCAATGCCGTTGGTGGCATGGGTTTCGGTATTGGCGATGAGTTGCTGGATGATATTTTTATACTGAGATAACGAAGTGGATTGATGCAGTTGTGCCGCGGCAGTTTCGGATTCATCCAAGAACATTTGCATCACACCCAGGATACCGGTGATTGGGGTGCGGATATCGTGCGACATATTCGCAATAAATTCGGATTTGGCATGGCTGGCGGCTTCAACCATCTGCTTCTGTTGCTCGAGTTGCTCGCGCATGGTGATTTGTGGCGTGATATCTAATGAATTACCGATGATTCCAACGACCTTGTTTCCCTCAAATAGCGGAATTTTTATCACCGTGTAATAGCGGTCACCTTTGTCCGAGAGCGTTACTTTTTCTTCCAACCTGAGCAGCTTGCGTGAATCCATGACTTGTTTATCGTGAGACAGTAGCTTTTCGGCTTGACTTGGCCAAAGATCGTAGTCGGTTTTGCCGATCAGTTCTTCGGGTTCAAAGCCTAACGTGTCTAGGAGTGCTTGGTTACATCCCAAGTACCGCCCTTGCCGATCTTTCCAATAAAAGTTACCGGGCATGACATCAGTGATACTTTTGAGATACGCTTGATAGTCACTGACCGCGTGAGAGCGGTAAAATATGAACCATTTCTGATCCACATGCTTCATGATCATAGTCACTTTTTGAGTGATTGCAACCGCTTTTCGTGATGGTTTTGTTTCTAGCGCCTTTTTAATCGCGTCCAGATGATTGCTATGGTTTGGATGAGAGGCAATGATGTTCAGGTAGTCCTGATGGACTGGATCGGCATCAAAAGTTAAGAAATTCTTTATCTCTCCAATCACCACTTCAATTTTGTATTGCGCGTTAAGAATCAATAGAGCACCATTCGTTTCCTCGAGTAATGATGCAATCCAATCAGACCTCAAATGCATGCGTACCTCCCATTCCTTAAATTAATATTAATTGCTAGAAATTTTATATGAAGTATGGATGAAAAAGCAACAAGATAGTACATTCAAAACCGAAATAGACATTGTAGCGGTATTTAACTCGCTGATTTAACAGATAATCCAAGGTATTATGATAATGCCCACTGAATTCTTACCAAAAGACGGTGTTATTGTTGGAGACGATCATTTAGTAATGCATTGCGGCGACGTGCTGCTCGATCTCGGCATTCCAATACGACGTCTTTTTACCGATCATGCCGAGGTGATTCGTTGGGCAATGCAACGTAGCATACCCTGTCATCGGCTCAAACAGGCCAATCAACGCAGTTTATATCCGCAATCGTTCGATTATCTCTTCAGTATTTCTAATCCCATTGTCTTGCGAGACAATATTCTGAAGTTACCCAAAGAGATGGCCCTGAATTATCACAATTCCCTATTGCCCAGGTATCGTGGGCAAAATGCCACGGCGTGGGCCCTCATCAATGATGAGCGCACTCACGGTTACTCCTGGCATCTGATGGATCAAGGGATTGATACGGGTGCAATACTTTGGCAACGATCCGTGGCGGTGACAGACAACGATACGGCAGAAAGTTTAAATATCCGTTGTCATGCAACCTGCGCTGAGGATTTTAAAGATTTTGCCACACAGCTGGTGAAGGGCAGGATCCGCCCGGTTGTGCAAATGACAACCGATCGTGTGTCCTGTTTTTCACGCAAAGATATTCCAGATAGAGTGGGTGCGATTGATTGGAACAGCGCAGCGGAGGATATATTGCGTTTGTTTAGAGCATTCTCATTCGGTGCCCAGGATAACCCCCTAACGTGCCTGAAGGTAATCATTAATCACGAATTATACATTGTGTCGCAATTGACGCGGGAGGTGGTGTCTCGCGCTGCCCGTCCTGGCGATGTGGTTGATCAGCGTAGCGCTGCTCTCAGAGTAAAAACAAAAACAGACGTGATCTGTCTGGAACGACTGCTTACGTTACAAGGTGATCCGGTTGATATTTTGGAAATCAATGTGCCTTGCAATCTTTGCGTTTCGCACCCGCAGGTAGAGCGGTTAACAGCGGCCTATCGACACCACAAACGTAACGAAGCTTTTTGGGTTAAACAACTGACCCGTATTTCCAATGATGGACTGCGATTTATTTTTGAGAGTCTTTACAGCGATCAACCGACAGTCACTGTCCGTGAATCATTGCGATTACCCCGTGGTTTGAGTCGTTGTACAGACACGGTCCTTGCCTTAATTTTAGGGTATCTTTATCGGCTGTCTTCAGAATCCCCGTGTTGTTTTCTAAAAAAATCGGGTGATAATCCATACAACGCGTTCTGTGAATACATTCCTTTTGGCATTGAGATGGATCGACAGACAACCTTTGATGCCGCTTATCTGACAGTGGCACTGGCTAATAAAAACTTGGCCTTGCGCGGGTTATTTTGTCAGGAAGTTTTTTTTCGTTACCCGGCACTGACGACTCAAATTTTAAAGGGCCAACTGTACGTTGATTGCGTGACCACACCCGAAGCGTGTCGTCACATTGCCCCCCAAGGACTGTGCCATTTTATTTACTGCACACACCATCACGAATTAATTATTCAAGCGCAGATTGCAGAAAAAGATTTCATCAAAAGAGCGCAGCTCAAAACGATCAAAAAACAATTACGCTATGCGAGCCAAATACTCGCAAACAATGGGCAACAGACGTTATCCACCTTGCCGTTATTGCGTCCTCGTCAAGTCACAGCTTTTTACGATACGATCAACGATAAGACCCCGTTTCCCTATGCGCATCATCACATTTGGAATATTTTTTTAAATCACGCAAGCAGCAATCCATCACAGACAGCCATCATCGATCACGCGTCACAAACGTCTCTCAGCTATGATGAATTATTGGTGCTAGTCAACACCGTCAGTGCCATATTGCAGCAACGGGATGTGGGCGAGTATGTCTGTCTACAGATCGACGATCAGTTGTTAACACTGGTGTGGATACTGGCAACGATCAACGTCGATAAAACCTACGTGATGTTACCGGACTGCTTCAGTGCTTGTCTCATCCGTCGCGCTTTATCGGGCTTAACCCCTTTTTACCTTGTCACGGATCACAAAAAACGGTATGCGGAGTATGTGTCTGAATTTGGTCAACATCGGGTTGGCTATTCCGATCGGAGAGCCATTGAACGCGCGGTGTGTTACGATAACTTTATTTCTCCGAATCAGACCTTGCCGAGTGCCCCTGCTTACATTATGTTTACTTCCGGTTCTACAGGAACACCTAAGGGAGTTAAAGTTGGCCATGAAGCCATCATTCGTTTGGTCAAATCTACGGATTACATAGCTATCAATGCTCACCATCGAATCGCATTAAGTGCCCCCTTGGCCTTTGATGCCGCCACATTCAGTGTCTGGGGAGCATTTTTGAACGGCGCCACATTGGTTATTTTATCTCAACACATCCAACTCGATAGTCAGTCTCTAAAGAGCGTCATTCAAACCCATGGTATCGATACCCTGTGGTTAACGGCGCGACTCTTTGATCGTCATGTTTGCGAGGACATTTCGCTGTTTGTGGGCCTCAAAAACTTACTCGTTGGCGGCGACGTGGTGTCACCCGCGAGTGTAACGTTATTGGCTCAGAGCCAAATAAAACCGCCGATTAACGTATTGAATGGATACGGACCGACAGAAAATACCACATTCAGTACGGTATACCCCATCAATCTTGAAGCTTGCTATAAAAACATCCCCATTGGTAAACCCATTCGTTTTTCATCCGTTTACGTGGTTGATAACGATCTCCATCCGTTACCCCCGCTGTGCATGGGTGAGATTGTGGTGGGTGGCGTCGGATTGTCACTAGGTTATACGCAAACGCCAGCCCGTCCTCGTTTTATTTCAACACAACAGACACCGTTACACGCATTGGAACACGGCGATCGCGTATACCGAACCGGTGACTATGGGATGTGTCTGCCCGATGGTAATGTGAAATTTTTCAATCGCAAAGACCATGAAGTCAAAATTAGGGGGCATCGTATCAATGTCGCCACCGTTGAGGACACGGTATCAGCCGTACCCGGTGTGTTACACTGTGGCATCCTCAGTATTAAAGTGCAATGGGATGAATATTTATTGGCAATGATCACAATAATAAACCATGCAAACGGTGCATCCATCCTTGCAGCGATCAAAAAGCACCTCAACGTGCATTTACCGCAATATGCCCATCCAACGCGATATCACATCGTCGAAGAAATACCGTTAACCCAGAATGGAAAAATTGATCGTCATGCGTTGCAAGCACTTCACAAACGATCACAATCATTGGTTTCAGCAGATGTCTCATGCAGCAAGACCGATAAAAGCAGTCGGTTGATCGCCCTTTGGAAACAGCTGCTGCAACGTAATGATATAGAGGACCATACCCATTTTTTTGACGCAGGCGGGCATTCATTATCCGTGATGACCCTCATCAGTCGAGTAAAACAGCACTTTTCCGTCGAGGTTAACCTCAGCAAATTTTTAGAAAATCCCACCGTGTCCGCCATGCTGCAGTTGATTATTCAGAAGCCCACCGCCATTGCCTGTGCCTCCTTTTCATCCATAAATAAAGATATTCATCTGGAAATTCCTGAAAACACTGCCGCATTCACAAACGCACACCGAGGCACTCTTTTAACCGGAGCCAGTGGTTTTTTAGGCAAATACCTATTGCGTGCATTACTCAGAAAAAGTGATGGTCCCCTGTTTACATTGGTGAGGGATCCCCACAGTATTGCGAAAATAAACGCATTTTTACAACAGCATGAACATTGGAATTCAGGCACAATCGATTCCGTGCGCTATGTCATTGGCGACCTGACTCAGCCCAAATTGGGATTAACACAGAACGCATACCGGATGATTTGTCACCACGTGGATACCATTTATCATGCAGCCGCCCAGGTTAATCACGTGTATGCTTATTCACAGTTGCGACAAGCCAATGTGCGATCAACTGACCACTTGTTGCGGTTGATGAGAACGGGGATACCCAAACAACTGCATTACATCTCATCGCTCAGTGCGCTACCCTCAAAGCGTGATAATGAAGAGGCCCTTCCCACCGATCCCAACGCAGTGAGTTCATTAGCAGACGGCTATTCACAAACCAAGTGGGCTTCAGAATTCATCATTGCCCGCGCAATAAAGAAAAAGTATTCCGTTCACGTGTATCGCCCCGGGTGGATCTTGGGTGATACACGCACCGGGTATTGCCCAACAGCGAATCATCTCATTGCGTTGGTGAAATCTTGCGTTCAGTTGGGTGTTGCGCCGGATTGGAAGACGCGCATTCGCTTTTTGCCGGTTGATTTTATGGCGGAAGCGATTGTCACCCTCGGCCGAGATTGTCACTCACACGTCTATAATCTCACCAACTTACACCATGTTTCGTGGCAATCTCTGATACATCTATTAAATAATCGCGGGTATCCCATAAAAATTATTCCAATACGCCACTGGCTTGAGAAGTACATTAAACAGCTTGATCCCCATAATGCATTGTTCCCCTTTCAATATTTGTATACTCATGAAGAATACGGTCGCATACAAGGGCCGGATACCACCGAAGACATTCAAATGACGCGCTCCATACTTGAACTTAATGCACAAGGCATGGCGTTTCCATTATTGGATGAGAGTCTGCTGGATCGTTACATCGCATATTTAGAAGAAATTCATTACCTCTCGCACGCAACTACGGCGCATCAACGTGTGGTATAGCTTATAAACGAGGACAGCCGAGACAAGCACGGGGTGCGCCACACCGGAAGGATTTCGGAATATAGAGATCATCTTCCCTCGTCGCTAGTAACATCAGCATTACTACCAAGCAAGTCATTGCTAGTTATCTATTGGATAAAAGTTTCATTTATTCAGAAGATTGT